>JAHWJX010000018.1 GCA_019348195.1 Pseudomonadota bacterium | reverse complement strand
GCGCTAAGCCTGGTTGACGGACTCGTCGCTCCGGGCCACGGAGCGGCCCCATGCTGAAGTTCGTGCGCTCCGCACTGGCGGAGGTCGAAACCGCTCCCGCCGACTTGGCGAACTGGCGCCTGCCGGAGGACGCCTCCTGGATCGACCTCGTCCAGCCCACGCGGGAGGAAGAACTGCGGGTCGAGCGCGACCTGGCGCTGAGCATCCCCACGCCCGAGGAGATGCGGGAGCTGGAGCCGTCCAGCCGCCTGTATCAGGAGGGCGGCGCCACCTTCATGACCATCATGGTCCTGATCAACGCCGACACCGAATACCCGGAGATCGGTCCGGTGACCTTTGTTCTTGCGGGCGAGCGTTTGATCACCTTGCGCTACATCGAGCCCCGCGCCTTTTCCATCTTCACGGCCGAGGCCGCTCGCAACGCGCGGCTCTGCCCTGAGGGCGCGACCACCCTGCTGAACTTGGTGGACGCCGTCGTGAATCGCGCCTCGCAGGTGCTGGAGCGCACAGCTTCGGAGGTGGACGTGCTGTCGAAGGAGGTGTTCGCGCCCACGCCGACCGACTTCAACGCCGCCTTGCGGGTGCTGGGCCGCGCCCAGGTGATCAACGCCGACATCCGCGAGAGCCTGGTCAGCCTGGCGCGGCTGCTCAGCTATGCGACGCTGGCGCCGCAGATGAGCGGCGATCCGGGACGCAAGGAGCGGGTGGCGGAGATTTCGCGCGACGTGCAGTTCCTATTGGACCAGGCCTCGTTCGAAACGGGAAACGTGAGCTTTCTCCTGGACGCCACCCTGGGCTTTATCAACAACACCCAGAACAACGTCATCAAGGCGCTGACCGTGGCAGGGGCGGCCTTTCTGCCGCCCACCCTGTTGGCGTCGATCTGGGGCATGAATTTCGAGTTCATGCCGGAGCTGAACGAACGCTGGGGCTACCCCGCCGCCCTGACCGTCATCGTGCTCACGGGCGTGGCGCCCCTGCTGTGGTTCAAGAAGCGGGGCTGGTTCTAAGGCTGAACAGGAACTCCGCCCCGGCACGCGCTGCGACAAACACGCCGTCAACTCCCTCTCAGGGGCCCATCTCCCCTCATCACAGCTTGCTCGATCCACCACGCCCCGGCGTGACCCCACCATCCTGACAAGGACAGGCGGACTCACCCATTGCCAAGCTGTCAGGCTTGTGGGCTGGTGCTCGTCGGCGCGAGACTCACGTTTCGGCCCTACGAGGAGCCCATGATCACTCGAGCAGCCCTGTTCACTGTTGTTTCCGCCCTGCCGCTTCTGTTGGCCGCCCCCGTCTGGGCCCAAGACGCCGGCAACCAGGGCGCCGCGGCCGGTCCGCGCGCATCGCCCCCCGACGACGGCGGGGACGATGCGCCCGCCGAGGTCGACGAGGTCGTCGTCACCGGCAGCCGGGCGCCTGGCCGCTCCCGGCTGGAGACGGTGGCGCCTGTGGACGTGGTCACCGCCGAAGCGCTGGCCGAGCAGGGCACCACCGAGCTGGCCGAGGCGCTCTCCGTCACAACGCCCTCGGTCAATTTTCCCCGACCGGCGATCACCGACGCCACCGACGTCATCCGGCCGGCCACCCTTCGCGGGCTCGCCCCGGACCAGACGCTGGTCCTGGTCAACTCCGCCCGGCGGCACCAAACGGCGCTGGTCAACGTCAACGGCTCCATCGGCCGCGGCTCGGCGGCCGTCGACCTGAACGCCATTCCCACCTCAGCGATCGACCGGGTCGAGGTGCTGCGCGAGGGGGCCTCGGCTTTGTACGGCTCCGATGCGATCGCAGGGGTGATCAACATCCGGCTGAGGGAGGAGCGCTCAGGCGGCGGAGTCACCGCCACCGTCGGCCAGTACCGCACCACGGTGGACACCTTCCGAATCCCAGAGGGCCGCGAGGAGAATGACGGGACCACGGTCACCGTCTCCGGCTGGCAGGGGCTGCCGCTCGGAGCTGACGGCTTTGTGACCGTCTCGGCTGAATACCGCGACCGCGAGCCCACCAGCCGCGGAGACCTTGACGTTCGGGTCAACCCGCCCCGCATCACCTCGCGCTATGGCGATCCGCGCGTCGAGGACGCCACCCTCTACCTGAACGCCGGGCTCCCCTTGGCCGGCGGGTATGAAGTCTACGGCTGGGCGGGATATCAGCACCGCGAAGGAGAAAGCGCAGCCTTCCCCCGAATCGTCGGGGACCCGCGCAACGTGCCCGCCATCTATCCCAACGGCTTCCTGCCCAAGATCGCCAGCACGATCGACGACTACACCGCAGCGGCCGGCGTGCGCGGGCAGGTGGCCGGCTTCGACGTCGATCTCAACCTCGTGTACGGCCGCAACGAGATCGACTACCGCACCGAGAACTCGGTCAATGTCTCGCGCGGGGCGGCTTCTCCCACCAGCTTCGATTCCGGCGGCCTCACCTATGACCAGATCGTGCTCGGCCTGGACTTCGTGCGCCGCTTCGAAGTGGGGCTCGCCGAGCCGGTGAACCTGGCCTTCGGCCTGGAGAGCCGTCGCGAAACCTACGGAATTCGCGCCGGCGAGCCTGCCTCCTATGATCGCGGCCCTTTCCCGGGAGCCCAGGGCGCCCAGGGCTTTCCTGGCTTTTTACCTTCCAACGAGGTGGACGTGGACCGCTCCAACGTGGGCGCCTACGTCGATGTGGAGGCCCAGATCACGCCTCAGTTCCTGACTGCGGCGTCCGGGCGCGTCGAGAGCTATTCCGACTTCGGTTCCACCAGCACCGGCCGCCTTTCCGCGCGATACGACTTCACCCCCGCTGTCGCGGTCCGCGGCTCCCTGACGACAGGTTTCCGCGCGCCCGGTCTGCAGCAGGCCTTCTTCACCGCCACCTCCACCAACTTCATCAACGGACTGCCGTTCGAGATCGGCACCTTCCCCGCCACGAGCCCAACGGCGCAAGTGCTCGGCTCCCGTCCTCTCGAGCCTGAGGAGTCGGTGAACTACGCACTCGGCACGGTCTTCCGGCGTGGGCGGTTCGAGCTCACCGTGGACGCCTACCGCATCGACGTGACCAACCGCATCGTGTTGTCGGAGAACATCCAGGGCATCGCGACGGGCACGCCGACCCAGCGTGAGATCTTCCGCCTGCTCCAGCCGTTCGGCGCCTCCACGGCCCGCTTCTTCATCAATGGGGTGGACACCGAGACCAAGGGCGTCGACCTGGTCGCGCGCTGGCGACTGGAGGCTGAAACGGCCGGGAACTTCGAATTCATCGTGGCGGCCAACGTCAACGAGACAGACGTGACGCGGGTGCCCACCAGCAACGCCCTGTCCACGCTTCCCGCGCCGCCGGTTATCTTCGGGAGAGTCCAAAGCCTCACCTTCGAGCAGGGCACGCCCAGGGAGAAGCTGGTCTTGAGCACAGACTGGGACAACGGGCCTTTGGGCGGGACGGTCAGACTCACCCACTACGGAAGCGCGCTGCAGCCGGGCACTGCGGCCAACGGCTCGTTGGACATCATCACCGGCGACCAGCAGTTGCTCGACCTGGAAGGGCGATACCGTTTCCCGTTCGGGCTGGGCTTGGCGATCGGAGTGGACAACGTCTTCGACAAGTATCCCAACATCAACTTCCCGCACGTCAACGCCACCAATGCGGTGGCCTTCTCCCAGTACTCGCCCTTCGGGTTCAACGGCCGCTTCGTCTACGCCCGGCTGAACTACGGCTGGTGACCAAGGTCGGCCCGTCAGGCAGGGCGAGGATCGGAGCTCAGCGTGAGCACCGTCACTGCGCCCTCGCCCACGGCATAGGGCGAGGGTGGGGCCGACTGGGTCCGGGCTAAAGCTCCCCGGCGAGGATCCGGGCGAACAGCTCGGGGTCCACGTTGCCGCCGGAGCAGACGATTCCGACCGTGCGCCCGGCCGTAGGCAGCTTGCCGGACAGGATGGCGGCCAGGGTGACCGCCCCGCCAGGCTCCAGCACCAGCTTGAGGTGGGCGAAGGCGTAGCGCATGGCGTCCGCCACCTCCGTGTCGGTGACGACCAGGCCGCCTTTCAGCAGCCGAGCGTTGACCGAGAAGGTCAGCCGGCCGGGCTCGGGCGCGAGCAGGGCGTCGCAGATGGAGCGCGCCCTGGGATCGTTGCCGACGCGCTGGCCGGCTTCCAGCGAACGCCGGGTGTCGTCGAACCCCTGAGGCTCCACGCTATAGACGGCCGTGTCGGGGGAGAGCGCCTCCATCGCCAGAGCGACACCGGCCGTGAGCCCGCCCCCGCCCGTACACACCAGGACCGCCTCCAGCCTGGCCCCGACCGCCTCCGCCTGGCGGGCCATCTCCAGCCCGGCCGTGCCCTGGCCCGCGATGATGTCGGGGTGTTCGTAGGGGGGCACCAGGGTCATGCCGCGGTCGCGGGCCAGCTTGGCGCCGATCTCTTCGCGCTTCTCCGTCCAGCGGTCGTAGAAGATCACCTCCGCACCGAGGCGGCGGGCGCCCTCCACCTTCACCGTCGGGCTGTCCGCCGGCATAACGATAACGGTGGGCGCGCCCAGGATGGCGCCCGCCGCGGGCACGCCCTGGGCATGGTTGCCCGAGCTGTACGCGGCCACGCCGCGGCGGAGCTCGTCGGGCGAGAGCCGGCTCATGCGGCTAAAGGCGCCGCGGAACTTGAAGGTGCCGGTGCGCTGGAGGTTCTCGGGCTTGATCAGCACGCGCCCGCCCGCGCGTTCGTTCAGGGCGGCGTTCTCCAGGAGCGGGGTCACGACCGCATGGCCCCGGAGGCGCTCCGCGGCGGCTTCGATGTCGGAGAATGTGGGGGCGTCTTGAGGAGCGGCGGGGTTGAGGGCGTTCATGCCCAACCCTCTTCACAACCGGACGGCGGCGCGCAAGAGACCTGGCATGATCAGGTTTGACGGAAGAACGGCCATCGTGACCGGGGCCGGCGGCGGTCTAGGGCGGGCGCATGCGCTGGCGCTGGCCTCGCGGGGCGCCAAGGTCGTGGTGATGGACGTGCGCGGCGCCGAAGGCGTGGCCGAGGAGATACGCTCGGGCGGCGGCCAAGCGGTGGCGGAGGCGGTCTCCGTTACGGACCTCGCGAAGGTGCAGGCCGCGGTGGGACGTACGCTCGCGGCCTGGGGACGGATCGACATCCTGGTCAACAATGCGGGGATCCTGCGCGACAAGACCTTCGCCAAGATGGATCTGGACGACTTCCGGCTGGTGGTGGAGGTGCACCTCATGGGGGCGGTGAACTGCACCAAGGCGGTGTGGGAGCCGATGCGGGAGGCCGGCTACGGCCGGGTGGTGATGACGACCTCCTCGTCCGGACTGTACGGCAACTTCGGCCAGTCGAACTACGGCGCGGCCAAGATGGCCCTGGTGGGGCTGATGCAGACGCTGGCCCTGGAGGGGGCGTCGAGGAACATCCGGGTGAACTGTCTGGCGCCCACCGCGGCCACGCAGATGACCCAGGGGCTGATGCCGCCCGAGGCCTTGGCTCTGCTGACCCCGGAAAGCGTTTCGCCCGGGCTGCTGCATCTGGTCAGCGAGGACGCGCCCACGCGCGCCATCCTGAACGCAGGGGCCGGCGCTTTCGAGCGGGCCTATGTCACCCTGACCGAGGGGGTGTTCATCGGCTCGGGCCCGGACGCCGCCGAGCAGGTGGCGGCCCGCTGGAACGAGATCGGCGACCGCTCCCGGGAGAGCGTGCCGGGAAGCGGGTCGGCTCAGGGGGCGGGCGAGGTGGCCAAGGCCTCGCAGGCGCGCTGACTACATCCTGCGCGCCAGCGCCAACCTGCTGCGGCGGGCGCCGTAGAGCAGGTAGGCGATCAGGCCCAGCCCATTCCAAAGGAGGAAATAGAGCTGGGTGCTGAGGCGGAGGCTCAGGAAGAAGGTGATGCAGCCGACCACGCAGACGATCCCCACCAGCAGATAGGCGGGAGCGCGGAACAGGCGGGGGCGGCCGGGCTCGCGCCGGCGGAGCACCACCAGGCAGACGCCCACGGCGGTGAAGGCGGCGAGCGTCCCCGCATTGGCCAGGGAGGCCAGCTCGTCCAGGCGAAGCACGCCGGCGAGGGCGGCCGTCACAACGGCGGTGAACACGGTCACGACCACCGGCACGCCCCGGGCGCTGACCCGGCTGAGACTGCGGGGCAGCAGGCCGTCGCGAGCCATCACCAGGAATATGCGGCTCTGGCCGAACAGAAAGGCCAGCAGCACGGTGGGCAGGGCGATCACGGCGGCGGCGGCGATCCATTGGGCCGCCAGCCCTTGACCCAGATCCCGGAGAATCAGCGCCAGGGGCTCGGGGCTCTCGGCGAAGGTGGCGAAAGGACGGGCGCCGATCGCGGCCGCGGCGACCAGCAGATAGAGCGCGGTGCAGACCACCATGGAGCCTAAGATGCCGACGGCGAGGTCGCGCTCGGGGCGCTTGGTTTCTTCGGCCGCGGTGGCGATGGCGTCAAAGCCGTAAAAGGCGAAGAAGATGATGGCCGCCGCCGCCATGACGCCCTGCTGCACGAAAGGCGCGCCGAAGCCGTAGGGCATGAAGGGGCGGAAGTTCCCGGGATCGAAGGAGGGAAGCGCCAGGATCACAAAGGCGATCAGGGCGGCGATCTTGATGACCACCAGGCCGAAGTTGAGCGTAGCGCTTTCCCGAGTGCCCAGCAGCAGCAGGCCGGTGACCACCGCGATGATGAAGACCGCAGGCAGGTTCAATAGGCCGCCGGCCACGTGCGGCCCGGCGGAGAGCGTCGTGGGGAGGTCGAGGCCCAGGCCGGCCAGGAAGCCGGTGGCGTAACCGCTCCAGCCCACCGCCACGGCGCTGACCACCAGCGAATATTCCAGGATCAGGCTCCAGCCGACGATCCAGGCGATCCCCTCGCCCAAGACGCTGTAGCTGTAGGTATAGGCGCCTCCGGAGGCGGGCATCATGGTGGCGAGTTCGGCGTAGGCCAGGGCGGCGCAGGCGCAGACCAGGCCGGCCAGGGCGAAACTGATCATCACCGCGGGGCCTGCCCGGCCCGCACCCACGCCGATCAGCGTCAGGATCCCGGTGCCGACGATGGCGCCCACGCCTAGCGCCACCAGATGCGGCCAGCTGAGAGTGCGGGCGAGCGGGGGGCCGTCGTCCTCCGACGACTGCAGGTCGATCGGCTTGCGCCGGCTCCAGAAACTCATGATCCGTCCCCCTCCTGCCCATGCTGCCACGGGCGAGGGGGCGTTCACAACGCTCTCGCTTGGTGACACAAGAGGCGGCACACCGGGGCTCCGCATGCGTTCCAAGCTTCTCCTGCTGGCTTTTGCGGGCGTTCTGACCGCCACGCCGCCGGCCCACGCGCAAGGCTCGCCCGCGCTGCAGGGCGTGATCGCCGACTTCGAAGCCTATGAGCGGCGGGAAAATCCGATCGCCGCGGGGCAGGAAGGCGACCGCGCCGCGCTGTCGCGCCTGCCGGAGACCACGCCGGCGGCCAATGCCCGGCGCAGAGCGGCGCTGGAGGCCTTTCGGGGGCGGCTGGCCGCGATCCCAACAGCAAGCCTGGCGGGCGAGGAGCGGACCAACCACGCCTTTCTCAGCCGCATCGTGGCGGAGGGGCTGGAGAGCCTGAGCTTCGACAGCGATCGGCTGGCGATCGACTTCGAAGGCGGGCCGGGGCAGATGCTGGCCTATCTGGCCGACACCACGACGCTGCGCGACGTCAGCGACGCGGAGGCCTGGATCGCCCGCCTCGATGCGGCGGAACGGCTCTACGCTGAGAACACCGCCAACGCCCGGCGGGGGCTGGCCGGGGGGTGGGTCCAGCCCAAGCCCGTGGTGGACAGCGCCCTGGGCGTGCTGCGCGCCGAGGCCGCCTTTGAGCCCGCGACGGACCCGCTGCTCAAGCCCTTCTCCACCCTGCCCGCGACCGTAGCGGCGGCGGAAAAGGCGCGGCTGCTGGAGCGCGGCCGCGCCATCGTGGCGACCGAGATCGCGCCCGCACGGCGCGCCTATCTCCGCTTCATCGAGAGCGAGTACCTGCCCAAGGCGCGGGCGCAGGTGGGCGCGGCCAGCCTCCCGAACGGAAAGCGGTACTACGCCTTCCAGACCCGCTACCACACCACCACCGACCTGACCCCCGACCAGATTCATGCGCTCGGCCAGTCGGAGGTGCGGCGCATCCGGGCCGAGATGGACGGGGTCATGCGCGAGACGGGCTTCAAGGGCACTTTCCCTGAGTTCCTCGCCTTTCTGCGTTCGGACCGGCAGTTCTATGCGCAATCGCGCGAAGACCTGCTCGAGAAGGCGTCGGAGATGGCCAAGCGGGCGGACGGCGGCTTGCCCGCCCTGTTCGCCACCCTGCCGCGCCTGCCCTATACGGTGAAGCCGACGCCGCGGGAGGTCGAGGCGGCCTCGACCACGGGGCGGTACTACCAGGGCTCGCCGACCCTGGGCGTGGCCGGAACCTACATCGTCAATACGGGGAACCTGCCCGCGCGCCCCTTGTACGAGCTGCCCGCGCTCACGGTGCACGAGGCCGTACCGGGGCACCACCTGCAGATCGCGCTCAGCCAGGAGCTGGGGGAGCAGCCCTGGTTCCGAAGGAACGCCAACGTCACCGCATTCACGGAGGGCTGGGGGCTTTATTCCGAGTTCCTGGGCATCGAGATGGGCATGTACCGCACGCCCTATGAGCGGTTCGGGAAGCTTTCCTACGAGATGTGGCGCGCCTGCCGGCTGGTGGCGGACACCGGCATGCACTGGCTGGGCTGGACCAAGGAGCAGGCCCGCGCCTGTTTCACGGACAACTCCGCCTTGTCGGCCGGCAATATCGAAGCGGAGCTGAACCGCTACATCGGCTGGCCCGGCCAGGCGCTGGCCTACAAGGTGGGCGAACTCAAGCTGAAGGAGCTTCGCCGCAAGGCGGAGACGGCGCTGGGTGCGCGTTTCGACGTGCGCCGCTTCCATGACGCCGTGCTGCTGGGCGGTCCCGTTCCGTTGAACCTGCTGGAGCAGCGCGTTGATGGCTGGATCGCGACGGAGCGGGCCCGGGCGGCGCAGACCTCCCAAGGCTGAACCGCCCCGGCCCGCAAGGGCAGCGCGCGGCTTCGTTCGGGGAAAGTACGTCTGTCAGGTCGGTCCGGAGCCTCGCGAGCTCGCAGCGCCGGCCAGGGAACTAGGCGCCCGGCCCCACCTTATGAGCGACGGCGCGCCCCAGTGTGGCGGTTCACCGTGCCCGCAGACGGGCCTCGGTGGGCTACGCGGTCCAGCGACAAGGCGGCCGGCTAAAACGCGCTTTCCCCCGTGATGGCGCGGCCCAGGATCAGGGCGTGGACGTCGTGGGCGCCCTCGTAGGTGTTCACCGTCTCCAGGTTCATCAGGTGGCGCATAACGTGGAGTTCCCCGGTGATGCCCGCGCCGCCGTGCATGTCGCGCGCGACCCGGGCGATCTCCAGCGCCCGGCCGCAGTTGTTGCGCTTCATCATGGAGATGGCCTCCGGCACCCAGGCGCCCTGGTCGAGGAGGCGGCCCAGCGCCAAGGCGCCCTCAAAGCCGAGAGCGATCTCGGTGCTCATGTCCGCCAGCTTCTTTTGCACCAGCTGGCGGGACGAGAGGGGGCGGCCGAACAGGCTGCGCTCGGCGACATAGCTGCGGCTGGCGTGGAAGCAGAATTCGGCGGCGCCCATAGCGCCCCAACTGATGCCGTAGCGGGCCTTGTTGAGGCAGGAGAAGGGTCCGCGGAGGCCCTTGACGCCGGGAAGGAGGTTGGCTTCGGGAACGAAGACGTCCTGGAGGCCGATGTCGCCGGTGACCGAGGCGCGCAGCGAGAGCTTGCCTTCTATGGTGTTGGTGGAGAAGCCGTCCATGCCGCGCTCGACGACGAAGCCGCGGATGACGGGCTTTCCGTCAGGGTCCGGGAGCTTGGCCCAGACCACGGCCAAATCGGCGATGGGGCTGTTGGTGATCCAGTATTTGGAGCCGTTCAGGACGTATCCGCCGTCGACGGGTTTGGCGGCGACCCGCATGGCTGCGGGATCGGAGCCCCCCTCGGCCTCTGTCAGGCCGAAGCAGCCGATGAGTTCGCCTCGAGCCATGGGGGGCAGGAAGCGCCGGCGCTGCTCCTCGGAGCCGAAGGCGTAGATGGGATACATGGCGAGCGACGACTGGACGCTCATGGCCGAACGGTAGCCGCTGTCGACCGCCTCCACCTCGCGCGCGATCAGGCCGTAGGCGACGTGGGACACGCCGGCGCCTCCGTACTCCTCTGGGAGGGTGGCCCCGAGCAGCCCCAGTTCGCCCATTTCGGTCATGATCTCGCGGTCGAACCGCTCCTCCGCAAAGGCGGAGACCACACGGGGCAGAAGTTTCTCGCGCGCGTACTGGCGGGCGGCCTCGGAAACGGCGCGCTCCTCCTCGGTGAGGCGACCCTCCAGGTCGAGGGGGTCGTCCCAGCGATAGGTCTTGGCGGGAGGAAGCCCGGTGTCGAGCGGCATGAGGCGGATCCTGGTCTGAGCCTTCCATATAGCGCCGCGAAGCCCGGGTGAACCGTTGCTCCCGCTCCGCGCCGTTGGCCTGAACGCAGGAGCGCCCATATCAGCCGAACAGGAGACCTGACTCATGATCTTCAGCCGCAAGCCCGACACCCTGCCCACAGCCGCCGACGCGCTGCCCGGGCGGCCGGAACCGATCCGCACGGCCGAGACGCACTTCGTCAACGGCCGTCCGCTGAAGGGGCCTTATCCGCAAGGCCTAGAGCAGGCGCAGTTCGCCATGGGCTGCTACTGGGGGGTGGAGCGCGTCTTCTGGAACATCCCGGGCGTGTGGGTGACGGCCGTGGGCAACGCCGGCGGCATCACGCCCAATCCGACCTATGAGGAGGTCTGTTCCGGCCGGACGGGCCATGCAGAGGCCGTGCTGGTGGTGTTCGATCCCGAGCAGGTCTCCTATGAGGAGCTGCTGAAGGCGTTCTGGGAGGGGCACGATCCCACCCAAGGCATGCGCCAGGGCAATGACCGCGGCACGCAGTACCGCTCGGCTATCTACACCTATGACGACAGGCAGATGGAGGCGGCGCTGCGCACCAAGGCGGCCTATGAACAGGCGCTCAAGGGGCGGGGTTACGGGCCGGTGACGACCGAGATCAAGCCGGTGGGCGAGTTCTTCTTCGCCGAGAACTACCACCAGCAGTATCTGGCCAAGAACCCCGGCGGTTATTGCGGGATCGGCGGCACGGGCGTGAGCTGCCCGATCGGCGTGGGCGTGGAGGCGGCCTAGAGCTTCATGCTGGCGTCGTAACCAGGGCGGCTGGAGATGTTCAGCCAGCCGTCCACCAGCGAGCCCAAGTCAAGCGCGATGCCGCCGTGCCGGCGGATCACGTCGGCGTAGAACTTGGCAAGGGTGCCCGCGGCGATCATGAAGACGCGCCCATCGTGCGGCACGGACAGGCGGCGGACGATATCCCAAAAGACAAAGGGAAAGTGTTCGCCGCTCATCTGCTCCTGATCGCGCATCCCCTCCGTGTATTTTTCACCGGGGATCTTGAAGAGCTCCACCTCGGCCAGACCGAAGGCCTCCTTCATCTTGGCGGGCAGCTGCGAATGGCAGGAGATCACGCCCACGCTGCCTGCACGGCGAAGGATGGGCTCGACGAAGCCACGGTGGTGCAGCTCGACGTGGATGCGCTGGTCGCAGACGGCAGGGCGGCGCTGGCCGCGCTCCGCGGCCGCCAGATAGGCGCGGTGGACGTTCAACACGCAGGGTACGCCGCGAAGGCTGCTGATCGCATATTCATGGTCCACCCATGAGGCGTAGGGGACGCCCACGATGTCCTGCTCCAGCGAGACGTCCAGCAGGGTGTCGACCAGCGAGGCGTAGCCGGTGCCGCGTGCGTTGAAGTTCTGGCCGAACAACGCCTTCTCCCAATCGCGGCGCATCCAGGCGTAGAGGGCGGCGTAGCGGGCCTCGTCGGCGGGGTCGACCTTGGTGAACGCGCCCTCGCCGTCGCCCATGCGGATCAAGGAAAAGCCGCGCCGCTCGTCAATCGCCTTGTTGATGGCCGCGGCGACCTCCTCCGTGCTCATCCAGTAATAGGTGTCGCGGACCTGCTGGACGTGCTGCAGCGCCCGGCCTTGCGGCTGCTCGCGCAGATAAAGACCGAACTCGCGCAGCACCTGGACGTGTTCGAGCTCCTCGGGATTACCCGGCGTCAGAAGAGCGGCTTGGGCTTCGGCTTCCGGATAGGCCCCCTCGGCGTAGAGGAGGTGGGCGAACAGCGCGCGGTAGCGGAACTCGTCCGGTGCGAAGCGCACGGCGTGCTTGACCGCCAAGATGGCCTCCTGGCGCTGGCCGTTCCAGCGGTGGGCCACGCCCAGTTCGTAGTGGCCGACCGCATAGGTGGGGTCGCGGCGCAGGAGCTCGTGAAAGGCGCGGATGGCCTTGCCGCGAAAGCCCGCCTCCTTGACCTCGATGGCGGCGACCAATTGCTCGAAGCTGTCGAGCTCCCCTTCGGCGGGCAAGCGGACCAGGGCCGCCTCCACCGCCTCGCGGTCCTTGCGACGGGCGGCGTCCTGCATCTCTTGCAGCACGGCGTTGGGCATTCGAGGCTCCGGGGACGAGGGCGGGCGTTCGTTCCGTTCCGGGGCGGTCTTGTCAAGCATGGCCGGCGTCGCTTGGGCCGGTGTTAACGCTTCGGCAAGCCGCTCGTGACGTGATGGCGGCTGGAGTTCCGCGCCCGGCGTCCGCCGGGTGAGCGGACTCGCGAGTTCCTGGAGCAGACCGCCATGCGCGTGGCGACCATGATCAGCCTGGGGGCGTCCGCCCTGCTCGGGGTGGGCGCCCTGTTCGTCGCCCGTGTGTGGCTGCCGTCCACCGTGGACGGGGCCGGGCCTGCGGCCGTGTCCCGGCCGGCGGCCGACACCCCGGTGGTGGTCGCCGCCGAGGCCCTGCCCTACGGCACGCGGCTGGAAGCTAAGCACCTGACGATCTCCCGCCTGCCTGCAAGCGCCGTGCCGGAGGGGGCCTTCGCCACGGTGGCGCAAGTCCTGTCCGTGGACGGGGGCGCTCCCGTGGTGCTGACCCCGGTGGGCGCGCGGGAAGCCGTGCTGCCTTTCAAGATCAGCGGGCCGGGCGCGCGCGCCTCCGTGGCGGCCATGATCGCGCCGGGCATGAGGGCCTATGCGCTGCGCGTTTCGGACGTGACCGGCGTGGGCGGGCACGGCCTGCCGGGCGATCGCGTCGACGTGCTGCTAACGCGCGATCTCAGCGGCGACAGCGGCCAAGCCCGTTTGGTGTCGGACGTGGTGGTGCAGAATGTCCGCCTGCTGGGTGTGGACCTGAACGCCGATCCCACCTCCAACACACCGGCGGAGCCCAAGACGGCTACGGTGGAAGTCAGCGTCGAGGACGCCCAGAAGCTCTCGGTGGCCGCGAGCCTCGGACAACTATCGCTGGCGCTACGCCGCAACGGCGCCAGCGAAACGGCGGCCGTCCAACCCGTGGTGGCGCAGGACCTGGGCGCGGTGGGCGCCAGCGTGCGGACGGCCAATCTGGCCCCCGCGGCGGTGGTCCCGCCGCCTCCCCCCCCGCCGCCCGTTCTGCAGCCCCTTGCGGCGCCCGCGCCGGCGCCGCGCCAACCCCGCCCGCGCGCCCCGGCCCGGCCGGTCGCCCGCAACGGCTCGTCCATCGTGGTGGTCCACGGAGAGACGGCCCATGAGGTGGTGGTGGCTTCGGAGTGGGGCGCTTGAAGCGGCCTGGACTCCTGGCCGGCTTGCTGGCCGTCGCGCTGCTGCTCCCGGCCATTGGGGCCGGGACGGCGTTCGCGCAGACGGGAGCGCCCGCCTACGGCGGGGTAAGCCGCACGGTTGCGGTGCCCGTCAACAAGTCCGCCGCCTTTCGCCTGGACGGGCCGGTGGGCGAAGTGGTGGTGGCGCAGCCCGAGATCGCACAGATCGTGGCCACCACCGACCAGAGCTTCTACGTGCGCGGCAAGGCGCTCGGGGGCACCAACATCCTGGTTTACAACCGCGGGCGTGATCTCGTGGAGGTCATCGACGTGGTGGTGGGCCATGACAGCTCCGCCATCGAGGCGGACATCGCCGCCGCCCTTCCAGGGGAGAAGGTGGCGGTTCGCAGCGTCGGCAAGGGCGTCCTCCTGTCCGGCTCGGTCGCCACCGCGAGCCAGGCGGCGCGGGTGCGCAGCATCGCCGAGCGCTATGTACCCGCGGCCGACATCACGGCCGCGCTGGCCGTGCGCGGCTCCGAGCAGGTCATGCTGGAGGTGCGGGTCATCGAGGCCTCGCGCAACTCGCTCAAGGAGCTCGGCATCGATGTTCAGCTGGCGAACCTGTCCGGCTTCATCTTCGCCTCGGGCGCAGGCGTTCTGAGCGGCACCCCCCAAAGCGTAGCCTCGATCGCCACCAACTCCGGAACGACCAACATCGACGTCCTGATCAGCGCGCTGGAGGAGAAGGGCGTGCTGCGGACGCTCGCGCGCCCGAACCTCACGGCCTTGTCGGGCGAGCCCGCGAGCTTCCTGGCCGGCGGCGAATTCCCCGTCCCGGTTGCGGTGACCCGCGGCGAGGACGGCGCCCGCGACCTGGGGATCGAGTTCAAGCCGTTCGGGGTCAAGCTCGAGTTCACGCCGCTGGTGAGCGAAGGCGGGTTGATCCGCCTCAAGGTCGCGCCGGAGGTCAGCCAACTCGACAGCCGTCAGGGCGTCCGTATTCAGGGCGTGGAGATCCCTGGGCTGTCGGTACGGCGGGCCACCACCACGGTGGAGTTGCGCGAAGGTCAGAGTTTCGCCGTCGCGGGCCTGTTCCAGCAGGAGTATTCGAACGCCGTTCGGCAGCTCCCCTTCCTGGGCGACATCCCGGTGCTGGGAGCCTTGTTCCGCTCGGCCCGCTGGCGTCGGGCCGAGACGGAGCTGGTCATCGTCGTGACGCCTCGCGTGGTGGCGCCCACCGACTCCCCGACTGGGGGCTTGCGCGATCCGCTCGCGTCCACGGTCGACCCGAGCCAGGCCGCCATCTTCCTGAAGGGCCGCGCGCTGGACAAGCGTCTGGCGCCCACGACGGGCGGGGCGCGTTGACATGGGCCGACGCCCCAGCCTGAGCCGGCTCAACCGCTTCGCAAGCGCGCGCGAAGGCGGGGTGATCGTCTGGCTGGCCCTGGCGGCTCCGGCCCTGGCCGCGCTTTGCGCGCTCTCCGTGGACGTGGCGCGGATCTACAATCTCGAGGCCGAGCTGCAGGGTGCGGCCGACGCCATGGCGCGCGCCGGGGCGGTGGAGCTGGACGGGCGCAGCGACGCCATCCAGCGTGCGGGCCGCGCCATGAACACCCTCGTGTCCAACGATAAGCGGTTCGCCAACACCCCGGCGGGAGCGGTTCAGGTCCAGTCGGCGCGCTATCTGTCGTCCCTGCCGGTCAGCGACGCCGATCCGGTGACCGCGGACTATGTGACCGCGGACCCGCGCGAGGCCCGCTATCTGGAGGTGACCGTCAGGCCCGAGACGATCAGCACCCTGTTCCCCCCCCGGCTCGCGGCCGGCATCGTGTCGGTCTCGCTCAGCGCCAAGGCGGTGGGCGGCCGCATGGCGCAGATGTGCGGCGCGGCCCCGGTGTTCATCTGCAACCCCGTCGAAGACGACGAGAGCTGGGAGCTCGAGCGCGCGCTCAACGACCCGAGCTTCCGCGGCCGGCAGCTCCAGCTGCGCGGCAAGGGTGGATCTGGCGCCTACGCCCCAGGCCAGTTCGGCTATCTCGAACCGCCCGTCGGCGGAAAGGGGGCCAACGAGATGAAGGACTACTTCGCCGAGGTGTCCCCCGCCGCCTGCTACGCCGTTTCCGGCGTGACGCTGCGCACGGGCGTCATCTCCTCCGTATCCGAAGGTTTGAACACCCGGTTCGGCGACTACCAGGGCAGTTACAAGAAGCAGGCCGCCACCTATCCGGCGGCCAGCAATGTGACCAGCTATCCCCGGGACAACTGCTTTGCGAGCGCGACCTGCGCCCGCGTGGGCGACGGCCGCTGGAACGTGGTGGAGCATATGCGCACCCGTCACGGCTCGCCGGCCTCGGCGGAGATCGGCGGGACAATCTTCTATTTCAACTATGCGGCGGGCACGGTCAGTCCGAGCACGCCAAGCCGTTACCAGGTTTATCGCTGGGAGATCGTCAAGGCGGGAGGCGTGCCGCCGCGGTCGGACGCCGACCGGCGCGTTCTTCCCGTGGCCGTCTTGAACTGCCAGGACGAGAACCTGTCCGCGAGCTCCGTTCCGGTGGCCGCTTTCGCGAAGGTGTTTCTCACCGAGCCCATGGGCAGCGGCGAGAACGACGCGATCTGGGGCGAGCTGATCGGTGGACTGCGCGGGGGCGTCGACCGCCAGGCCCGCGACCAGGTGGACGTGCGCCGTTGAGCCGGTCCGTGACGACATTCGCGCACTGTCGCCGGGGTTCGGCCGGCATCGAGACCGCGTTCGCTCTGCCCGTTCTGCTGTTCCTGGGCTTTGCGGCGGCGGACGCGGGCTGGCTGCTTGCCGAAAGACATCGGATGAAGAGCGGCCTGGCCGCCGCGACCCACTATCTGGCCCGCTCGCGGGATGTGGCCACGTCCGAGGACAAGGCTCGCAATCTGGCGGTGACGGGCCAGACGGCCAGCGGTGGCGCAGCTCGGGTCAAGGGCTGGACGCCGGGCGAGGTGTCGGTCAGCTACCGCCTGCTCGACAACAGCGGCGGCGCCTATGCAGGAGGCGACCAGGTCCGGGTGGTCCGTCTGGAGAGCGACCGGCCGTATCAGGGCTTCGGCATGCTCGGGCTGGTCGGCGTCGGACCTGTTCGGGTGCATGTGGCGCATGAAGAACGCTGGACCGGCGGATGAAGCGCATGCTCGCCGCCCTGCGGGACCGCCGAGGCGCCGCGGCCATAGAAACGGCCATCGTGGCGCCTTTCCTGTTCACCGGCATCATCGGGGTCTTCGACCTGGGCGTGTACCTGTTCCGTTGGAACCAGGCGGTGGAGGCGGCCCGGGTGGGCGCGCGGATCGCGGCCGTGTCCGATCCGGTGTCCTCTGACCTGTCCAGTATGACGGGACTGGAAACGGGCGTTCAGTCCGGCGAGCCGGCGGGAGACTACGAGCGCCTTTGCACCGGCTCCGGGCAGAGCTGCACGGGTGGAATCTACAGCGTGGCGGCCTTTGCACGCATCTTCTACGGCCCGAACTCGGGCGCGTGCGGCGACGCGGCGGGACCGGAACGGGTGGGCATGTGCGACGCCTTCTCCGTCCTGGAGCGGTCGCATGTCACGATCCGGTACCAGGAGTCCGGGGCCGATACGGCCGGGGTGGCGGGCGCGCTCAGGCCCCTGATCAGCGTCCGGGTGACGGGCGCGCCGTCCGGCTCGGCCATGCTGGGCCGCCTGGCTCCGGGCGCCTTCGCCACTCTTCCCCCGGTGGAGACCACCGTGCTGGCCGAGGATCTCCGCTCGTCAGGGGGATGACAAGGCCGCGAACAGCGTAAGCGAAACCGAAACATCTGGCCGTGCAGAGTGTCCGGACCGCGGCTTCCGCAGCCGCTCTCTGTCCGCCCGAGTGAGGCCGTAAAGCCGCAATGTCCAATCCCGTGATGACCGGTCGCCGCGTGTGCGTCGTGGGTGAGCGCCTGGCGCCCACCGCACGCGAGGCCCTGCCTGGCGCGGCCATGCAGATCGTCGCCCCCGAGGTGTTGCTTGAAGCGGGCCGGGGGGATCGGAGCCCCGACCTCGTGCTGATCGATGCGGACGCCACCGCGCCCGATCTCCTGGTGCAAGCCATTGAAGCGCTGAGCCGCTTGTCGCCGCCGCCGCCCACCGTGCTCGCCGGCGGGCATCTGCCCACCAATCTGGTGCGGGCCCTGCTGCGGCTGGAGCGGTCGGACGTGCTGGAGGCGCCTTTCGCGCCGGACGCCCTGGCGCGGATCGCCGCCCGGCTCATGACCGCCGCTCCGCCTTCGGGCGGGCAGTCCTCGCGCTGCTGGAGCGTGGTCAGCGCTGCGGGTGGGGCTGGAGCCACCACCTTGGCCATCGAGATCGCCGACGCCCTGAGCGGACTCCAGAAGGACGGGCGTCGGGTGTGCCTGGTGGACCTGAACCTGGCCGACGGTGCGGCCTCGGCGTTTCTGGGCGCCACGCCCCTCATGCATCTCGCCTCGTCGTCCGCAACGCCCGAGCGGATCGACGCCGCCGTCTTGAGCGCCTTTGCGGTGCAGACGTCGGCCGGCTTCGACCTGCTGGCTGCGCCGCGCAATCCCAACGCCTTCACCCAGATCACGCCGGAAGCGGTGCTGCGCCTGCTCGAAGTCGCCTGCCAAGTCTATGGCGCCGTGGTGGTGGACCTGCCGCGTATCCGCCAGCCCTGGACGCTTGATGTGCTGGCCGGCTCCGACGAGGTCTGCGTGGTTTCCGAGCTGACCGTGCCGGCCCTGCTGGCCGCGCGCGCGCTGGTGAACGAGATCGAAGCGGACCTCGACGCCGGCAAGCAGGCGAGACTGGTGGTGAACCGGCTGGCCAGCCGGGTGTTCGGCCCCGTGCCCTCCCTGGTGGAGGCCGAAAAGGCGCTGCAGCGCAAGGCTGCGGGCGGGATCACCTCCGATTGGGAGGCGGCGGCGGCGTCCGTGAACCTGGGCGGCTCCATCAGCCAGCACCGGCCCAAGTCGAAAATCGTGCAGGACGTCAAACGCCTGGTGGACCGCCTTGTGGGGGCGACCGATCACGGGCAGGACGCCCGCCGGGGCGCCGCATGAGCCGCTTCAGCCTACGTCGCGCGGCGCCCGCGCCGGCCGACGCCGCCCTCCCGCCTCCGCCGGAAGCGCCCAAGCTGGTGCTGGCCCCCGAGCCGCCTCCGCCGCCGCCCGCGCCCTCCAACGATCAGTTGGACGTCAAGCTGCGGCTGCACTCCAAGCTGATCGACGAGCTGGACCTGGCCAAGCTCGAGAAGCTCGAGCGCGGCGACATGCGTTCGCACGTCCGGCAGTTGGTCGGCGACTTCGTCCGCGCGGAGCGGCTGCCCTTCAACACCGCCGAGCTGGAGGAGCTGGGCGACAGCATCTTCGACGAGATGGTTGGGTTGGGCCCGATCGAGCCGCTGCTCAAGGACGACAGCATCAGCGACATCCTGATCAACGGGCCGTTCCAGATCTACATCGAGCGACGCGGCGAGCTGGAGATCGCGCCCGTCCGCTTTCGCGACAACGACCACCTCCTGCGGATCGTGAACCGCATCGCCGCGGGCGTGGGCCGTCGGATCGACGAGAGCTCGCCCATGGTGGACGCCCGCTTGGCGGACGGCAGCCGGGTGAACGCCGCGATCGGGCCCATCACCCTGGACGGCGCCGCCGTGTCCATCCGCAAGTTCGCCAAGAAGAAGTTCGACCTGGAGCGCCTGGTCGAGTTCGGGGCCTTGCCGGCCTGCGCCGCGGAATTCCTGCACGGGGCCATCAAGTCCCGGGTCTCCACGGTGATCAGCGGTGGAACCGGCTCGGGCAAGACGACCATGCTGAACGCGCTTTCGGCGGCCATCAGCCACAAGGAGCGGATGATCACCATCGAGGACGCCGCGGAGCTGCAGCTGCAGCAGCCGCACGTCATCCGCATGGAGACCCGCCCCCCCAACCTGGAAGGCAAGGGCGAGATCCGCCAGCGCGAGCTGGTCAAGAACGCTCTGCGGATGCGTCCGGATCGCGTGATCCTGGGCGAGGTCCGGGGCGAGGAGGCCTTTGACATGCTGCAGGCCATGAACACGGGCCACGAGGGCTCCATGGCCACCATCCACGCCAACAACCCGCGTGAGGCCATCACCCGCCTGGAGCAGATGGTCGCCATGGGCGGCATGCGGCTGAGCAATGAGGCGGTGCGGGGCCAGATCGCCTCGGCCGTGGGCATGATCGTCCAGGTGATGCGTCAGTCGGACGGCACGCGGAAGGTCACTCACATCACCGAGATCACCGGGATGGAAGGCAATGTCGTCCAGATGCAGGACATCTTCCTGTACCATCGGCTGTCGACGGATGCGGACGGCAAGGTGCGCGGCGAACACAGGGCCACCGGCCTCAGGCCCCGCTGCCTGGACGAGATGAACCGTCGCGGAATCCAGTACGACACCACCCATTTCGACCCGAGCCGGGCGCTAGGCTGATGGACGCCTCCGCCGCTTTTTTCGTCCTGGTCTTTGCGGCCATCTTCACCCTGGCCCAGGGGCTGTGGGGGCTGATGCGGGTGGGGGTGGCCAAGCGCAAGGTCAACCACCGGCTCAAGGTTGTGGACCGGCTGGCCTCCCTGGCCGACATGGTGGTGGAGCTGCGCAAGGAACGTGGGCTGGCCGCCGACGGCTCCAGCCGGCTGAAATGGCCCTGGCTGGCCCAATTGGTGGTGCGGTCGGGACTGGTCTACCACCCGCGCCGTTGGACGCTGACGGTGGCCGGCATGGCCTTGGGCGCGGCCGTGCTGGGCTTTGCCGTCACCCGCAATCCCTGGGGCGCCGTGGCCGGAGCCGTGCTGGGCTCAACCGCAGTCCCCATCCTGTTCCTCAAATTCGTGGGCGGGCAGCGCGAGGCCAAGCTGGTGACCCAGCTGCCCAACGCCCTGGAAGTGGTGGTGCGTTCGCTGGAGGCGGGGCACCCCGTGCCCACCGCGATCGCCCTGGTGGGCCGCGAGATGGCTGATCCCATCGGCTCCGAGTTCGGCATGGCTGCGGACGAGATCGCCTTCGGCTCCACCCTGGAGCAGGCCATCGGGCGCATGGCCGATCGCTGCAAACAGGTGGATGTGGACCTGTTCGCCGCCACCGTGCGCCTGCAGGAGCGCTCAGGCGGCAATCTGGTGGGCCTGCTGAAAATGAACGCCCGCACCGTGCGTGAACGCACCAAGATGCGGCTCAAGATCAAGGCCGCCTCCTCGGAAGCGCGCGTCTCGGCCATGATCCTCACGGCCGCGCCCTTCGCCGTGGGCCTGATGCTGCAGGTGCTCAAGCCCGACTTCTACGGCGAGGTCATCCACGAACGCACCATCCATGTGGGCCTGGCGGGCCTGGGCGTGTGGATGGTCCTGGGCATCCTGGTCATGCAGCGCATGGTCAATTTCAAGATCTGAGGCCGGCATGAACCCTGCGCTCATCCAGACGGGCCTGACGGCCACCGCCGCCCTCCTGATCGGAGGCGCGGTGGTGGGCGCGGGCTGGTCCGCGGTGGTCCAGGGCCGCCGCGGCGCCCGTATGCGCGCCCGGCTGTCCGGCGACACGCCGGCCGAGATCAAGGCGCGAGAGGCCCGGCCGCCCGCCCCCCTTGTGACCCTGCTGAACGGCGTCAAGCGGCTGGGCGACGGCGCCATACTGCGCGATCCCAATCAGGTCTCGGCCCTGCGCTTCAAGCTGATGCAGGCGGGGTTCGCGAGCCGTGAGGCCGTGCCGATTTTCCTGGGCGCCAAGCTGGCCTGCCTGGTGGTCGCGGCGGCCATCATGATCATCTCCCTGCCCATGCTGCTCGAGAGCGGCGGCATGGACGCGACCCTGGCGGCGGGCGCTTTCAGCCTGGCGGCGGTGATGGGCCCCGACCAAGTCCTCAAGATGCGGCGCACCAAGAGGCAGGACGAGTACCGCGAAGGCTTTCCGGACATGCTGGACCTGATGGTGGCCTCCGTCGAGGCCGGCCTCAGCCTCGACGCCGCCGTGAGCCGGGTGGCCGAGGAGATGACGCGCCGCTATCCGAACCTGGCCGAGCACCTGATCCTGCTCACGCGCGAGCTGCGCGCGGGCCGCTCGCGCAAGGAGGCCTGGGCCGCCCTGGCCGACCGTCTGGGGATCGACGAGGCGCGGGGCCTGGCCACCATGCTGCGCCAGGCGGAGGAGATGGGCACCAGCCTGGGCGAGACCCTGGCCGTCTACGCCGACGACATGCGCAGCAAACGCATGCTGCGGGCCGAGGAAAAGGCGCTGGCCCTGCCGGCCAAGCTGACCCTGCCCCTGATCCTGTTCATCTTCCCCTGCCTGATCGGCGTGCTGATGCTGCCGGCCGGTCTGCGCCTGGCGCAAGGGCTGGCGGGCTGACGCGGAGGCCGGGGCCTTGCCGGAGGGCGCCGCGTCAGGGCGGGGTTAGGCGGAGGATGCGGCCGGCGGATTCGTCCAGGAGGTAAAGGCGGCCGTCGGGGCCGCTCTTGACGTCGCGGATGCGGACGCCGAGCGCCAGCCGCTCCTCGGTCCGGACCCGGTCGGCGTTGAAGGTGAGGCGCACGACGCCGCCCTGCTGCAGCCCGGCGATGAACAGGCTGCCGCGCCATTCGGGGAACAGCCCGCCCAGGTAGAAGTCCATCCCGCCCGGCGCGATCACCGGGTCCCAGTAGTAGACGGGCTGCTCCAGACCGGCCCGGGCCGTAGCTTCACCGATGGCTTTGCCGTCGTAGTTGACCCCGTAGGTGATCAGAGGCCAACCGTAGTTGCGGCCGGGTTCGGGCTGATTCAACTCGTCTCCGCCCTGAGGCCCGTGCTCCACAGTCCACAGCCGACCGGTGTCCGGATGCAGCACCGCGCCCTGGATGTTTCGGTGGCCGGAGGACCAGATCTCCGGTCGGGTGCTGTTCAGGCCCACGAAGGGATTGTCGGCGGGAACGGACCCGTCGGCGTTGATGCGGATCACCTTGCCGATGTGGTTGGCGGTGTCCTGCGCCGGCGCCCCCTGGCCGCGGTCGCCGGTGGTGATGAACATCCGGCCGCCCCGGTCGAACACGAGCCTGGAGCCGAAGTGCAGGCCGGAAACAAAGGCCGGCTCCTGGCGGAAGATCACCCGGACGTCGGAGAGGGCCGCGCCGTCCGGGCTGAGCGTGCCGCCGGCGACTGCTAGGGCTGTTGCGTCTCCGCCCCGAGCCTCGGCGTAGGCCCAAAAAACGCGACGGCTGGCCGCGAAGTCGGGCGCGAGCGCCACGTCGAGCAGCCCGCCTTGACCGGTCGCGGCCACGGGCGGCAGGCCGGCGATGGGAGGCGACAGGAGGCCGTCGGCGCTGACGGAGCGGAGCCGGCCGGGCCGCTCGCTGACCAGAATGCGGCCGTCCGGCAGGAACTCCAGACCCCAGGGCTGCTGGAGCCCGGTCGCGACCGTCTCGATCTGATAGGCATGACTGGCGTTCGGCTGGGGCGCGCGTGTTTGGTTGGGAAAGGCGGGCTGCTGCCCCACGCCGTTGGGAGGACGGGTTTCGGCGGGAGCTCGCGCTGGCGGCGCCGGCGGCGGGGGCGGTAGCGGCGCGGGCGGCGCCGGGGCGGGCGTCTGGGGAGGGGCGGACTCGCCGCCGCCGCCGCTTCCGCCGCATGCCGCCATCAGGAGCAAGGTGCAAACCACGGCGGAGCGGTAAAGCACGGCGGAACTCCCCCTGGGGATGACCACCTAGTGCGCCAAGCTCTTGTTTCTTTCAACCGGCGCCGCGACGCCGCGGCTCAGAGCGGATCCAGGACGCTGACGTCGCCTCCGACCTCGTCACTGACGGGGAGGTCGGGAGCGTTTCCGGCCAGGCGTTGGTCACGTTTGGCGGCGACGCGGAGGCGCAGCGCGTTGAGCTTGATGAAGCCGGCTGCGTCGCGCTGGTCGTAGGCGCTGCCTTCCTCGAAGGTGACGAGCTCCTTGTCGTAAAGGCTGAAGGGGGACTCGCGGCCGATCACGCTGGCCATGCCCTTGTAGAGCTTGAGGGTGACGCGGCCGGTGACGTTGGCTTGGCTCTGGTCGATGGCCGCTTGCAGCATCTCGCGTTCGGGACTGAACCAGAAGCCATTGTAGATGATGCTGGCGTAGCGCGGCATCAGCTCGTCCTTGAGATGGGCGGCGCCCCGATCCAGCGTGATGCTCTCCATGCCGCGGCGGGCTGCCAGCAGGATCGTGCCGCCGGGAGTTTCATAGACGCCGCGGCTCTTCATGCCGACGAAGCGGTTCTCCACCAGGTCAAGGCGACCGATGCCGTTGTCGTGGCCGAGCCCGTTCAGCCTGGTCAGCAGGGCGGCGGGAGAGAGCGGGATGCCGTCGATGGCGGTGGGGTCGCCGCGGGCGAAGTCGATGGTGATCACGGTGGGGGTGTCGGGCGCGTGTTCGGGCGAAACGGTGCGGCCGTGCACGAACTCGGGCGCGGGTTCGGAAACGTCCTCCAGAACCTTCCCCTCCGAGGAGGAGTGCAGGAGGTTGGCGTCCACGGAGAAGGGGGCCTCGCCCCGCTTGTCCTTGGCGATGGGAATCTGGTGGAGCTCGGCGAAGCGGAGCAGGGATTCGCGGGATTTGAACTCCCATTCGCGCCAGGGGGCGATCACCTCGATGTCGGGCTCCAGCGCATAATAGCCGAGCTCGAAACGGACCTGGTCGTTGCCCTTGCCCGTCGCTCCGTGGGCGACGGCGGTGGCGCCGACCTGGCGGGCGATCTCGATCTGGCGCTGCGCGATCAGGGGGCGGGCGATGGAGGTGCCCAGCAGGTACTGCCCCTCATAGAGGGTGTTGGCTCGGAACATGGGGAAGACGAAGTCGCGGACGAAGGTCTCCCGCAGATCCTCGATGAAGATGTTCTCGGGCCGGATGCCCAGCAGGATCGCCTTGTCGCGCGCGGGGCCGAGCTCCTCGCCCTGGCCCAGGTCGGCGGTGAAGGTGACGACCTCCGCACCGCGCTCGGTCTGCAGCCATTTGAGGATGATGGAGGTGTCCAGACCGCCGGAGTAGGCCAGGACGACCTTGGGTGGGTTTGACATCGGGTTAGTCCTTGAGGCGGGCGCGTTCGGCTTCTAGCCGGGCGCGCAAGGCTTGGGTCTGGGCTTGGACGGCGAGGGGGCCGGCCCCGCCGGGCGAGCGCCGACGGAGGAGCGCCGCCGGCGCGCCTGGATCGAGCTGCACGTCCAGGTGGTCACGGCACAGTGCGGGGAAATCGGCGCCGCTCTCCAGCGACTGACGGACCAGGGCGGCGACCCGGGCGTGGGCGCGGCGGAAGGGCTCGCCGCGCAGGACCAGAGCTTCAGCCACGTCAATGGCCAGCAGATAGGGGTTGTCGGCGGCGGCGCTCATGCGCGCGCGATCCCATTGGAGGGTGCGGTAAAGGCCGGCGACCGCGGGCAGGGCGCGGGCGACCTGGTCCAGGCTGTCAAACAGGGGCTCCTTGTCTTCCTGCAGGTCGCGGTTGTAGGCGAGCGGCAGGCCTTTCAGGGTGGCCAGAAAGCCGGACAGGGCGCCGAGCAGGCGGCCGGACTTGCCGCGGGCGAGCTCGGCGATGTCGGGGTTCTTCTTCTGTGGCAGCATGGAGGAGCCGGTGGACCAGCTCTCGTCCAGCCGGGCCCAGCCAAAGCCGTCGGACGTCCAGAGCACCACCTCTTCGCCCATCTTGGACAGACGGACGCCCAGCATGGCCAGGGCGTAGAGGGCGTCGGCCACGAAATCCCGATCCGACACCGCGTCCATGCTGTTGGAGAAGATCGCGGCGAATCCAAGGGCGTCGGCCGTGACCTCGGGGCGAAGCGGGAGGGTGGAGCCGCCCAGGGCGCCGGCGCCCAGCGGGCTCACGTCGGCCCGGCGGAGCGCGTCGGAGAGGCGGTCGAGGTCTCGGAGCAGCCCGTGCGCGTGCGCCATGAGGTGGTGGGCCAGCGAGACGGGTTGGGCGGCTTGGAGGTGGGTGAAGCCGGGCAGGGGCGTCTCGATCTCCGGCTCCGCACGGTCCAGCAGCACGGCGGCGAGCTCCAGCGTGGCCCCTCCGATCGAGCGAAGCTCCCGGCGGACGAAGAGGCGGAGGTCGGTGGCGACTTGGTCGTTGCGGCTGCGCCCGGTGTGGATGCGGGCGCCGGCGTCTCCCGCGAGCTCGGTGACACGGCGTTCGACGGCGGTGTGGATGTCCTCGTCGGTGGGAGCGAACAGGAAGGCGCCGGCCGCGAACTCGGCGTGAACGGTGTCAAGGGCGGCCCGGAGGGCGTCCGCGTCGGCCGTGCTCAACAGGCCGGCGGACTCCAGTCCGGCGACGTGGGCGCGCGAGCCGGCGATGTCATCGGCCCAGAGGCGGCGGTCGAAGCTGAGGCTCTCGCTGAACGCCGTCAGCTCTGGGGAAGGGCCGGCCTCGAAGCGGCCGTGCCACAGGGGTTGGGAGCTCATCGGGCGCTCTCCAACACCAGATCCTCTGGGCGGAGATGGAAGGAGCGGGCGCTCATCTCACACCCGCAAGGGCGCGGAGGTCGGCGGCGACGGTTGCGGCGGCGGCGCCCTCGCGGACGGCCAGGAAGAGGGTGTCGTCGCCCGCCACAGCGCCCGCCACCGCCGGCAAGGCGGCGGCGTCCAGCGCCACGCCCACCAGATGGGCGGAGCCGGGCGGGGTGCGCACCACCACCAGCGGGCCGGCGGCTTCAGCCGAGACCAGCCATTCCTGGAGAACGCGTTTCAGCCGTTCGGTCGACCAGTCACGGCCGCCGATGCCTTCGGGCAGGGCGTAGGCCTGCACGCCGCCGCGGCGGACCTTGACGGCGCCCAGCTCTTCCAGGTCGCGTGAGATGGTGGCCTGGGTCACGGCCAAGCCGGCGGCGGCCAGCCGCTCCACGAGTTGGTCCTGGCTGCCGATCGTCTCGGTGCGGATCAGCTCGGCCAACAGGCGCTGGCGTCGGGTGCGGGCCGAGGGGAGGTCGCTCATGCCGGAACTCCGAGCATCCAGGCGAGCGCGCCGCGGGCGCTGCGCATGCGGTTGCGGGCCTGGGTCCAGACGAGGCTTTGAGGACCGTCGAGCACCTCCGGCGCCACCTCCTCGCCGCGGTGGGCGGGGAGGCAGTGAAGGAAGACGGCCTGCGGGGCGGCGCGAGCCATCAGGGCTGGGTCGACTTGATAGCCTTCGAAGATCGCACGGCGGGACTGCGCTTCACCCTCCTGGCCCATGGAGATCCAGGTGTCGGTGTAAACGGCCTGGGCGCCCGCGACCGCTTCCGCAGGGTCGACGGTCTGCGTCACACAGCCGGCGTGGCTGTTCAACTCGGCCAAGTCCGCAGCCGACAGATGGCTGCCCACCGGTGCGGCGATCGCGAGGTGTGCGCCCAGGCGGACGCATCCGGCGGCCAGCGAGCGGGCGACGTTGTTGTCGCCATCGCCGACATAGGCGACCCGGAGGCCTTCCAACCGGCCGAAGCGTTCGTGGAGGGTGAGCAGGTCGGCCAGGGTCTGGAGCGGATGGGCGCGGTCCGACAGCAGGTTCAGAACGGGGGCGTCCGCGGCCGCCGCCATTTGCTGCAGCACCTCATGGTGGAACACGCGTGCGGCGATGAGAGAATGGAAACACGCCAGGGTGCGAGCGACGTCCGCCGGGCTTTCACGGCCGGAGCCCAGGCCCACCTCCGCGTCGGTGATGTAAACCGGGTGGCCGCCCAGACCGGCCACGGCCATCTCCATCGAATTGCGCGTACGGGCGCTGGGCTTCTGGAACACCAGCGCCACGCCCTGGCCGGCCAAGGGGCGACCAAGATCGGCGCGCGCGGACAGACCCAGGATCATCTCCAGCGTCGGCCGGTCCAGGTCGGCGATGCCCAGTAGGTCGCTCACTCTTGGGGCGCTCCGTCCGCCGTGATCATGGTGCCGATCCCGGCGTCCGTCAGCAGCTCGATGAGGATGGAGTGAGGCAGGCGGCCGTCGAGAATGTGTGCGGCGCCCACGCCCGCTTGGACCGCTTCGTAGCAGGCGCGCAGCTTGGGGATCATCCCCGCACCGGCCGTGCCGTCCTCCATGCGCCTCCTGAGCTCAGACAGGGACAGCCGCTGGATCAGGCTGGCCTGGTCGGCGGGGTCCTCCAGCAGGCCGGGCGCGGATGTAAGGTAGATCAGCTTTTCGGCCCCGAGCGCGGCGGCGATGGCCGAGGCTGCGGCGTCAGCGTTGATGTTGTAGGCCTGCCCCGCGGCGTCGGCGCCCACGGTGGAGACGACCGGGGCCAGACCGTCGTCCAGCAGAAGCTGGAGGATGGAGGCGTTCACCTCCACCACGTCGCCCACGAAGCCCAGCGCGGCATCGCGCGGCGCGGCCCGAAGCAGGCCGCCGTCCTCGCCCGCCACGCCGATCGCGACGGGCTCCTCGCGATTGATGGCGGCCACCAGCTCGCGGTTGATCTTGCCCACCAGCACGGTCCGGACGATGTCCAGCGTCTCCGCGTCGGTGACCCGCAGGCCGTCCCGGAACTCGGGCGTCAGGCCCAGGCGGGTGACCATGTCGTCGATCTGGGGGCCGCCGCCATGCACCAGAACCACGCGCACGCCCACGCTCTTGAGCAACAGCACGTCCTGAGCGAGCGAGCGGTCCAACGCGGGATCAGTCATGGCGCCGCCGCCCATCTTCACGACCACCGTCCTGCCGGCGAAGCGGCGGATGTGCGGCAGCGCCTGGACCAGGACGCGGGCGGTGGCGTCCGGACTCTTTGTTGCGGGAGGCGGAACCTGGATGTTCATGAGGTGGCCGCGTTTTCCTTGATGTAGCCCGGGCCCAGGTCCACGCCCACCGCCCTGCCCACGCCCTCGCCCACGCCCAGCGACACCTCCACCTCGATCTCCTCGCCGCGCATGTAGGCGGCCACGGCGGCTGCGTCGTGCGGGGCGGCCACGCCGCCCGCGGCCACCACGGCGCCGCCATAACTCACCCCCGCGCGGTCGGCCTGCATGGCTACGCCCGTGGCGCCCACCTCGCCCAGAAGCCGGCCCCAATAGGGGTCGCCGCCGTACCAGGAACATTTGATGAGTTGGTTGCGGACGATGGCCTTGGCCGCCGCGCGCGCTTCGGCGTCGCTGGCCGCGCCCGTCACGCGCACCTGAACGGTCTTGGTGCGGCCTTCGGCGTCCCGCGCCATCTGCAAAGTCAGGTCCTCGCAAGCGGCGCGGACCGCGCGGGCCACCGCCGCCAGGGGCGCCGGCCCGCGGCGGCCGGACGCCATCAGGACCACGGTGTCGTTGGTGGAGGTGGCGCCGTCCACGGACAGCGTGTTGAAGGTGTCGTCCACCGCCTCGGCCAGGATCCGCTGCAGGTCGGCGGGCGCGACCTCCGCGTCGGTGGTGAGGTAGGCCAGCATGGTGGCCATGTTGGGGTTGATCATTCCGCAGCCCTTGGCCATGCCGCCGACGGTGAAGCCCCCGTCCGCCACGACCACCTCCTTGGTGCGGCTGTCCGTGGTGAGTATGCCCTGGGCGGCGCGGATGCCCCCGTCGCGCGACAGCGCCCCCGCCAGCCGGGGGATGGCGGTCAGGATCTTGCTGATCGGCAGCGGCTCGCCGATGACCCCGGTCGAGCAGACCAGCATGGCCTCGGCCGCGCAGCCCACCGCTCGGGCGGCGGCCTCGCTCATGGCCTCCGCGTCGCGGCGCCCGCGTTCTCCCGTGCCTGCATTGGCGTTGCCGGAGCTGACCACCACGCCCGCGATCATGCCCCTGGTGACCGCCATGCGCTCGACGTCGGCGTCGACCGGGGGCGCGCGGAAGCGATTTCGGGTGAACACGGCGGCGGTTGGAACCGGGCGCCCGTCGTCGGTGACCAGCAGAGCCAGATCGGGTCGGCTGGTCTTGACGCCGCAATGCAGGCCGCCTGCGACGAAGCCTTCGGCCGCCGTAACGCTCATGGGTAGACTCCGCAGGCGGAAAGGCCGGCCGCTTCGGGCAGGCCCAGCATCAGATTAGCGCATTGGAGCATCTGCCCCGCCGCGCCCTTCACCAGATTGTCCAGCGCGGCGACCGCCACCACGCGGCCGGTCCGGGCGTCGTAACGAGCGGTGAGGTGCACGGCGTTGGAGCCCAGCGTCCACTTGGTCTGGGGCGGCGTGCTGGACACCTGAACGAAGGGCTCGTCCGCATAGGCCGCCCGGAGGGCCTCCAGCGGCGCGTCCGCGTCCATCCCGCCCGCGGCCACGCCGTGGCAGGTGGCCAACATCCCGCGGTTCATCGGAACGAGGTGCGGCGTGAACAGGAGCTGGGCGGCCAGCGCCTGCTCCATCTCGGCCGTGTGTCTGTGGCTGAGCAGGCCGTATGCGGCCACCGACTCGTCCACGGTGCAGAAATGCGTCTCCTGCTTCAAACCCCGGCCCGCGCCGGACACGCCCGACATGGCGTCCACCACGATGCCGCGGCGCTCGACCAGGCCGGCGTCGAGCAGCGGCTTCAGCGCAAGGATGGCGGCGGTGGGATAGCAGCCGGGCGCGGCCACGGCCCGCGCGTTCCGCACGGCGGCGCGGTCGATCTCGGGCAGGCCGTAGGCGAACCGGCCGACAAGCTCGGGAGCGCCGTGCGGCTCGCCGTACCAAGCTGCATATTCATCCACGCTTTTGAGCCGGAAATCCGCGCCGAGGTCGACAAAGGGTATTCCACGGTCGAGCACGGCGCCGGCGATGGTCTGGGATCGCCCGTGCGGGAGGGCGGCGAATACCAGGTCGATCCCGTCCAGAAGGTCAGGCGTGAACCGGTCGATCTTGAGACCTGGATAGGCGTTGGCTAGGTGCGGCAAGGCCTCCGCGACGGCCTGACCGGCCTGGCTGTCGCCGAACACGGCCACGGGACGAATAGCGGGATGTCCGGCGCACAGGCGCAGCAACTCCGCACCGGCGAAGCCCGATCCCCCCAAGACGGCCGCTCTGATCACCATGCGGTGGTGCATACGTCTGCCTGCATATTGATGCAAGCTAGGCGTCCGCTTCGACGCCTTGTGCCGAGGCGAGCGGCGTCAAGCCACGGGTTCCGCGCGCGGCGGGGGCTATCGTACAGGATTTCGGGCGGCTTTGATCACAAGCCCCGTCCGGATGCTGTGGGGCTTTCCGCTCCGCGCCAAGAAACTCGCCGAGAGCTCCGCGCGACCGGCGTCGCGAGGTCAGGTCAGAGGCGGCGGCTCGCGTCCTAGAAGCGGACGGACAGGCCGGCGTGCAGGAAGGCGGGATCGACCTGGATGTCGGCGGTGAAGGGCGCGGGTCCGAGCCTCCCGGTCGCTTCCGTGTCGAAGAAGGCCTTTTTGTAGTCGATGAAGGCGCCGAAGCGGTCGTTGAACATCAGGTCGGCGCCGAGCTGGACGGCCGGGCCGGCGGCGTTTTCGACCTCGAGGTCCGTCGCGGCGGCGTCATCGTCCTTGAACACAACCATGAGCGCTACGCCTACGCCGACATAGGGCTGGATCCGGCCCTGCCGGTTGAAGTGATAGTGCGCGGTAAGCGCGCCGGGTCCGTATTGAAGCTCGCCTAACTTACCCGCAAAGGCCAGGGCGCCCGCGCCGTTCACGTCCTCGGTAGGCGGAAGGCCGCCGGTGAGCGAGACGGCGATCTCGGGCGTCACAAAGCGGCCGATCTCCACCGCAGCCGTGATCGAGGAGTCGATCGACACGTCGGCGCCGGCGAAGGGCGCTCCGCCAGCTTCGATTTCCGCCGACTCGTCAGGGCTCAGCTGGCCCGGCCCCAGATGGAGGTACCACCTCCCGTCCTGGGCGGCGGCGGCGGTCGCGACCGCTCCAAAAAGAATGGTGGCGCAAAACGCCAGGATGGAGCGGGACATGAGCAGCCTCGAGCGGTCTGCCCCGCATAGTGAAGCGGAGTGCTTAAGGAAGTCTGGCCTGCTTCCGTTGGCGGTACGTTAACCACGCGGCCTGATGATGGGACTTGAAACCCGGCTGACGTACCCTGGACAGATCAGTGCCTGAAACCTCCACCACCACCACGGTATCGGCCGCCGACCAGGGGCACGCCGACGGCGTGCGCGGGCGGATCCTGCTCGTCGACGACGTCTTCGACAACCGCGCGGTTCTGGGGCGACGTTTCGAACGGCGCGGTTACGAGGTGATCGAGGCGGACTGCGGTGAACGCGCGCTGGAGCTCGTCGCCGGTCAGGTGTTCGATGTGGTCCTGTTGGATGTGATGATGCCCGACCTCGACGGCCGGGAGGTGCTGCGGCGCATCCGGCACGAGCACAGCTCGGCCGTTCTGCCGGTGATCATGGTCACGGCGCGGAGCCAAAGCGAAGACGTGGTCGAGGCCCTGACTCTGGGGGCCAACGATTACATCACCAAACCGGTGGATTTCGCAGTCGCGCTTGCCCGGGTGCAAACCCAGGTGGCGCGCAAGGCCGCCGAGGACCAGGCCCGCCGGGCCGTCGAAGCGCTCCGGCTCGCAAACGAGGAGTTGGAGCAAAGGGTTGCCGAGCGTACGAGCGAGCTGACCGAGACCAACGGCCGGCTCCTGCTGGCGCGCGCCCGCGCCGAGGCCGCGACCCGGTCGAAAGACGAATTCCTGGCCAACATGAGCCACGAGCTGCGCACGCCCTTGAACGGCGTGATCGGCATGGCCCAGGTGCTGACACACACGCCTTTGACGCCCACCCAGGCGGAGATGATCGGGGTGATCAACAGTTCCGCCGCCGGCCTGCAGACCATCCTCTCCGACCTCTTGGACCTCGTCGCGCTCAGCGCCGGACAGGTGGCGCTGGAGACGCAAGCGCGGCCTTTGGGCGAGCTGGTGCGCGGGGCGGCCGCTCCGGCGCGGGCTCAGGCCCGCCAAACGGGGCTGGCTTTCAGCATCGAGCTTTCGCCCGACGCGGAGGGCGAGGCTGAGGTCGATCCCGATCGCTTGGGCCAGGTTCTCGCCAACCTGCTGGGCAACGCCGTGAAATTCACCGAGCACGGTGAGGTGTCGCTGCGGGTGAGCCGCACGCCGGTCAACGGCGACATGGTCGTCTTCGAAGTGAGGGACACGGGCGTGGGCTTCGACCCGGAAACAGCCCAGCGTCTCTTCAACAGTTTCGAGCAGGCGGACGGTTCGTCTACGCGCCGTTTTGGCGGGGTCGGGCTGGGCCTTACGATCTGCCGCGAACTGGTGGAGCAGATGGGCGGCGCCATCAGCGCTGAAGGCTGGCCAGGCGAAGGCGCCCTCTTCCGGGTGGAGGCCCCGCTCCCGCGAGTGCTGGGCGGCGTGAGCCGCTCAGCGGCCTGAACCGGGTCCCCCAGGCCTGCTACGGCGGGCTGCGTTTGATGTAGAAAGGGCCGCCCCCTTCCGGAGGCGGCCCTTTTTCTTGTTCAGCGGCTATGCCTAGGCGGCGACTCGTGTATCGACCTCGGCCGGTGCGTTCAGCTGCGCCAGCTCCACGGCGGCTGCGTCGTGGGCCTGGCGCAGTATGCTCACGGCGTCCGCGATGTTCTGCGGCGTGTGGTTGCTCATCACCTGCATGCGGAAGCGGGCCTGGCCCTTGGGCACGGCCGGGTATTCCACCAGGTTGGCGATCAGGCCCATCTCCGGAAGACGCCGGCTGATCAGACGGGCCAGGCTCTCCTGGCCCACCTTGACGCAGACGATGGCGGAGGGGTCGCCGTAGACCTCGAAGCCTGCGGTTTCCAGGCTGGACCGCAGGTTCAGCACATTGGTCATCAGCGCCTGACGGAGCGACTTGCCCTCTTCGTCGGCGATGATGTCGAAGGCTTTGCCCACCGTGGCCGCCTGGACCGGCGACAGTGCGTTGGAGAAGGTGTTCGAGGTCGAGAAGAACTTCAGGTACTCCTTGATCGCCCGGGTCTTGCAGGCGACGAAGCCGCCGTTGGAGCCGAAGGTCTTGGAGAAGGAGCCCATCACCAGGTCCACTTCGCCCAGCATGCCCTGCGCGCCGATGAAGCCCGTGCCGTCCTCGCCCAAGTTGCCCAGGTCATGGGCGACGTCGACCATCAGGGTCGCGTTGAACTCGCGGCAGAGCTCCTGCATCGCGCGGATGTCCGGGGTGTCGGAGTCCATGGAGAACAGGCTCTCCGTCACCACCATGATGCCGTTCTCGGTGTCCTTGGCCCGGATCTGGGCCAGCCAGCGGCGGCACTCCTCCACCTGGTTGTGGCGGAAGAGATAGACGTTCTTGGTGGCCGCCGAGGCTCCTTCCTGCAGGCAGGTATGGGCCAGGGCGTCCATCACGATGTGGTCCGAGGTGCGCACCAGGCCCTTGATCACGCCGAAGCCCGCGGCGAAGCCGGTGGGATAGAGCACGACCTCCTCCATCTTGAGGAAGTCTCCGATGCGACGCTCCAAAGTTATGGAGTGGGTGGTGTTGCCGACGAGCGCGGGGGAGCCCGCGCTGTGCACGCCGTATTCGGTGATGGTGTCGACGGCGGTCTGCTTGATCGCCGGGTGATTGGACAGGCTCAGATAATCCTGCGAGGCGAAGTTGACGCCGCGGTTGCTGGCGCCGCGGTCGTCGCGGGCGCTGGTCACGTGCTGCGGGCCGCCTTCGGTGGCGCGCGAGAACGGCCACAAACCGCTGGTGCGGCGCGCATTCTGCCAGGCGTAGAAGCCTTCAATGCGCTTCAGGAGGTCGGCGCCCTTGGGGACGCGGAAGTCGCGCATGCTGCCCCCGAGGGAGCCCGGCGCGGTGTAGGCTGTGGTCGCTGCGGTCAGCATGGTGTCTCCTGCCCGTGTTCTTCGGGCTTGGAGGCAAGCTGTACAGTGAGCGGGTTAATCATCCTTTGCGCCGACGGCGCAAAATAGTCCCTAATCTAGTTGTACTTGAGTAAGCCTAACAACAAGTTAACGGACGATCATTTGTTCAGGCCTCGGCAATCCTGATGGAGACTAGGCGACGAATGAGGTTCAGGCGTTCAGGCAGGCGTTGATCTTGCCGAGCAGGCGAGGAAGGTCGATCGGCTTGGTGTCGAAGTCGGCGCAGCCGACCTCCACGCTTCGGTCGCGATCGCTGGCCAGGGCGTGGGCGGTGAGTGCGATCACCGGGATGGCGGCGGTGGACGCGCGGGCCTTGATCAACTGCGTGGCTTCCCATCCGTCCATGGCGCCCAGGGCGACGTCCATCAGGATCAGGTCGGGGGCTTCGGAGAGCGCCATCTCCACGCCGGAGGGTCCGTCGAGCGCGCACGCCACCTCGAAGCCGTGCTTCTGGAGCCGCCGGGTCAGCATGTCCCGGTTCAGCTCATTGTCTTCCACCAACAGGATCTTGGGCATGAGACGAACGCGCTCAGGCGGCCTGAAGGCGGTCGAGATCCTCGTCCCAGGCGTCCGGGTCGGCGACCGCAGCTCGGGCGAGAGGACGGGTGGGCAGGTGGATGGTGAACACGCTGCCGACGCCCAACTGGCTTTCCGCCGACAGATCCCCGCCCATGAGGCGGCAAAGCCGGAGGCTCAGCGCCAAGCCTAACCCCGTGCCGCCGTATTTGCTGGAGGTGGCGTCCTCGGCCACGTTGAAATTTTCGAACAAGCTCGGGATGGTCTCGGGCGCCATGCCGATGCCCGTGTCCCAGACCTCCACGGCGATCTGTTCGCCTTCCAACGCCAGCGTGCGGCGGGCGGAGACGACCACCCGGCCGTCCTTGGTGAACTTCACGGCGTTGTCGACGATATGGGATATGGCTTGAGCGGTCTTCTTGGGATCGCAGACTATGGTTCGCAGGTCCGGGGCCAGGTCCAGCACCAAGTCGTCGCCGTTCGCCGCCGCCGCGTTCCGGTGACGGTCCACGATGTCGGTGAGCAGGGCGGCCACGTCGACCTCTTCCGAGGTGAGCTCCATCTTGCCGGCCTCGATCTTGGAGAGATCCAGCACCTCGTTGACCAGCCGGAGCAGGTGGTGGCCGGCGCCGTGGATGCGCTCGAGGTCGGCGGCGCCGCTCTGGTCGCCCTCGTCCTGCGCGTCCTCCAGCAGCATCTGGCTGTAGCCGATCACCGCGTTCAGAGGTGTGCGCAATTCGTGGCTCATCCTGGCCAGGAACTCGGCTTTGGCGGCGCTGGCGCGTTCGGCTTCCGCCGTGGCGCTACGAAGCTCGGCGGCGGTCGCGAGGTGGCCGCGCATCTCCGTTTCGAGCTCCACCCCCGAGGCCAGGATCTTGGCGTAGTAGAGCGCCATCATGGCGCAATAGCCGGCGGCGCCCAGCGTCGAGATCACGCCCAGGCCCTGCAGCGCCAGCAACGGCGTGTCGTCGACCACCTTGGGCAGAAACATGTGAACGGCCGCGAAGATCAGGAAGTTCAAGGCGAACTGGGCCAGGAACACCAGGCGCAGGGTCCGGGACTGGCCCAGATACATGAAGGCGATCAGCGGGATGTTGAGCACCCAGGCCAAGGTTGGCGAGCTTACGCCGCCGTAGAAGTAGCAGCTCCAAAGGATGGCGAAGATCAGGTTCTGGATGGAGACAAAGGCGAGCAGATTGTAGCGGCCGATCGACCGCAGGATGGGCGGAAACAGCCAAAAGGCGAAGATGGAGATGGCCAGAACAACGGTGGGGTACCCCGGCGTGGGGTCCAGCATGAACAAGGTCAGCGGCACCACGCTGCCGATGAAGGGTCCGCACAAGTGGCTGATCAGGAACATGCGCGCGCGCTGACGTTCCTCGCGCTGCGCGGCGATCGTCGCCGGAATGAACCCGTCCACAAGCCGGTCGAGCCAGGCGAACTTGGACGCCGATTCTGTGGACATGTTGGAAGCTGGTTCCCTGCTAACGCTTGGCGCAGGTTGGACGCGGGCTCTTAAGATGGCGTTTCGGTCGCTCCACGCCGGTGCACGGCTTCTTAAGCGGCCCGTGCTGTTCTGCCCGTCTCTCGAGGGCGACGCGCGACATGTGGAACTCGGTCCTGAAATTGATCGACTGGTTCGTCCCGGACCAGGCGAAGCTGGAACGCTCAGAGCTTGGGCTGGCCCGCAATTTCGTCTTCACCCACCTGTTCGGCCCGGCCATGGCCCAGTCCATGAGCCTCTTCCTGTATCTGTCGGACGTGGGGCACGGGGCGGCGTGTTGGACCATGATCGTCGCGATCTGGTCCTTCTGGGCGCTCCCCTTTGTGCTGAAGTGGACCAAGGACCTACAGCTGGCCGCCCTGCTGTCGGTGGAGATCCTGGCCTTCGCGTCCCTGTTCGGCTCCTATTTCTACGGCGGGGTGAGCTCACCTTTCCTGCCCTGGATTCTTGTGAGCCTG
>JAHWJX010000017.1 GCA_019348195.1 Pseudomonadota bacterium | reverse complement strand
GCACCGGGTCATGCGCTCATGCTCCGCCTCGGAGTCCTCCGGCGCCGTGATCGAAACCAGCTCCACCTTGAGGAATTGGTGCTGCCGGATCATGCCGCGCGTGTCCCGGCCGGAGGCCCCCGCCTCCGCGCGGAAGCAGGGCGTGCAGGCGGTCAGGCGCAGGGGAAGCTGCTCGGCGGGCGTGATCTGCTCGCGCACGAGGTTGGTGAGGGAGACTTCGGCGGTGGGGATGAGGAACCGGCGGTCCCCCTCCCGCTGGATGCTGAAAGAAAAGACCGTATCGAGTTCCGGCCGGTAGTGCGTGAGATGGCTCTCTATTTCGCGAACCTGGGCGTCGCTCAATCCGGTCGCGAACAGGTCCTCCTCGAACTTCGGCAGCTGCCCCGTCCCAAACAGCGCGTTGTCCCGCACCAGCACCGGCGGGCTCACCTCCGTGTAGCCGTGCTCGCTCGTCTGCAGGTCGAGCATGAACTGCGCGAGCGCCCGTTCGAGCCGGGCCAGCTGGCCCTTGAGCACCACGAACCGCGCCCCGCTCATCCGCGCGGCCGCCTCGAAGTCCATCAGCCCGAGCGCCTCGCCCAAATCGACGTGGTCCTTCGCGGGCCCGCCCCGCCTCGGCTCGCCCCAGGTTCGCTGCTCGAGGTTCCCGGACTCGTCCTCGCCCTCCGGCACATCCGCCGCCGCCAGGTTCAGCAAGGCCGCCAGCCGGTCCCGGAGCTGCTCGACCAGTTCCTTCTCCACCTGAGCCCCGGCCGCGCCTTCCGCCTTGAGCGCCTCCACCTCCGCCAGCAGCCGCGCGGCTTCGGCCTCGTCCCCACGCGCCTTGGCCTGGCCGATGCCCTTGGACAGCTCGTTGCGGCGCGCCTGGGCGGTTTGCCCCCCCGTCTGGGCCGCCCGCAGCCGTTCGTCGAGGTCCAGCAGCTCGGCCACGACCGCCGCCGCGTCGGTCGGCCCGCGCAGGCTCCAGCCATGGACATAGCTGTCCGGGTTCTCGCGAATGGCGCGGATGTCGTGCATGGCGCGTGGTCCTAGGCGAGCCGCCCTGCCCTGTCATCCCGGAACGGCCGTTCCCCCGACGGGTTCTCCCCTCGGAACGGGAGACCTGCCATGGCGGACACGACGGTGATGAAGGTGAGCAGCGAGGCCTCGCCCAAGGGCGCGCAGGGCCAGATCTATCTGGCCACCGGCAAGCGGGTGTCCATGCGCATGTGGCGCGACGAGCCGCCCAACGACGGGCAGGACAGCGGCAGCGCGCCGCGCGAATACGAAACCGTGGGCTATGTCATCTCCGGGCGCGCCGAACTGACCCTGGAAGGCCAGACGCTCCGTCTGGAGCCGGGCGACAGCTGGCTGGTGCCTCCGGGCGCGCAGCACAGCTACCGCATCCTGGAGCCCTTCACCGCCGTGGAGGCCACCACCCCGCCGGCGCAGGTCCACGGCCGGGACGAGTAGGACCCGCCGCCACCCGGGCGCGCGCCGACCGCGCATGCGGCCGAAGGCGCCGTCTAGCGGGCCGGGGCGGCGCCCTGGAGCTCCGAGCGGGCGGCCTGAACCGCGCCCGTGATGAAATCCGCCACCGCCCGGACCCGCGCCAGGCCCTTCAGGTCGGCGTGGGTGAGAAGCCAGAAGCTGCGGGTCAGGCCCACCTGGCCCGGCAACACCCGCAGGAGCCCGGGCTCCGAGGCCGCGATGAAGTCCGGCAGGACGCACAGGCCCGCTCCGGCGCAGGCGGCGCGAAGTTGCGCGATGAGGTTGCTGCTGCGGAGCTGAACGGCGATCTGGGCGTCCGGCGCGTCCATGTAGTCGAGCTCGGGCGCATAGAGCAGATCTTCGATATAGCCGATGAAGCGGTGCGCGCTCATGTCGGCGCGGGTGGTCAGCGGCGGCCGGGCCTCCAGGTAGCTGGGGGCTCCGTAGAGGCTGAGCGAATAGTCCGTCAGCTTGCGGGCGACCAGCCGGCCTTCGCGCGGCCGGCTGAGCGCCACGGCGATGTCCGCCTCACGCTTTGACAGGCTGAGCACGCCCGGAATGGCGACCAGCTCGATTTCAAGGTCGGGGTGGGCTTCGGCCAGGGCGGCCAGGCGCGGCGCCAGGAAATAGCTGCCGAACCCCTCCGGGGCGCCGATGCGCACGGTGCCGGAGACGGACAGGTCGGCTCCCCGCACCTCGCTGGACGCGGTCAGGGTCAAGGCCTCGATCTGTTCGGCGGTGGCCAGCAGCCGCTCGCCTTGCGGGGTCAGGCTGTAGCCCGTGGGCGAGCGGTCGAACAAACGCGCCTTGAGCGAGCCCTCCAGCGCGCCGATGTGGCGGGAGACGGTGGCGTGGTCGGCGCGCAGGCGAGCGGCGGCGGCGGTCAGACGGCCCGTACGGGCCACCGCCAGAAAGGCGCGGAGATTGTTCCAGTCGAACTCGGCCACGAGCCCACCCTATGCGGATTTCCGCACATCCCTAGCGCGTTCCTGCGCCTCCAAGCACGGCCGTGTTCATGGCACAGAGAGCGCGCCAACGGAGCCGTTCCATGCCCTTCGACGCCGCCAACATCGATCTGGCCCCCGCCTTCTCCGCCCCGACGCTGTCCGACCTGGCCGCCGCCTTCGACCGGGAGGCCCCCTCGGCCGCCGACGCCCTGGCGAACCCTAACGCCGCGCTCGCGTTCCTTCTGCTGTCGCCGCGCCCCTGCGCCGCGCTGGACGTCCTGCTGGCGGCCTGAGCCGCCCGAAGCTGCGGAAGCGGAAAGAGGATTCATGACCGACTCGTCGTCGTACCTGCTGGCCACTCCGCCCAAGGCCCCCGATCCGGTGGCGGCGGCCCGCGTCTTCGGCGAGCTCACGGCCAACGCTCAGGACGCGGCCCTGGCCGGGGTCCGCAGGCTTGGCCGTGCCGGCGATCCCCTGCCCTTTGATCCGGCCCCCATTTCGGAGGCCTTCTCCACCTTCGCCGTCAATCTCGCCAGCCGTCCAGCCCAGCTGGCCGAGGCGCAGGCCAAGGCTTGGCGCGAGTGGACCGAGCTTTGGACCTCCGCCGCGCGCCGGGCGCTGGGCCAGAAGGCGGAGCCGGTGATCGCGCCGGCGCGGGGCGACCGCCGCTTCTCCAGCCCGCTGTGGTCCGAGGAACCCGTCTTCGACACCTTGAAGCAGGCCTATCTGCTGGGCTCGCGTCAGCTGCAGGAGCTGGTCACGGGCGCGGAGGTCGGCATGCCGGCGCGTCAGCGCGCGACGGTGGACTTCTTCACCCGCCAGTTTCTGAACGCGGCCTCGCCGTCGAACTATCCGCTGACCAACCCCGACGCCCTGAAAAAGGCGCTGGACACCGGCGGGCTCAACCTGGCCCAGGGCCTGTCCAACCTGCTGAGCGACATGGCCAAGGGCCAGGGCCTGGTGGAACGGCGTTCGAACCATGACTTCGAACTGGGGGTCAACATCGCCGCCACGCCCGGCGCGGTGGTGTTCCAGAACGAGCTGATGCAGCTCATCCAGTACGCGCCCTCGACGGAGACCGTGTACCGCCGGCCCTTGCTGTTCGTGCCGCCCACGGTGAACAAGTTCTACCTTTTCGACCTGACGCCCAAGTCGAGCTACCTCAAATGGCTGGTGGACCAGGGGCACACGGTGTTCGTGCTCTCCTGGGCCAACCCCGACGAGACGCTCCGGCACAAGTCGCTGGCCGACTATGTCGAGGACGGCCCGATCGCGGCCATGCACGCCATCGAACAGGCGACGGGCGAGCGCGAGATCGACCTCGTGGCCTACTGCCTGGGCGGGACGCTCTCGGCCCTGGCGCTGGCCTATCTGCAGGCGACCGGCGAAGGCGACCGGGTGGCCTCCGCCACCCTGATCGCCACCCTGATCGACTTCGAAGAGATGGGCGACTGGTCCATCTTCCTCGACGAGAAACAGTTGGCCGCCTTCCGGCGCTATCTCGATCACCGCGGCTATGTGGAAGCCCACGACCTGGCCAAACTGTTCAGCCTGGTCCGGTCCAACGACCTGATCTGGAACAATGTGGTGGCCCACTACCTCATGGGCGAGGAGGCCGCACCGTCGGATCTCCTCTGGTGGTTCGCCGACGCCTCGCGCATGCCCGCGGCCATGCTGCACGACTACGGCCGGCTGGTGCTGCAGGAGAACCGCGTCCGCGAGCCCGGCGGCATCGTCATCGACGGCGTCCCGCTGGACATGGGGGCGGTGACCACGCCGCTCACGGTGGTCTCGCTCAAGGACGACCACGTCTCCGGCTGGGAGCAGACCTTCAAGGGCGCCAAGCTGTTCGGAGGCGAGACCCGCTTCATTCTGGGCGGCTCGGGGCACAACGCCGGCATGATCAACCCGCCCTCGGCCAAAAAGCACGGCTACTGGACCAATCCGGCTCCCACCCTGCCCGACACGGCCGGGGAATGGCTCGCGGGCGCGACCAAACAGGAGGGCTCCTGGTGGCCGCACTGGCAGTCCTGGCTGGACCAGCGGGCCGCCGACGATCGCGTGCCCGCGGCGGGCCGCGAACCCGGGGCGGGCGCCCTGCCCGCCCTTGAGCCGGCGCCCGGTTCCTACGTCCGCGTCCGGCACTGAGCCGCTACCTTTTCTGCACTTGGGAGGGCGGCGGCCACGTGCCGCCCATGATCACGGTCGCCCGCCGGCTGGCCGCGCGGGGGCACGAGGTCACCGTGCTGAGCGACGCGGCCAACCGGGGCGACGTCGCGGACCTGGGGTTCCGGACCTGGCGGCGAGCGCCCAACCGGGCCGACAAGCGCTCGGAAAGCGACCCGGTGCGGGAATGGGAGCCGGACAATCCCGCGGGCGTGCTCCAGCGGCTGCTGGACGGCGTGATGGCCGGACCGGCCCTGGCCTATGCCCAGGACACGCTGGAGGCCCTAGACGACCTCCGCCCGGAGGTGGTGGTCAGCCAGGAACTGCTCTTCGGCGTCATGGCCGCGGCGGAAGCCGCCGCCCTGCCGCTGGCCCTGTTCACCACCAACGCCTGGTCCTTTCCCGACCCGCTGCAACAGCCGCCCTTCGGCACGGGATTTCCGCCGGCTGAGACGGAAGCGGACCGGACCCGGGACGGCATGGTCAGAGCCGTCACGCGCCAGTTGTTCGACGCCGGGCGCCCGGCGCTCAATGCAGCGCGCGAGGCGGTCGGGCTGCAGCCGCTGCCCCATCTGCTGGATCAGCTGGAGGCGGCCGACCGCGTCCTCCTGGGCGTCAGCCGGGCCTGGGACTTCCCCACTGCGGCCCCTCCGCCGGAACGCTTCCGCTACATCGGCCCGGTGGTGGAGGACCCGTCCTGGACCGCGGGCTGGAGCTCCCCCTGGGCGCCCGACGACCCCCGACCCCTGGTGGTGGTCTCGTTCAGCACCTTCTTCCAGGGCCAGACGGATCAGATCCGCCGCGCGATCGAGGCGCTGACGCCGCTTCCCGTGCGCGCAGTCGTGACCCTGGGTCCGGCGCTGGACCCGGCCGATTTCGCCGCGCCGGAGCACGTCCTGGTGGTCCAAAGCGCCAGCCACGACGCCCTGATCCCCCAGGCCTCCCTGCTCGTCACCCACGCCGGCCACGGCACCGCCGTGCGCGCCATCCGCCATGGCGTCCCCGTGCTGGCCATCCCCATGGGCCGCGACCAGGCCGACAACGCCAGCCGCATGGCCCTGCGCGGCGCCGGCCTGCGGCTGGATGCGAGCGCCACGGCGGGAGCGGTCAGAGGGGGGATCCAGGCGATCCTGGGCGATCCGGGGTACGCCCGCGCGGCCGACGCCCTCGGCGAGGTCCTGAGAACGACAGGGGACGTCGACGCCGTGGAGGAGTTGGAGGCGCTGGCCCAAGCGTCGCCGCAAGCAACGCCAGCCGCCCGCGAGGTGTGATCCGGACCGGATATGGTGGGCGGCGAGGGGATCGAACCCCCTGCCCTCTCCGTTCGAAGCGGGTGCATTCCCAACACTTCAGAGCATTGGGCGAATACCGGGCTCGAGAGGCTCATCCATATCAATCGCTTACATGCGCGGTGCAAAACTCGGGGCGGTCAGGCTGCTGCTGAAGCCGCTAGGCACTCAAGCGTGCGCCCTGGCCCCACGACCCGCCGGGCGCCACCAGCTACGCTGTGAAGGGTGGCCGCTGCTCTATGGGGTCCGCCAGGAAGGTCTCCGCCGCCCCGAAACTGGCGAACGCTCGATGTTCGCGTCCAGTGAACTGGAAGCTCATCACCACCGCCCAATCGTCGAAGTACGGATCTGGCGTGACAAAGGCGGTGCGGCACGGATGGAGTGGATCGGAGTTGCTCTGCTTGTACGCCGCGACGATCGCCTCGACGTCGTCGTTTCCGACCGACCCTTCGTACTCTGTGAGGTCGAACAGCATGTCGAAGCGAGTGACTTCAGGGTCCGACAGATAGACCTGGCTGAGACTCTGGGCGACGGATCGACCGCTCAGCGCTCCCCTCAGCGTGACCAAGAGGCGCGGCGCGTGACGGTCCCGTGCGATCGTTATGCAGGGCTTCAGATGATCGTTTCGAGCGAGAGCGGACATGATGGAACTCGGGACCCCAGCTAGCCGTACGCGGCGAAAGCTAATTCGTGGTTGCCGCCTGGGGTTGTGTCGAGAGAATCGGTTACGGGTTGAGGGGCCGTAGCTGCATCGCCCAAGCTGCCCGGAAAGCGGCGCGTGCTACAGGCAAAGCGCCAGCGGATCGGCGAGCGCGAAGCATGCAAACCAGGCGCACGAAGCCTGCGGCTGAGGCGGGGAGAAGAGCAGAGCTCGGGTCCGCGTGGCGGGGGCGTTACGGACGCCAGGCTGGTCACCACCCAGCCCCACGCCTTGTTCTCAGCTGAGTGCGAAAGCGCTCCCCCGCGAGAGGCTTAGGCGAAGGATGGTGGGCGGCGAGGGGATCGAACCCCCGACCCTCTCCGTGTAAAGGAGACGCTCTACCGCTGAGCTAGCCGCCCGTCCTAGATTAAGCCACCGCCTGCTTCAGACCCTCGCCCACGCGGAACTTCACGGCGCGCTGTTCCGGAAGTAGGACGCTTTGCCCCGTGCGCGGATTACGGCCCGTGCGCGCGGGTTTGGTGACGGCAGTGAAAGTGCCGAAGCCGACGAGCCGGACATCCTCGCCCTTGCCCAGGGCCTCGCTGACGCAGCTCATGAAGGCGTCCAGGGCGGTCTTGGCCTGGTCGGGTTTCAAGCCCGCCTTGTCGGCGATGGCGGCGATCAACTCGGCTTTGGTCACTGGCCTTCTCCCCTGCCCTGAACTTCCGCCCGCCCCGCGAAAGGGCGCATCCGTGCATGGGGCGTGCCGCCGTGTAAACAGCAAAGCGGCGCGGAGATCGCTCTCCGCGCCGCCCCTCGCCCTCAATGGGTGATGTAGCTGTCCGATTCGGGATCGGCCGGGTCGGACACCGCCGGACCCGTCGCGGGGAGCGCCGGATCTTCGGCCGGGTCGATCCACTCGACGGACTCGAGCGGCCGGACCAGGGCCAGGGCCAGGGCCTCGTCCACGGTGGAGACGGGGATGATCTCCAGCCCCGACTTCACGTTCTCGGGGATGTCGGCCAGGTCCTTCTCGTTCTCCGAGGGGATCAGCACGGTCTTGATGCCCGAGCGCAGCGCCGCCAGCAGCTTCTCCTTCAAGCCGCCGATGGCCAGCACGCGGCCGCGCAGGGTGACCTCGCCGGTCATGGCCAGCTCCTTGCGGACGGGGATGCCCGTCAGCACGGAGGTGATCGCCACCACCATGGCCACGCCGGCCGACGGACCGTCCTTGGGCGTGGCGCCTTCCGGCACGTGCACGTGGACGTCGGTGCGCTCGAACAGCGGCGGCTTGATGCCGAAGCGCGTGGCGCGGGCGCGCACATAGGAACTGGCGGCGGAGACGGACTCCTTCATCACTTCCTTGAGGTTGCCCGTGACGCTCATGCGGCCCTTGCCGGGCATCCTGACCGCCTCGATGGTCAGGATGTCGCCACCGAATTCGGTCCAGGCCAGGCCCGTGACGATGCCCACCTGGTCGTCCTGGTCGGCCTCGCCGTAGCGGTACTTCTTGACGCCCGCGTATTTGGCCAGCCGCTCACCGTCGATGGTGATCGAGATGGCGGTCTCGCGCATCAGGTCACGAACGGCCTTGCGCGCCAGATTGCCCAGTTCGCGTTCGAGCGAGCGCACCCCGGCCTCCCGCGTGTAATAGCGGATCAGGTCACGGATGGCCTCGTCGGGGACGATCAGCTCGCCTTCCTTCAGGCCGTTGTCCGTCATGACCTTGGGCAGGACGTGGCGCTTAGCGATCTCGACCTTCTCGTCCTCGGTGTAGCCGGGGATGCGGATGATCTCCATGCGGTCCAGCAGCGGCTGGGGCATGTTGAGCGAGTTGGCCGTGGTCACGAACATCACGCTGGACAGGTCGTAGTCGACCTCGAGGTAGTGGTCGCCGAAGGTGTTGTTCTGCGCCGGATCCAGCACCTCGAGCAGGGCCGAGGACGGGTCTCCCCTCCAATCCGCGCCCAGCTTGTCGATCTCGTCCAGCAGGAAGAAGGGGTTGGTGGCCTTCACCTTCTTCATGGACTGGATGACCTTGCCGGGCATGGAGCCGATGTAGGTCCGGCGGTGTCCGCGGATCTCCGCCTCGTCGCGCACCCCGCCCAGGGACAACCGCGCGAACTCGCGGCCCGTGGCCTTGGCGATGGACCGGCCAAGCGAGGTCTTGCCCACGCCCGGAGGTCCCACCAGGCACAGGATCGGGCCCTTGTTGTTGCCCGTGCGCGACTGCACGGCCAGGTACTCGAGGATCCGCTCCTTGACCTTCTCCAGACCGTAGTGGTCCTCGTCCAGGATCCGCTCGGCTTCGACCAGGTTGACGGGCTTGGACTTGGCCTTGCCCCAGGGGATGGACAGCAGCCAGTCCAGGTAGTTGCGCACCACCGTCGATTCCGCGCTCATCGGGCTCATGTTGCGGAGCTTCTTCAGCTCGCCTTCGGCCTTGGCGCGGGCTTCCTTGGACAGGCGCGTCTTCTTGATGCGCTTCTCCAGCTCGGCAAGCTCGTCCTTCTGGTCGTCCTGGTCGCCCAGCTCGCGCTGGATGGCCTTCATCTGCTCGTTGAGGTAGTACTCGCGCTGGGTCTTCTCCATCTGGCGCTTCACGCGCGAGCGGATCTTCTTCTCGACCTGCAGCACCGATATCTCGCCCTCCATCAGGGCGAACACCTTTTCCAGCCGCTTGGCCACGTTCAGGACCTCGAGCAGCTGCTGCTTGTCGGCGATCTTGACGGACAGGTGCGCGGCGATGCTGTCGGCCAGCCGGCCCGGATCAGTGATCTGGGGGATGGAGGCCAGCGCCTCGGACGGCACCTTCTTGTTGAGCTTCACATAGTTTTCGAATTGCTCGATCACGGCGCGCGAAAGCGCTTCGGCCTCGGAGGGCACGCCGGCGTCCTCATCCATGGCGACGGCTTCGGCTTCGAAATACTCATCCTGATCGGTGAAGCGAATCACGCGCGCGCGGCGCTTGCCTTCCACCAGGACCTTGACCGTACCGTCCGGCAGTTTGAGCAGCTGCAGCACATTGGCCAGCACGCCTACCCTGTAGATGCTGTCCGGCGACGGCTCGTCGTCGCCCGAGTTCATCTGGGTGGCCAGCAGGATCTGCTTGTCGCCGCGCATCACCTCTTCGAGGGCGCGCACCGACTTGTCGCGGCCCACAAAGAGCGGCACGACCATTTGGGGAAACACGACGATGTCCCGAAGCGGCAACACCGGCAGTGTGCGAGAGTCACTCATTCACGTCTGCTCCTAAAGAAGCCTGCCGCAGCCTTCAGCCTACGGCCGGCCCCGACGGAAGCACGGCTCCCGGGCAAGGCGCCCAGGGTCGTCTGCCCCCGCTCCGCCGCGCTTCGCGACGGATCGTTGTGGAAGTATGTGGCCGCTTCGGCCCGGCGTTCAAGCGAAGCGGTGGGCTTGGGCTCGCGTCGCCCTTGATCCGCTGCCGGAGCGGGCGGTCAGGCCAGCCCTTGCTGGAAAGGTGACGCGTTCGGGAGCGGGGCGGCCGTTTCCGGCGGCGACGGGCGGCGGGCCGAAGGCCCAGGCGGCGGCGGATGGGTGCAGTGGAGTCAAAGGTCGGGGCGGGGCGCAGGGATCAAAGGCTCAGGTGGTGGCGATAGAAGGCCGCGCGCGCCATGCACAGTAGCCAAATCGGTCGGGGGTCAGGAGCGCGGTCCGTTCTTCATCGATGCGGCGGGATGGGAACACTCAGCACGAATCGAAACTCGTGGGCCTCGTGAGCTGGCCCGTGTTGCATTTCCGCCCGGCCGGCCGAACCTTCTCGGCGCTGCTGAACAGGACCGAACCATCGGACGCAGGTCGAAGCGGAGAAGCGGGAGTTCTCTCTACACCAGAAGCCTGCGGTGTTTCGCCTGCTTTATGCCGGGCTTCTGACAAAGGCCGTTCACCGACTTGGAACAACAGCAGCAACCAAGCTTTCTGCTAGCGAACAGCAGAAAGGCTTCACCATGAGACACCTTCTAACGATGGGCGGGGCGGCGGTTGCGCTGGCCGCCTGCGCCAGCCTGGCGCCCACGCCCCGGACCGCCATGCCCTACGCCGCCATGGCGGGCTCCAGCGACCAGTTCGAGATCCAGTCCAGCCAGGCGGCTCTGCGCATGTCGCAGAACCCGGAAACCCGGCGCTATGCCCAGATGCTGATCGACCACCACACCCAGACCAGCGCCACGCTGATGGCGGCCGCGCAGGAGGCCGGCATGACCCCGCCCCCGCCCGTGCTGATCCCGCGCCACGCGGCCATGCTGCGGACCATCGAGGCGGCGCCCGCGGGCCGCTTCGATCGGGTCTATTTCGCGCAACAGGTCCCGGCGCACGTCGAGGCGCTCGCCCTCCACCAGAACTACGCCGCGGGCGGCGACACGCCCAGCCTGCGGGCCGCCGCCGGCGCGGCCGTGCCGTTTGTGCAGCAGCATCTGGAGGAAGCCCGGCGCATGCTCGCGGCCATGTAGGCCGCAAGCCAAGCCTGGACAGCGAAACGGCGGGGGAGCGATCCCCCGCCGTTTCCATATGGCAGCTTGGTCAGCGGGGCGTCAGCCGGCGTCGCGCTGCTCGGCGTAGATCAGGAGCGGTTGAGCGCGGCCTTCGACCACCTCGGCGTTGACCACCACCTCGTCCACGCCCTGATAGTTGGGCAGCTCGAACATGGTGTCCAGAAGGATGGCCTCCATGATGGATCGCAGCCCCCGGGCGCCGGTCTTGCGCGTGATCGCCTTTTTCGCGACCGCCACCAGAGCGTCGTCGGTGAAGGTCAGGCCCACACCCTCCATGTCGAACAAGCGAGCGTACTGCTTGACCAGGGCGTTCTTGGGCTCGGTCAGGATCTTGACCAGGGCTTCTTCGTCCAGGTCCTCGAGCGTGGCGATCACCGGCAGGCGGCCGATGAACTCGGGGATCAGGCCGAAGCGGAGCATGTCGTCCGGCTCCACCCCGCGCAGGATGGCGCCCGTGCGGCGCTCGTCGGGATCCTTGACGTCGGCGTTGAAGCCGATGCCCGCGCCCTTCACGCCCCGGTTGGAGATGATCTTGTCGAGGCCCGCAAAGGCGCCGCCGCAGACGAACAGGATGTTGGTCGTGTCCACCTGCAGGAACTCCTGCTGCGGATGCTTGCGCCCGCCCTGCGGAGGAACGCTGGCGACCGTTCCTTCCATGATCTTGAGCAGGGCCTGCTGCACCCCCTCCCCGCTCACGTCGCGGGTGATGGAGGGGTTGTCGGATTTGCGGCTGATCTTGTCGATCTCGTCGATGTAGACGATGCCGCGCTGCGCCCGCTCGACGTTGTAGTCGGCGGCCTGCAGCAGCTTCAGCACGATGTTCTCGACGTCCTCGCCGACGTAGCCGGCTTCGGTCAGGGTTGTGGCGTCGGCCATGGTGAAGGGCACGTCGATGATGCGCGCCAGGGTCTGGGCCAGCAGCGTCTTGCCGGAGCCCGTCGGACCCACCAGCAGGATGTTGGACTTGGCCAGCTCCACGTCGTTGTTCTTGGCGGCGTGGTTGAGGCGCTTGTAGTGGTTGTGGACCGCGACGGAGAGGACCTTCTTGGCGTGGTCCTGACCGATGACGTAGTCGTCCAGGACTTCGCAAATCTCGCGCGGCGTGGGAACGCCGTCCTTGGATTTGACGAAGGCGATCTTGTGCTCTTCGCGGATGATGTCCATGCAGAGCTCGACGCATTCATCGCAGATGAACACGGTGGGGCCCGCAATCAGCTTGCGGACCTCGTGCTGGCTCTTCCCACAGAAGCTGCAGTAGAGCGTGCTCTTGCTGTCGCCGGACGCGGCCTTGGTCATTGGTCGTTTCTCACTTCACGGGCGGCGGCCTGGGCCGACGCTGGAGCGCTCCTGACGTAGGATGCGCCCCGGGAGGTGTCTAAAGAGTGACAATCGGCCGAAAGATCGCCCGGAGCAAGCTCCGCCGTGTCTTTGAAGGTCAAGCGCCCGCGCCTTCGTCCGTGGCGTCGCGCCTTTCATAGACATGGTCGACCAGCCCCCAGGCGCGCGCATCCTCGGCGCTCATGAAGTGATCGCGGTCCAGGGTGTTCTCCACGACCTCGACGGGCTGGCCGGTATGTTTGGCGTAGAGCTCGTTCAGCCGGCGCTTGGTGGCGATGATGTCTTCGGCGTGCCGCTGGATGTCGGAGGCCTGGCCGCGGAAACCGCCGGAAGGCTGGTGCACCATGATGCGGGCGTTGGGGAGCGCGATGCGCTGACCCTTCTCCCCGGCCATCAGCAGGAACGAGCCCATGGAGGCCGCCATGCCCGTGCAAACGGTCGAAACCGGGGAGCGGATGTACTGCATGGTGTCATAGATCGCCAGGCCGGAGGTGACGATCCCGCCCGGGCTGTTGATGTACATGGCGATCTCCTTCTTCGGGTTCTCCGACTCGAGAAAGAGAAGCTGAGCCTGAATCAGGCTGCTCATGCCGTCTTCGATGGGACCCGTTACGAAGATGATCCGCTCGCGCAGCAGGCGGGAGAAGATGTCAAAGGCGCGCTCGCCCCGCGAGGACTGCTCGACCACCATGGGCACGAGGCCCTGGGCCTGGGGAACCAGGCCGTAGTCGTAAGCCTGTTCGTGGACGCCGCGGATAACGTCTTGCGGATCACGCATTGGGAGCACCTGTCTCGATGATTCGCCGCCCGGGAGCATAGCCCGAGCCGCCTTTGCTCCGATATCAGGTCGCCGTCTTTGCCTTACAAGGCGTGAACGCCGCTGTGGTGCGGCGCCTCGACGCCCGCTAATGTCGGCGTTCGCACAAGGATGGACCATGGCGACAGAAGGATCCGGAAAGGATCAGGCCGCCACAGGCGTCCTGGGGCTAGACGACATCCTGGCCGGCGGGCTGGAGCGCGATCGGGTCTATCTGCTGGAAGGCAGCCCAGGCACGGGAAAGACCACAACGGCGCTGAGCTTCCTGATGGAAGGCGCGGCTCAGGGAGAGCGGGGCCTCTACATCACTTTATCCGAGACGGAGCACGAGCTCCGCGCCAGCTCCCGTTCCCACGGCTGGGAGCTGGAAGGCGTGGAGATCTTCGAGCTCGTGCCCCCTGAAAGCCTGCTGGACGAGCAGCAGCAGCAGAGCCTGCTCTATTCATCGGACCTGGAGCTGGGCGAAACCACCCGGATGATCTTCGGCGCCTTCGAGCGGTTGAAGCCGCACAGGGTCGTGATCGACAGCTTGTCGGAGATCCGACTGCTTGCGCAGAGTTCCTTGCGCTACCGGCGGCAGGTGCTGGCGCTCAAGCACTACTTCGCCAAGCATGGCGCCACGGTGCTCCTGCTGGACGACCTGACGACCGAGGCCCTGGACAAGACGGTGCACAGCGTGGCGCACGGCGTGATCCGCCTGGAGGAGCTGGCTCCCGAATACGGAGCGGAGCGGCGACGGGTGCGCATCGTGAAATATCGCGGTCGCAAGTTCCGCGGCGGCTACCACGACTTCTCCATCCAGACGGGCGGGATCGAGGTGCATCCGCGACTGGTGGCCTCCGAGCACCGTACGCGCTTCGACCGGACCGCGCTGCCGAGCGGGATCGCGGAGCTGGACTCCGTGCTGGGCGGCGGGATCGAGCGGGGATCCAGCGCCCTGATCCTCGGACCGGCCGGGACGGGCAAGTCGCTGTTCGCCATGCAGTTCGCGGTCTCGGCCGTGCAGCGGGGCGAGAAGGCGGCGTTGTTCATCTTCGATGAGGAACTGGGGCTGTTGTACGACCGCATGCGCGGGCTGGGCATGGACATCGAAGCCATGGCCGAAGCCGGCCAGCTCGCCATCATCCAGGTGGACGCGGCGGAGATGTCTCCCGGCGAATTCAGCTCCAAGGTGCGACGCTGCGTAGACGATCAGGGCATCCGGACGGTCGTGATGGACAGCCTCAACGGCTACCAGGCCTCCATGCCGGAGGAGCAGTTCCTGATCCTGCACATGCACGAGTTGCTGCAGTATCTGAACCGGCGGGGAGCTACGACCTTCCTGACGGTGGCGCAGCACGGGCTGGTGGGCGACATGAAAGCGCCGGTGGACGTGACCTATTTGGCCGATACGGTGGTGCTGCTGCGGTATTTCGAGGCGCTGGGCGAGGTGCGCCGGGCGGTGTCGGTAATCAAGAAGCGGGCCGGCCCGCACGAAAAGACCATCCGCGAGTTCACCATCACGGGCGAAGGACTGCAGCTGGGCCAGCCCTTGAACGGTTTCCAGGGCGTGCTGCGCGGCGTGCCCAACTTCGTAGGGCAAGGCTCGGGGCTGCTGGGCGAACCCTCGGCATGAGTCGGGACGCCTTTACGGCCGACCCCGTCTTGATCCTGGCTCCCCTGGGCCGGGACGCGATGGTCGCCTCGAGCATTCTCAAGCAGGCCGGATTGCCCACGCAGGTCTGCGCGGACCTGCCCTGCCTGCTGCGGGATATGGAGGCGGGGGCGGCGGCGGCCGTGGTGGTCGAAGAAGCCTTGCACAACGCGGATCTGGCCGCCCTGGCGCGCTGGATCGCTGAACAGCCGGCCTGGTCGGATTTCCCCTTCGTGCTGCTTGCGCACAAGGGCGCGGGGCCGGAGCGGACCCCCGGCGCAGGGCGGCTGTCGACCGTGCTGGGCAATGTGAGCTTCCTGGAGCGGCCCTTTCACCCGACCACCCTGGTCAGCCAATTGCAGACCGCGCTGAGGGGTCGGCGGCGACAATACGAAGCGCGTGAGCGGATGGAGGAGATCCGCTCGGCCGAGGCCCTGCTGGAGCGCCGGGTGGAGGAGCGGACGGGCGAACTGGCCTCCGCCAACCGGCAGCTGGCCACCCAGATCGCCGAGCGGGAGCGGGTCGAATCGGCCCTGCGGCAGTCGCAACGTTTGGAGGCTGTGGGACAACTCACCTCGGGCGTGGCGCACGATTTCAACAATCTGCTCACGGTGGTGCTGGGCAATGTGCGGCTCATCCAGCGCACCGCGTCGGAGCCGGCCCTGGTGCGGCGCCTCGACATGATGAACCAGGCCGCCGAGCGCGGGGCCAAGCTGACCGCCCAGCTCCTGGCCTTTTCGCGGCGCCAGAAGCTGGAGCCCAAGGCCGTCGACCTGAACGATACGGTGAGCGGGATGCAGGATCTGCTGCAGAGCACGATCGGCGGCAGCGTGCGGCTGCAGACCCGGCTGGAGCCCGCGCTGTGGGCGGCCATGATCGATCCCACCCAGATCGAGCTGGTGATCCTGAACCTGGCCATCAACGCATCTCACGCCATGGAGGTCGGCGGGGGGCTGACGGTGGAGACGGCCAATGTCCGCCTGGGCGAACCCCGCCGCCCGGAGGAGCCGCCCGCCGGCGACTATGTGATGGTGGCGGTCAGCGACACGGGATCGGGCATGACGGAGGAGGTGCTGACCAAGGCTTTCGAACCCTTCTTCACCACCAAGGCGGTTGGCGTGGGATCGGGGCTGGGCCTCAGCCAGGTGTTCGGGCTAGCCAAGCAGTCGGGCGGCGGCGTCCGCATCGACACGGAGCTCGGGGTGGGCACCTCCGTTCGCGTGTATCTGCCTCGGGCGGCCGATGTTGCGACGGAAGTGCGGGCGGTCGTCGGGCGGCCGGCCCAGGCGGCCGACGATCTCACCGTGCTGGTGGTCGACGACGACGAGGCCGTGCGGGAGATCACCGCGGTGCTGCTGCGCGACCTGGGCTACGGCGTAGTCGAGGCCGGCAGCGGCGGCGCGGCCCTGGACCTGCTGGAGCGTCAGCCCGGCGTACAGCTCGTACTGCTGGATTTCGCCATGCCGGGCATGAACGGCGGCGAGGTCGCACGCGAGATCAAGGCCCGCCGCCCTCACCTCCCCGTCCTATTCGCCACAGGCTACGCCGATGCCGAAGCCCTTGTGGAGGCCGGCGAGGGTCGGGTGATCCGCAAGCCCTTCGTAAGCGACGAACTGGCCAGCAAAGTGGCCGCCGCCGTCGCCGCGGCCGTGACCCCGCGCCCGAACGGGGCCGCCCACGCCTGAGCGGCCGGCCGCTCGGCGTCAGCCCTCCGTCTTGGCCTTTCTGGCCCGAGGCTTCTTGGCCGGAGCGGCTTGCGTTTCGGGGGCGGCGCTTTCGCCCGTGTCGCTCGCCGTTTCGGCGGGGGCCGAGGCGCTTGCGCCCGCATCGCCCCCCGCGGCGCCCTCACCCGCATCACCATAGCCCTCGGGCAGGTCGTCGTCCGCGCTGAGCGCTTCTTTGGAGACAGGCTGGTCGGTGACCTGGGCCTTGCTGAACAGAAGCTCGACGACCTTCTCCTCGTAGACGGGGGCGCGGAGTTGGGCGCTCGCCTGGGGGTTCTGGCGATAGAAGTCGAACACCTGGCGCTCCTGGCCCGGGTAGTTGCGCGCCTCGGCCATGATGGCGTTCTGCAGCTCGGCGTCCGAGACCTGAACGTTTTCGGCCCTGCCCAGCTCGGCCAACACAAGGCCCAGCCGAACGCGGCGTTCGGCGATGCGGCGGTATTCGGCCTTCAGGGTCTCCTCGTCCTTGCCCTGATCCTCCTCGCTCAGCGAGCCTTGCTCAAGCTCGCCCTTCACCTGGCGCCAGATGCTGTCGAACTCCTGTTCGACCATGCGCGGCGGGAGGGGGAAGTCATGAGCCTTGTCCAGCGCGTCCAGCAGGGCGCGCTTCAGCTTGAAGCGGCTGGCCGCGCCGTATTGGTCCGACAGGTTCTTGCGGATGGCGTCGCGCAAGGCGTCCAGCGTCCCCAGGCCCAGACGCTCCGCCAAGGCCTCGTCGACGGCCGCCTCCTGCGGTGCGCGCACGGCCTTGACCGTGGTCTCGAACTCGGCGGCTTTGCCCGCGAGGTGAGCGGCCTGGTACTGCTCGGGGAAGGTGACGCTGAGCGTGCGGGTCTCGCCAACCTGCGCGCCCACCAGCTGCTCCTCGAAACCCGGGATGAAGCGGCCGGAGCCCAGGGTCAGCTCCATGTCCTCCGCGGCGCCGCCCTCGAAGGTTTCCCCGCCCACCCGGCCGACGAAGTCGATCGTGAGCTGGTCGCCGTCCTGGGCCGGTTCGCCTTGCGCACGGTCGGTGTAGGTGCGGCTCTGCTCCGCCAGGGTCTTGAGCTCGGCCTCGATGTCCTCCTCGGAGGGCTGATAGACCGGACGGGTCAGCTGGAGCGAGGACACGTCGACGGGGGTGAAGTCGGGCATCACCTCCAGCTCGATCTCGAAGGCGAGGTCTTCCTGGCCGGCGGCGACCTTCTCGACGTCGGAGGTCATTTTCAGCTCGGGAGAGGAAGCGGCGCGGAGGTTGGCGCTGGTGAGCGCCTGTTCGCTGCCTTCCTTGAGCGCGTCCTGGACGATCTCGCGCATCAGATCGCGGCCGAACATGCGGCGCACGTGAGCGGGCGGCACCTTGCCGGGGCGGAAGCCCTTGAGCCGCATCTGCGGCGCCATTTCCTGGATCTTGGCGTCGAGCTTGGTGGTGAGGTCGGCGGCGGGAACGGTGACGCCGATCACGCGGCTCAGGCCCTCGCTGGATTTGTCGACGACTTGCAAGCTCATGGGAGGCGCCTTGAACGTGGTGAGCGCGCCGGCCGGGGTGCAACGGCGCGAAAGCGGGGGCTTATGTCACGCCCGGTCGCGACGCGTCAAAAGCGGCGATGGTGGTGCGGATGAGAGGACTCGAACCTCCACGCCTTGCGGCGCCAGAACCTAAATCTGGTGCGTCTACCAGTTCCGCCACATCCGCACTCGGGCGGGCTTAGGCGAACGGGGGCGGCGCGTCGAGGGGCCAGCGGGGACGCTCGGCCCCACACCGCAACATGACAAAACCTTAAATGGCCGTTCAGCTTCTCCCGCGCTATAACAGCCGGGACATACAGTCGCGGAGCCGAGCCATGCTGATCCCCGCTCTTGTTCTTCTTCTGGCCGGGGCTGCTCCGGCAGCTCAAGACCCGTCCGCGCGTACCCAGGCCCTCACCGCACTGCCTTCCAGCGACCTGGACATCCAACGTGCGCTCTGGGCGGCCTACCAGACCACCCCGAACAAGTCCGTGTGCGTCAACCGCACCCTGACGGGCTCGCGCCAGCCCCGTCAGGTCTGCGGCACGCTGGATCAATGGTTCAGGGCGCGGACGCCGTCAGAGGTGAGCCGGAATGAACCGCCGTTCCAATTGGTCGAGGGGATCAAGGATCAACGCCGCAAGGCCATGGTCCGGGGCGGCGGGGGCTCCGCACAGGGCGCGGGCGGGCGTTAGACGCTTGCAGGCGCCAGCTGTCTGAACACGGCCGGCGCCTGGTCGGGCAGGTCCTCGGCGATCAACCCAGGACCGAACACCGCGGCGCACTCGGCGTGGATCCAGACCGCCGCGCAAGCGGCGTCGAAGCTGTCCATGCCTTGACACAGCAGGCCGCCCACGAAGCCGGCCAGCACATCACCCGTGCCCGCAGTGGCCAACCAGGGCGAGGCGGGCGGATTGACGGCGCAGCGCCCGTCCGGGGCGGCGATCACCGTTTCCGATCCTTTGAGAACCACCACCGCGCCCGCGGTCTCGGCCGCCCGCCTTGCGGCGGGGTTGCGGTCGCCTGACGCCAGGAGCCCGGGAAAGAGGCGTTCGAACTCGCCCGCGTGAGGGGTCAGGACATCGTCGCGGTCCAGGGTGGAGAAGAGCGCGTCGGGCTCATGCCGAAAGGTGGTCAGGGCGTCGGCGTCCAGCACCAGCGCGGCGCCCGTGCGGGCCAGGCCGGCGATGCGTGCGGCCGTCGCCTCGCCCACCCCCGCGCCCGGTCCGATCACCACGGCGTCCGCAGCCTCGCCCAGGCGCTCCAGACCTTCGGCGTCCTCGAAGACGCGCAGCATCACGGCTTCCAGATGGGCGGCCAGAACCGGGGCGGCGTCCGGCGGAGCCAGCACGGTCACCAGACCCGCACCGATGCGCAGCCCGCCCCGGGCCGCCAGACGCGCGGCCCCCGTGCTCCAGGCGGGGCCGGAAACCACCGCCAGGCGACCGCGGACATGCTTGTGGGTGTCCAGGCCGGGCCACGGAAACCGGCGCAGCCACAGCTGGGGCGCGTTGGTGGCGGGCGTATCGTTCATGGGCCGGGACCTTAGCCCAAAAGTCGATTGTGCAATGCGGCGAAGCGTGTTGAGTGCGACCCTTCCCTGCCCCGCCGAGTCGAGCCCCCGTCCGGATGAAGAAGGTCGAAGCCGTTATCAAGCCCTTCAAGTTGGACGAGGTGAAGGACGCCCTCCAGGAGATCGGCGTGGGTGGGATGACAGTGACCGAGGCCCGCGGCTATGGCCGCCAGAAGGGGCACACGGAGCTGTATCGCGGGGCCGAGTACGTCATCGATTTTCTGCCCAAGGTGCGGATCGAGGTGGTGGTGCCTGACGACATGCTGGACCGCGTGGTCGAGACGCTGGTGGCGACCGCTCGCTCAGGCCGCATCGGCGACGGAAAGATCTTCGTGACCGACATCCAGGACGTGATCCGCATCCGCACCGGCGAGCGCGGACCCCACGCCGTCTAAATCTTCCGTTCGGAGCTCCCGCATGACCGCCGCCGAAATCCTGGCCGAGATCAAGGACAAGGACGTCCGCTATGTCGACCTCCGATTCACCGACATGCGGGGCAAGCTGCAGCACGTCACCTTCGATATCGACTTGGTGGATGAGGAGTTCCTGACCGAAGGCACCATGTTCGACGGCTCCTCCATCGCAGGCTGGAAGGCGATCAACGAGAGCGACATGCTGCTCCGGCCGGACCTGGCCAACAGCTACATCGATCCCTTCTACCAGCAGAACACCTTGTTCCTGTTCTGCGACATCCTGAACCCGGACACCGAGGAGCCGTACAACCGCGATCCACGCTCTATCGCCCGCAAGGCGCTGACCTATGTGCAGGCCTCCGGGGTGGGCGATCAGGTCTATTTCGGGCCGGAGGCGGAGTTCTTCGTCTTTGACGACGTGCGCTGGAGCACGGCGCCGCACGACACCGGCTACCGCTTCGACAGCATCGAACTGCCGAGCAACACGGGACGCAAATATCCCGAAGGGAACACGGGCCACCGCCCCGGCCCCAAGGGCGGCTACTTTCCGGTCAATCCGGTGGACAGCGGCCAGGACCTGCGGGGCGAGATGCTGGCGGTCATGAGCGAGCTCGGCCTTCAGCCGGAGAAACACCATCACGAAGTGGCGCCCGCGCAGCACGAGTTGGGGCTGAAGTTCAGCGACCTGCTCACCATGGCCGACCGGATGATGCTGTACAAATACGTGGTTCAGAACGTGGCCGCGGCTTACGGCAAGAGCGCGACCTTCATGGCCAAGCCCATGTTCGGCGACAACGGCTCGGGCATGCACTGCCACCAGTCGATCTGGAGGGGGGGGCAGCCGCTATTCGCGGGGGACCGCTACGCGGGGCTCTCGGAGATGTGCCTGTGGTACATCGGCGGGATCATCCGCCACGCCAAGGCGATCAACGCCTTCGCGAACTCAACCACCAACAGCTACAAGCGGCTGGTGCCGGGCTATGAGGCGCCGGTCAAGCTGGCCTATTCGGCGCGCAATCGCTCGGCGTCGGTGCGCATCCCCTATGTGACCAGCCCCAAGGCCAAGCGGATCGAGGTGCGCTTCCCCGACGCCATGGGCTCGCCCCACCTAACCTTCACGGCCCTCTTGATGGCGGGGCTGGACGGGATCGAGAACCGCATCGACCCGGGCGCCGCTCTGGACAAGAACCTTTACGACCTGCCGCCGCGCGAGCGGACCAAGGTGCCGGAGGTGTGCGGCTCGCTGCGGGAGGCCCTGCAGAGCCTCGACAAGGACCGGACCTTTCTCAAGAAGGGCGGCGTGATGGACGACGACTTCATCGACGCCTTTATCGAGCTCAAGATGGAGGAGGTCGCACGGCTGCAGCTGCATCCGCACCCGGTGGAGTTCGACCTCTACTATTCCAGCTGAGGCGGCTCGAGCGCGGCCTCGAAACGGGCGAAGACCAGGCGGGCGCCGGCCGCCGCCCCGGCCGGGTCGGCCCCGGAGGCCTCGAGAGCGCTCAGGAACTCCGGCCAAAAACGACGCCCCTCGCCGTGGGCGAGATAGCGATGGGAACCGCGCGCGGTTCGGGCCAGAACCCTGCCCCCTAGACGCGCCCCCTCCAGCGCATAGAGCACGCCCCAAACTTGGGCGGCTCCGCCAACCCTCGGCGGTTCGGCGGGTGGAGGCGACGGCCCCGCGCCAAGCTCCTGGAGGTCGGCGATCAAGGCGGGCGCGCGCCGGCGCTCGAACCAGTCGGGTAGGAGGGCCTGGGCGCCGGCTTCTTCCAGGGCCGTCTCGAGAGGCAGCAGCGCGCGGGCATGCGCCTGGAGAAAGGCCCGGTAGTGGTCGGGTCGCGCCAGGTCGAAGCGCGCGAAGCCCCGGTCCACGCGCTCATGCGCATCCCGGGTGGCGGCCCGGAGCGTCAGACGAAGAGACTGACCGGTCAGGCGCACACCACGAACCGGGCGCCCGGGCCGTTCTCCACCCGCATCTCGCCGTCGACCTGGCTCAGCATGGCGCGGATCAGTTTCATCCCGAGCCCGCTCTGGCGCGCGCCGCTGGCCCAGTCGTCAGGAAGGCCGCGGCCATGGTCGGACACGGTGAGGCAGACGTTCCGGTCGGGCTGGGCGCGCACGTCCACCTCCACGGCCCCCGGCTCTTCCGGCGCATAGGCGTATTTCAGGGCGTTGGTGACCAGCTCGGTCGCGATCAGTGAGAAGGCCAGGGCCTGTTGGTAGGGCAACCGGATGCCTGGCGCGGTCTTCACCTCCAGCGTCTGGCCCTGGCCAACCATGCCGGCCAGGTCGCGGCACAAGGACTCAATGGTCTGGCCGACATCGACGTCGCCCACGTCTTCGGAGCGGTACAGGGCGTCGTGGATGCGAGCCACGCTCATCACCCGGCCATAGGTCTCACCGAAAGCCTCGCGAGAGGCCGGATCCTTGGCCAGCCGGGCCTGCATCTGCACAAAGGAGCCCACGATCTGGAGCGAGTTCTTGACCCGGTGGTCGATCTCGCGCGTGAGCAGGTCCTTCTGCGCCAGCAGACTCTCCTTGTCCGCCAGAGCGACCACCAAGGCGTCTTGCTGCAGGTTCAGCGCCGCAATGCGGCGGTTCTGGCGCAGAGCCACGGCCTCGACGGCGCCGGCGATCCTGGCCGCAACCTTGGCCTGCCACTCCGGCCAGGGCGTGGAGGCGCCCCGCCGCTCCTCCACCCAGCGTTCGAAGCTGCGCCGAGGCAGAACGCCCGCCGCGCCGGCCTCCACCACCACCACTTTGTTGGGGTCGCCGCCCCAGGCGACCGTGCTCACCTCCTCCGGCTTGAACCACAGGAGCAGGCGCCCGCGATCCTCGGCGGTGAAGGCGGCCAGCAGGCCGCTGGCCTCCGCGCGGTAGCGTTCGGCCGTAGGGAAGTCCCGCGACAGCTGTTCGTAAGCCGCGGCGCGCCCGGGCTGAGCCGCCGTTAGCCAGGCCGCGAGCTCCAGCACGGCTGCGGGCGGAGGCGTGACCCCGGCCACCGTCGCCGTGTCGCCGTCCACAATGGCCGCGCCGGTTGCGTCGAAGAGGTCGAGGAGAGTGGGGCGGCCCCCGAGGAGCGCCTCGGCGGGGTCGTCCCCGCCGGCCATGCGCTCCAGCAGGGCGGTCTCGACGCCCATGCGCCGCTCCTGCTCGTGCCAGCGCTGCGTCATGGTGAGCTGTCCGATGCGCGTGCCCAGCGCTTCGGACAGCGAAGAGGCCGCCGCCCGTGTGTCGGGCGCGAGATAATGCGGACGGCGATGGTGGCCGATGACGAGACCCCACAGCCGGCCGTCCACCACGATGGAGGTGGACATGGAGCCGTTCACGCCCAGGTTCCGTTGATACTCCAGGTGGATCGGCGAGAGGCTGCGGGCGGCGGCGAAACTCAGGTCCAGGGGCGCGTTGCCGGCTTCCGGGTCTCCGATCAGGGGCGCGGGAACGTAGTCGCGGTCCATCACGAAACGCGACGGCGCCTCCACGTACAAGGCCCTAGCCTGGGCAGGGATGTCGGACGCCGGAAACCGGAGACCCAGCAGGCTGTCGTAGGCGTCGGGATCGCGCGCCTCTGCGATCGCCTCGCCGTTCCAGTCGCGGTCGAAACGGTAGATGAGGACCCGTTCGAACGCGGTCAGCTCGCGGATCAGCTCCGCCGCCCGGGAGGCGACGCCTTGGAGGTCAGGCGCTTCCCGTAGCTGAGTGAAGGCCTCGGCCAGAACGGAAAGGCTCGGCGCGCCGAAGTCCTCTCCGCGGATGGGCGCCGGCTCCAGTTCGACGATCCAGCGATCGCCGCGGGCATGGGCCAGGGCGATGAAGGGCGCCTGGTCTTCGCCGATTCCGGTTTCACACCGCAGCGGGGCGGAGGCTGGAAGACGCCCCGCGGCCGCTGCGGCGTCGATCCTGGCGACGAGATCGGCCGGCAACACCGCCTCGATCGGTCGGCCCAGGAGAGCTTCGGCCTCCCACCCCAGCAGGTCCGTGACGTTGGCGCTGCACACGACCGTGCGACGGGTTCCCGCGTCAAAGGCCAGCAGGGCGGCGTGCGGCTGGACCGCGCCCGGGATGTGGATGGGCTCGCGGGCGCAGACGTCGAGGTCCAGATCGCCCTCGGCCAGGGCGCGGCGACTCACCGCGTAGGCGGCGCCGCCACGGCCTCGAGGCTCCGGCCAGCTCAGGGCCTGGACTGTGACCCAGTGGCGGCCGGGCGCACGGGCTTCGAACATGCGCACGGCCACGTGCGTCGGCCGAGGACCGCCGCTGAGCGTGAAGCGGAACGCCTCGTCCAGGTCTCCCCGCCGCACGCCTTCGAGGAAGCGGCCAAGAAATTCGGGCCGGTGCGTTTCGGGCGCGACCTCGCGAAAGAAGTTGCGCGCGAGGGCGTCGGCCGGGTCCACGCCGGACAGACGGGCCTGCGCCTGGTTCCAGAGAAGGATCCGGCCCTGCGGGTCGAGCTGCACCACGCCGAGCTCGAGCGCATCGATCGCCTCGGGCGAAAGATGGTCCAAGGCCTCCCGTGCATCCGCCATGGCCGCCCGCTTACGTTGGTCGCGACCCGCCACGCAAGTTTGGCAGCCGGGAGCAAGGTCGTCGTGAGCGGATCAACAAGGAAATCGGGCCGCAAGCGCTGCAGTCACTGGACGCGGCCGAGCCGGAGGTTCTAAGCACGAGGGGTCAGGCGTAGGGGTTGGTGGTGTTGGTCCGAAGCTCATCGTTCTTGGCGGCGGCCGCCGCCGTTCTGCTCTCGGGGTGCGCTGCCACCAGCGCCGGCACGCGCGGCCCGGAGGCGGGCGGGCCGGCCGCGGCGCCTAAGCCGCTGCGCGCCGGGCTGGACGCCCAGGCCGGCGGGAGCGTGTTCCCGTCGACCTACCGCCCCCTGCCCTCCCGTCCCACGGCCATCATCAACGCCAATATCCTGACCGGCGACGGCCGGGAGATCCGGGGCGGCACGGTGGTCATGGCCGACGGCAAGATCGCGGCGGTGGGCGCAGGGGTGGCGCCCCCGGCCGGAGCGCAGGTGATCGACGCAGCCGGGCGGTGGGTCACGCCCGGGTTGATCGACGCCCACAGCCACCTGGGCGTCTACGCCTCGCCGGGCGTGCAGGCCTTGTCGGACGGCAACGAGGCCACCCAGCCCAACACGGCCGAGGTCTGGGCCGAGCACTCCATCTGGCCTCAGGACCCAGGCTTCAACCGTGCTCGGGAGGGCGGGGTGACCAGCCTGCACATCATGCCCGGCAGCGCCAACCTGTTCGGGGGGCGTACCGTGGTGGTCAAGAACGTGCCCGCGACAACCTATCAGGGGATGAAGTTTCCCGGGGCCCCGCAGGGTCTGAAGATGGCGTGTGGCGAGAACCCGAAGCGGGTCTACGGCGCCCGCAACACCTCGCCCGCCACCCGCATGGGCAACGTCGCCGGCTACCGCACCGCCTGGATCGCAGCGGCCGGCTATGCGCGCAAATGGGACAAGTACCGCGAGAGCTACGGGGAATATGAACGCAAGTCGCAAAGCGGCGACCGCAGCGCCAAGGAGCCCGATCCCCCGGAGCGCAACCTCGAGCTGGACACTCTGGCCGGAGTGCTGAACGGCGAGATCAGCATCCAGAACCACTGCTACCGCGCCGACGAAATGGCCGTGATGATGGATATCGCCCGGGAGTTCGGCTTCAAGATCGCCATGTTCCACCACGCCTCGGAGAGCTACAAGATCGCGCCGGTGCTGGCCCGGGAGGGCATCTGTTCGGCCACCTGGGCCGGGTGGTGGGGCTTCAAGCTCGAGGCGTTCGACGGCATTGAGGAGAACGCCCCCATCCTGCACAAGGCGGGCGCCTGTGCGGTCATCCACTCGGACGACGCCAACATCATCCAGCGCCTGAACCAGGAGGCGGCGGCCGCCCTGTCCGCCGGCAATCGAGCGGGTATGAACATCAGCAAGGCGGAAGCCATCCAGTGGATCACGCTAAACCCCGCCAAGGCGGTCGGCGTGGGCGACCGGACCGGCAGCCTGGCGCCCGGCAAGATGGCGGACGTGGTGCTCTGGAGCCGCGACCCCTTCAGCGTCTACGCCCAGGCCGAGCAGGTCTATGTGGACGGCGCGCTCACCTATGACCGGCGCAACCGCGCCTTCCAGCCCCGCTCGGACTTCGAGCTGGGCCAGGCCGGCCAGTCCGGCGTCGAGACAGGATCCCAGTGATGCGCGCATTTCTCCTTGCCGCGGCGGCGCTGGTCGTCGCCCTGCCGGCGGCCGCGCAGGACTTTGCGGTCACCAACGCCCGGCTCCTGACGGCCGGGCCCGCAGGCGAGATCGCCTCCGGCACGGTGGTGGTGCGCGGGGGCCGGATCACCGCGGTCGGGCCGAACGCGCCGGTGCCGGCGGGCGTCCGGACCGTGGACGCGGGCGGCCGGATCGTCACGCCCGGACTGGTGTCCACGAACTCCACCCTGTCGGTCAGCGAGATCGAGCAATACGGCGAGACCAACGACTTCAGCTCGACCAGCGCCAACGTCACGGCGGCCTACGACGTGCAGTACGGAGTCAATCCCGCCTCCGTGGTGATCCCGGTGGCGCGGCTGGGCGGGATCACGCGCGCAATCGTGACGCCCGAGCTTGGGGGCGGCGCCAACGGACCGGACGGCGGCCGCGGCGGGGCCACGCGGGACCGGCTGTTCGGGGGTCAGGCGGCGGTGATCCACCTAGGCCAGGGCCCGGACCTGCTGGTGCGGGCGGGCGTGGCGCAGGTCGCGCCATTGGGCGACGTTGGCGCGCAGTCGGTGGGCGGCTCGCGCGGGGCGAACGTGTCTGCGCTGATCTCGGCGCTGGACGATGTGCGAGCCTATCAGCGCAACCGCGCCGCCTTTGAACGGGGCGAGTCGCGCGAGTTGGGCCTGTCTCGGGCCGATCTGGAAGCCCTGATTCCGGTGGTGGAAGGCCGCATGCCGCTGCTGGTCAGCGTGAGCCGCGCATCGGACATCCTGCAGATCCTGAAGATCGCGCGCGAACGCAAGCTCCGCTTGATCATCGAAAGCGGCGAGGAGGCGCACCTGGTCGCGCGGCAGCTCGCGGAGGCGCAGACGCCGGTGATCCTGAACCCCACGGCGGACCTGCCGTCGCGCTTCGAGAACCAGGGCGCGTCGCTGGAGAATGCGGCGCGGCTGCAGCGCGCCGGCGTGCTGGTGGCCATCGCGGGCGACCGCACCGGACACTATGCGCGGCAGACCCGCTACAACGCCGGGATCGCCGTCACCAACGGCCTGCCGATGAACGAGGCCCTCAAGGCGATCACCATCAACCCCGCCCGCATCTACGGCGTGCAGGACCGCTTCGGCTCCCTGGAAGTGGGCAAGGACGGCGACCTGGTGGTCTGGGACGGCGACCCGTTCGAGCCCATGACCCAGCCCGTGGCGGTGGTCATCCGCGGCGTGGAGCAACCCTTGCGCTCACGCCAGCTCGACCTGCGCGATCGCTACATGCGCGGCGAAGGGGCGATGCCGCCGGCTTATCAGGTACCGTGAGCGCATCCGCGTGAGCCGGCCCTAGACGCTGAGGGTGGCGCAGTGGTGCGTGCGGTCGTACAGGGGGCGCTCCGGGTCCGGTGACCCAGCCCTAACCACAGGGGGCTTGGGCTCAGGTCGTGGTGGATGAAGCCGTGACGGAGGTGCGGGCGCCAGGCTCTTTCGGGGGCTGGCGTGCGCAGGCCGACCTCGATCACGGGCGTCTCTCAACCGGCCGAACAGGCTAACATCGCAGCCCGAATCACGACAGCACCGCTCATGGCCCAAGCCGTTCCTTCCCTGTTCGACGAAGCGCTGGACCCGCCCCGCCTCTCGTCCGCGCCTTCCGCCTATTCGGCAAAGGACATCGAGGTCCTGGAGGGCTTGGAGCCCGTGCGCATGCGGCCGGGCATGTACATCGGCGGCACGGACGAGCGTGCGCTGCATCACCTCTTCGCCGAGGTGCTGGACAACAGCATGGACGAGGCGGTGGCCGGCCACGCCAAGTCGATCGAGGTGCGGCTGCACGCGGACGGGCGGCTGACGGTGCGTGACGACGGGCGCGGCGTTCCCGTCGACGCCCACCCCAAGCACCCGGGAAAGTCGGCGCTGGAGGTCATCATGACCGTCCTGCACTCCGGCGGAAAGTTCTCGGGCAAGGCCTATGAAACCTCCGGCGGCCTGCACGGCGTGGGCGTGTCGGTGGTCAATGCGCTGTCCGACAAGCTGGAGGTGGTGGTCTGGCGGGACGGCTTCGAGTGGCGGCAGATGTTCGCCCGAGGCAAGCCGCTGGCGCCCCTGCAACAGGTTGCGCCGCAGAAACGCGGGCAGAAGGGCACGGCCATCACCTTCCACCCGGACCCGGAGATCTTTGGGGAAGGCGCGGGCTTCAAGCCGGCCCGGCTGCTGCGCATGGCCCGATCAAAGGCCTACTTGTTCCGGGGGGTCACCATCCGTTGGTCCTGCGCGCCCGAGCGGCTGACGGAGGGCGTGCCCGAAGAGGCGGTGTTTCACTTCCCGAACGGGCTGGCGGACTTCCTGGCCGAGCGCACCCGGGACGTCGAGCCGGTCACGCCCGCCCCCTTCGCCGGGCGCATCGAACGACAGGGCGAGGCGGGCGCGGTGGAATGGGCCGTTACCTGGACCGCCCAGGGCTTTGGCGAGCACGACGGCTTCATGCAGAGCTACTGCAACACCGTGCCCACGCCGGAAGGAGGGACGCACGAGCAGGGCCTGCGCTGGGCCTTGGTGCGGGGCCTGCGGGCCTACGCCGAGCTCACGGGCGAAAAGCGCGCCTCGCTGATCACCGCCGAGGATGTGGTGGCCAACGCCGGGGCGATGATCAGCGTCTTCATCCGCAATCCCGAGTTCCAGGGCCAGACCAAGGAGCGGCTGTCGTCGGCCGACGCCCAGCGGCTGGTTGAAACGGCGCTGCGCGACCCCTTCGATCACTGGCTGACGGAAAGCCCCAAGGTCGCGAACCTCTTGCTTCAATTCGTGATCGAGCGCGCCGAAGAGCGCGTGCGCCGGCGCAAGGACCGCGACGTGGCCCGCGCCAGCGCCACGCGGAAGCTGCGCCTGCCGGGCAAGCTTGCGGACTGCTCCAATGCGGACCGATCCAACACCGAAATCTTCCTCGTCGAGGGCGACAGCGCCGGCGGATCGGCCAAGCAGGCGCGCGATCGCTCGACCCAGGCCATCCTCCCCTTGCGTGGCAAGATCCTGAACGTGGCCTCCGCCTCCGGCGACAAGGCCGGCGCGAACAAGGAGCTGGCCGACCTGGTGCTAGCGCTGGGGGTCGGGCCCAAGTTCAAGGAGGAGGATCTCCGCTACGAGCGGGTGATCATCATGACGGACGCCGACGTGGACGGCGCCCACATCGCCAGCCTGCTCATCACCTTCTTCTATCGGACGCTGCCCGGGCTGGTGCGCGCGGGGCGGCTGTTCATGGCCCTGCCCCCGCTCTACCGCCTGACCGGGGCCGGGAAGACGGAGTACGCGCGTGACGACGCCCACCGCGACGAGCTGATCCGAACCGTGTTCAAGGGCAAACGGCCCGAGATCGGGCGCTTCAAGGGGCTGGGCGAGATGATGCCGGCTCAGTTGAAGGAGACCACCATGGATCCGCGCAAGCGCATCCTGGCGCGGGTGACCTTGCCTGAGGACGAGATCGATACGGCGGCGCTGGTCGAGACCTTGATGGGCCGCAAGCCGGAGCATCGCTTCCGCTTCATCCAGGAGCACGCGCAGTTCGTGCACGACGAACTTGACGTCTGAGACCAAGCCTCGCTTGAATGTTCCTCCCAGGTCGGCCTAACGACTTACATCAGAAACTGCAGCGTTCAGGGCCGCGGCATGTCTCAGACCACCTTGGGAAACCGCTTGTTGGGGCGCCTGGACCCCGGCGACCGCGCCATTCTTGATCCCCACCTCACGCCCGTCAGCTTCAGGTCGGGCCACGTGTTCTTCGAACCGCAGACGGAGATCACTCACCTTTATTTTCTGGAGGAGGGCGCGATCTCCGCGGTGGTGACGCTCGACAGCGGGGTGAGCATCGAGGCCCTGCTCGTCGGGCGCGAAGGGGTGGTGGGCTGTTTGGCCGCGTTCGAACCCTGTCAAAGCTACGCCCGCGCCATCGCACAGATCCCCGGGCGCGCTCTTAAGATCGAGGCGAAGGCTTTCCGCGCCGTGATCGGAAGATCTTTGACTCTGGCCCGGATCGTCGACCGGCATCGCAATCACGTCCACTCCGACCTGGCCCAGTCGGTGGCCTGCAACACGGTCCATAGGGTCCGTCCGCGCTTGGCGAAGTGGCTGCTGCGGTGCCACGACCGGGTTGACGGCGATCGCCTGCCGCTGACGCAGGAGATGATGGGCCAGATGATCGGCTCGCAGCGAACCACCGTCACCGAGCTCGCAGGCGATCTGCAGCGGGCGGGCTTGATCCGGTATCAGCGCGGGGCGCTGGAGATTCTCGATCGGGTGGGACTCGAGCGCGCTGCTTGCGAGTGCTACGCCGTGGTGCGGGCGCGGGAGCTTGCTTTGGCCTGAAAACGCCGGACGGTCAGACGACCGTCCCAGCCAGTATGGGCAGCGATGTCTAGCCCTAAATCTTGACGACTCGGGCGTTTAGACCTAAATGACGTGCATCCAGGCTGGCCCGCGTCCAAGTGATCGCGCCCCGGCCGCTTCCCAATCCGAGATGACATCCTTCAGCGACCTGGGGCTCAGCCCCGACATCGTCCGAGCGGTCGAGGCCGCCGGCTACACCGTCCCCACCCCGATTCAAGAACAAGGCGTCCCGGTCGCACTCACGGGCAAGGACGTACTGGGCATCGCCCAGACCGGCACCGGCAAGACCGCAGCCTTCACCCTGCCTATGATCGAGCGCCTGGCCAACGGCCGCTCGAAGGCGCGCATGCCGCGTTCGCTGGTGATCGCTCCCACGCGTGAACTGGCCGACCAGGTCGCGGCGGCCTTCGACAGATACTCCGCCAACCACAAGCTCTCCTGGGCGCTGCTCATCGGCGGCGTGTCCATGGACGAGCAGGTCAAGAAGCTGGACCGCGGCGTGGACGTGTTGATCGCCACGCCCGGCCGCCTGTTGGACCTGTTCGAGCGAGGACGCATCCTGCTCACGGGCGTTCAGATCATGGTGGTCGACGAAGCCGACCGTATGCTGGACATGGGCTTCATCCCCGACCTGGAGCGCATCTTCAAACTGACGCCCCCGGCCAAACAGACCCTGTTCTTCTCCGCCACCATGCCGCCGGAGATCACCCGGCTGACCAAGCAGTTCCTCAAGGATCCCGTGCGGATCGAGGTGTCGCGTCAGGCGAGCACGGCGGAGACGATCCGGCAGCTAGGGGCCAGGGTCCCCTCCTCCGATCCCAAGGCCAAGCGGCTGGCCTTGCGCACCTTGATCTCCGGAACCGACGTCGTGAACGGCATCGTGTTCTGCAATCGCAAGAGCGAAGTCGATGTGGTGGCCAAGTCGTTGAAGCGGCACGGCTTCGACGCCGCCCCCATCCATGGCGACCTGGATCAGTCCACCCGGACGCGGACGCTGGAAGGCTTCCGGGCCGGTAGTCTGAAGCTGCTCATCGCTTCGGATGTGGCGGCGCGGGGGCTCGACATCCCGGCTGTGGGCCATGTTTTCAACTATGACGTGCCGCACCATGCGGAGGACTATGTGCACCGGATCGGGCGCACCGGCCGCGCCGGTCGCACGGGCGAGGCCTACACCCTGATCACGCCCAACGACGCAAAAAACTGGGACAAGGTGGTCAAGCTCATCGGCAAAACGCCGGAGGAGATGACGCTGGAGCTGGACGACCGCGGTGGGGCCGGCGAGCCTCGTCGAACGGCGGAGCCTAAACGCGACGAGACCAAGGCCGAGGATGGTGCGCGGGCGCCGCGGCGCGCCCGGGCGGTGCGGCCGCGCGAGGCCGCTCGCGAGGAGACCGTCCTTGAGCCGGTGGCGGCGGAGGTCGAGGCCACCCCGCCCGCCGCTCCGGTGCCTGCGGCGGCGGTTCAATCCACGAACGCTTACGGCTCACGTCAAGTGGAGCGCGCGCCGACCCGTCCCACCCGCGAAGGGCGGGCTGCCTATGGAGGGCGCGACGGCTCCGGCCGGGAGGATCGCGAGCCCAAGGTCGTAGGCTTCGGAGCGGACACTCCAGCCTTCCTGCTGCGGGCGCCCCGTGCGGCGGAGGCGGCGCAGCCGGCCGCGCCCACCCGGCGTCGCCGCTCGGTGAAAGCCGCGCCGGAAACTCTGGCCGAGGCTTCATGATCGCCCGCTTTTAACGCCGCGTTTGCGATCTCGCCCTAGGGTCCTCGCGTCGAGGAACGTGATGGCCGAAGACGTCGAAACCACTATCCGGGGGCCTCAGGCCTATAGTTTGGCCGCTCGCGCGCTGCAGCTCATGCAGGAAGCGCAGGTCTGGCCGACCGCGCTGAACTATGAGCTATGGCTGCATTACGCCCGGCAACCGGACGGGAAGCTGGGTCGTGCGATCCAGGACCTGCTCGAGTTCAAGACGCCGATCACGGAGGCCGTCAGCGAACAGCTCGCGGCCGACCACCTGCCCCGGGGCGGGTTGCAGGACCAGATCAAGGACGCCAGCGAGGCGCTGGGCCGCGAGTTGGCGGCGGTGAGCCAGGCGGTCGAGGCGGCCCAACGTAATCAGGCCGCGTACGGGAAGACCCTGGAAGGCGCGAGCCAGGGGCTGACGGCCGGCGCTGAAGCGCCGGCGTTCAAGGCCCTGGTCGACACCCTGGCTGCGGCGACCAAGAAGGTTCAATCCCACAGCAAGACGCTCGAGCAGCGACTGGCGGCCACCACGACCGAGGTGGACGTGCTCCGCAACCGCTTGGAGGAGGCGCGGCGGGACGCCACCACCGACGGCCTGACCCAGCTCAGCAATCGCAAGAGCTTCGACGAGCACTTCGAACGGCTGCGAGGGCTGTCGCAGAACGGGCGTGGGCCGTTGACCCTGGCCCTGCTCGACATCGATCACTTCAAGAAGTTCAACGATACCTGGGGCCACCAGACGGGTGATCAGGTGCTGCGCTTCGTGGCCAGCGTGCTGGCGCGGCACGGCAAGAGCCCCCGCTTCGCGGCCCGCTATGGCGGCGAGGAGTTCGCCATGTTGTTCGCCGGGGAAAACCCTGTTCAGGTCATGTCGGCGCTGGAGACCATCCGTGAGGAGATCGCCGGACGCGTGCTCAAGCGGCGCTCGACCAACGAGGACCTGGGCGCGGTGACCATCTCCATGGGCGTGGCGGTGCTGCGGACCGGCGAAAAGTGCGCGTCCCTGACCGAGCGTGCGGATGCGGCGCTGTACAGCTCCAAGCGCAACGGCCGCAATCGCGTGAGCAACGCCGAAAGCTTGCCCGCCGCGGCCTAAGTCCGGCTAGGGTGGGCGGCATGGCCTACCGCAAGATCAAGCTGGACGTCTCGGACGCGATCGCAACCGTGTCCCTGTCCGACCCCGCAACCCTGAACGCGGCGGCGCTGGACATGGTCGAGGAGTTGATCGAGGCCTTTCAAGGGTTGGCCGAAGACGACGCGGTGCGGGCCGTGATCCTTACGGGTGAAGGCCGGGGCTTCTGCTCCGGGGCCAACCTGAACGATCCGCGCACCACGGCCCTGACCGACGGTCGCGTCCCGGACCTGGGCCTTGCGTTGGAAAGCCACTATCGACCCTTCATTGAAGGGCTGCGGAACTCACCCGTGCCGGTGATCGCGGCGGTGAACGGCCCCTGCGCCGGCATCGGCATGGCCTTTGCGCTCGCTTGCGACCTGATCGTCGCGGGCGAAGGCGCGCGCTTCATCCTGGCCTTTCGCCGTATCGGCCTGGTCCCCGACGGCGGACTGACCTGGCTTTTGCCGCGGATCGTGGGCAAGGCGCGGGCGCTGGAGATGATGCTGCTGGGCGAAGACGTGCCTGCCCGGACGGCGCTGGATTGGGGCATGGTCAACCGGGTCGTGCCGGAAACCGAGCTGATGGAGGCGTCCCGCGCGCTGGCCGGCAAGTTGGCGACCGGGCCCCGGTCGCTGGGTCTCATGCGGACCCTGATGTGGGAGGCGCTGGATCAGCCGCTTGATGCGCAGCTGGAATCCGAGCGCAGGGCGCAAAGCGAGGCAGGCCGCACGGGCGACTTCCTGGAGGGCGTCACCGCCTTCCAGCAGAAGCGAGCCCCGCGCTTCACGGGGCGCTGACCCAGGCGGGACGGCGCAGCGAGCGTTGGACAACGCGACCGTCCAGAGTCCGGACCGGAGCGGTGACCTCCAGATCCCGGCGCATGGCGTCGTAGCCGGCCATGTGGACCACGCCCACCGGCGCGTTGGGGAGATAGCGCTCCACCAGGGTCCCTTCGTCGGCCGAGCAGGTCCACAGCGCGCCCATGTAGTTGCAGGTCTCGGGCATTAACTCCACCGGCGCGCCGTCCACATAGACGGCCAGCGCCAGGGACAGCTGGTCGGAGGTGAAGATGCGCCCCCGCCGGATCACCTCCGCCTGGCGGGCGCGCCACAGAGCCCATTGCGGAGCTTCACGATGCAGGGCGAAGACGCCGGAGTTGAGCGTGGGACGGTCCCCGATGCGCCGGGCCTGGGCCTCCGGCACCCCTGCCCTGCGCGCATTCTTGTAAAGGATGGACCGGACCTGGGCCCAGCCGAACGGACCCCACCGGAGGGTCATGGCCACCTCCGAATAACGCGAGGTCTGGGAGACGATGGCCAGCCGACTGAGTTCGGCGCCCCGGAACAGCAGGTCCAACGCCGAGGGATCCTGGACCCAGGCGTCCGCATCGATCCAGCTGATCAGCTCCGTTTCGGGAAGGTAGCGGTCGAGAAAGGCGCGGGCGACCTGGACCTTGAGGTGGTCTCGGCCCCGCACGCGCGAGGCGGGAACCTCGAGCTCCCAGCCGACGTCCAGCAACCGCACCCCGTAGCGGCGCACCAAGTGTTCGCGGTGGCCAGGCTCCAGTCCCGCGTCGATGACGGCCAGCCCAAGCTGCTCGGCCGTCCGGTGGGCGCGGATGGAGGCGGCGAGTTCCTCGATCAGGGGAAAGTAGCCGGCGTCGCCGCCGGTGACCACCACGCGCGCCGTCGAGACCGGCTTAACCATCCCAGGGGCCCGGGCCAAGGTCCGCCAAGCCGCGGGCTCTGAGCCGCGTGGGCGCGCCAGCGTGGGCCGCCGCCTCGAGGCCAAGTCGAGCCCAACGCTCGACCTTGGGGTGGTCTTCCGCCAGGGTGCGAAGACGCCAGCAGCTGGTGATCGTGGTGCGCCCCCCTGCTCCTTGGAACGTGAAGGGCGTGGAGCCGGCGGCCTCGAATCGGGCCCGGCTCGCCGCGTCCGTCTTGATGTAGAGCTGATCGGCGGCGAGGAGGGCGAACATGCGCAACCCGCTATACACTCCTGCTCCACCGAACATCTTGCGGAAGCGCAGATCGGGTATGCTCGCCAGCAGGTCGCGAACATGTTCGACGTAGGCGTCGGTCGTCATGGCTTCTCCATGACTCGGGGCGGCCAGGGAGGAAAGCGGGTGCTGCGGAGCTGGGCGTTCGCCATCGCCTATTGGGCGCTCAACATCGTCTACGGCCTTCTGGCGCTTGGAGCGGCCGCCCTGCCCGGCCGGAGGCCCACGACCTGGGTCATTGGGCGGTATGTGCGACGCATGGTGTGGTGCATGCGCACCCTGGCCGGCATCCGGCTGGACGTGCGGGGCGCGCAGCTTCGTCCGGAAGGGGCCTTCATCATCGCCGCCAAGCACCAGAGCTGGGGCGACGGCTTTTGCATGTACTCCCAGTTCGAAGACCTGGCCTTCGTCATCGGAGCGCACATGGAGAACTACCCCGGCGTGGGACTGATTCTGCGCAAGCTGGGGTGCATCATCGTGGACCAGGCCGGCGGGCGCGCTTCCCAACGAGCGCTGATGGCGGAAGCCGCCGGGGTGCGCGCGGAGGGGCGTCGCATCCTGATCTATCCGGAAGGGCATTTGGCGCCGGTGGGCACGCGCTATCCGTACCGATCGGGAGCCTTCCACATGTACCGGACCTTCGGGCTGCCAGTGGTTCCCGCGGCGACGAACCTGGGACTGTTCTGGCCTGGGACCGAGTTCAGGAAGCGGCCCGGGACGGCGGTGCTGGAGTTCCTGGAGCCCATCCCGCCCGGGCTGCCGCGGGGGGAGTTCATGTCCCGGCTGGAGAGCGCGATCGAAGGGCGAACCGCAGAGCTGGTCGCGGAGGCGACTGGTCGTCCCATCGTCCCGGCGGTCTTGAGCGACCCGCCCGTGGACGCGGCCCGCGCCGCCTAATTCCCGGTGGCCGGGATGATGGTCACGCTCTCGCCGCAGCCGCAGGCGTCGGTTTCGTTGGGATTGCGGAAGACGAACTTGGAGGCGAGCTTGGTGGTCTCGTAGTCGATCTCCGTGCCGATCAGGAACAAAACGGCTTTGGGGTCGATCAGGATGCGGACGCCCTTGTCCTCCACGACCTCGTCCAGCGGGTTGGCGGTTTCCGCGTAGTCCAGAACGTACTCCTGGCCGGCGCAGCCGCCGTTCTTCACGCCCACGCGCAGGCCGGCGTAGGGCTTTTCGACCCTACCCTCCCGTGGCTTGGCCATGATGGCGCGGACGCGCTCGGCCGCCGCGTCGCTCAGGGTGACGACCTTGGGCCGCGGGCGGCGCGGGCGGCTGACCACCGTTGGATTGAGGACGACCATGACCCCTCCTTAGAACAGGTTCAGCGCGAGCTTGGCTTCGTCGCTCATCTTGGTTTGATCCCAGGGCGGCTCAAAAACTAGGTTCACGGTCGCGGAGCGAACGCCCTCCACACCCTCCACCGCGTCCGAGACCCAGCCGGGCATCTCGCCGGCGACCGGGCAACCGGGAGCGGTGAGCGTCATATCCACCACCACATCGCGATCGTCGCTGACGTCCACACGGTAGATCAAGCCCAACTCGAAGATGTCGACGGGGATCTCGGGGTCGTACACGCTCTTGAAGGCCGCGATCAGCTTGTCCGTCAGTTCGTCCAGTTCGGCCTGGCTCAGCGCCGTGGCGTCGGCCTGCGCCAGCTCCTCCGCTTGGAAGGCGAACGGGTCGGGAGCGATCGGAAGGGCGGCTTTGTCCGTTTCTGGGGTCACGCGAAGAAGGTCCGGGCTTTATCGAGGGCGTCCACAAAGGCGTCGGCGTCCTCCCGGGTGTTATATAGGGCGAAACTGGCGCGCGCGGTGCTGGTCACACCGAAACGGTGCATCAACGGCTCGGCGCAATGCGTGCCCGCGCGAACGGCCACCCCGTAGCGGTCGAGGATCTGGGCCACGTCGTGGGCGTGGGCGCCCTGGAGCTCGAAGGACAGAATGGCCCCCTTGCCGGGCGCCTCGCCGAAGATGCGGATGTCGTTGGCGCCCCGGAGGCGATCCAGGGTGTGGTCGTAAAGCACGCGTTCGTGGGCGGCGATGGCGGGACGATCCTGGGCCTGGAGCCAGTCAACGGCCGCCTTCAAGCCGGCGGCTTCGATCACCTGGGGGGTGCCCGCTTCGAAGCGACCGGGCGGTGGACCATAGGTGACGCGCTGGAGGGAGACGGACTCGATCATCTCGCCGCCGCCCTGGTAGGGAGGCATAGCCTCCAGGCGCTCGGCCTTGCCCCAAAGGACGCCGATGCCGGTGGGACCGTAGAGCTTATGGCCGGAAAAGGCGTAGAAGTCGCAGCCGAGCGCCTGGACGTCCACCTCGGCGTGGACGGCGGCCTGGCAGCCGTCGAGCAGGACGGCCGCGCCGACCTCGCGGGCAGCGGCGGCCATCTCGGAAACCGGGTTCACCGTCCCCAGCACATTGGACATGTGGACCACGGCCACCATCCGCGTGCGCGGGTTCAGCAGGGCGTGATAAGCGGCGAGGTCCAGCGCGCCCTCTTCGGTGATCGGAACATAGCGGATCACCGCACCCGTGCGTTCAGCCAGCATCCGCCAGGGCACCAGATTGGCGTGGTGCTCCATCTCGGTCAGGACGATCTCGTCCCCGGCCCGGAAGTCGCGGCCGAAGGAC
>JAHWJX010000016.1 GCA_019348195.1 Pseudomonadota bacterium | reverse complement strand
ATCGACAAGGGCGTACTCGAGTTCGTCGAAGCGGCCCGGGCGCTGAGGGCGCCGGAGCGCCGGATCGACTTTCTGCTCGCCGGCGAGCCGGACGAGGGCAACCCCGCCGCGATCGCGAGCTCCGTGATCCGCGGGTGGGTCGACGAAGGGCTGATCCAATGGCTGGGCCACGTCGAGGACATGCCGACTCTGGTCCGAAGCGTCGACGTGGTGGTTCTGCCGAGTTATCGTGAGGGGCTGCCCAAGTCCCTGATCGAGGCCGCCGCCTGCGCCCGGCCCCTGGTGACGACCGACGTCCCCGGCTGCCGCGAGGTGGTTGAGGATGGCGTCGACGGACTGCTGGTCCCGCCTCGCACGGTGCAACCGTTGGCCGAAGCCATCGCCCGCCTACACGACGACCCGGAGCTGCGCAGGCGGCTCGGGAAGGGCGCTCGCGCCAAGGCTTTGTCGCAATTCGACCAGGAGATCGTACTCGCCAAGACAGTGGCGGTGTACGAAGAGCTGCTGAACCGCACCTAGCCGCCGGCCCGGCGGCTCACCCGCAGGTCATCGAACCAAACCGGCGCCAGGCTTTCGACGGCGCTGGGCGGTGCAGCTGCGGCCTCCAAGGCGAGCCGCTGCGCCGGGCAGCCTCCGCCGGGGACCCGAAACGGCACGACGACCGAAGCCCAACCGGCGGCTCCCTCGAGGGGCCCGCTGGCCCCTAGTTCGGTCTGGCTGTCCGCGCATCTCACCACCCAGCTCATCGTCGCGGTCCCACCCGCCTGCTCCGCGCGGGTCTTGAAGGCCAGAAGGTAGTCGCCGGGCGGCAGGAGCAGCAGCTGCTCCAGCCAGTGCCCGACAACGCGGCCGGAGGGGGCCACGCGCAAGGCATATCCTTGGCGGCTTTCGCCGGAGGGTGCGATCAGCGCCTCCCCCGCAGCCGCTGCCGGGATTGTCCAGGCGAAGGGCGAGGGGCCTTCATCGGGATCGAACCCGCCGTTGTTGGGCCAGCCCAGCAAGGCGCGTCGCTCTCTCGGGAGACTCCCGCGCCAGAGTTCCGCCGCCTCGGCGTAGCGGCCTTCGTCCACAAGCCGGCGGAGCCAGCACTCGAGCTCCTCGGAGGTCGGAGGCGCCCTTGTGGTCTGGAGGGACGTGAAGCTGCTGCGCAGCACGTCCGGGTCGGCCCCACGGCAGAGCTCCCGCAGGATCCCTTCACGCCAGTAGGGCCGCAGGGCAAGGCGTGCGGCCAGGCCTTGGCCGGAGCCCGGTAGGCCGCTCAATTCGGACATGAGGGGCGCAAGCTCTTCGGCGATGTACGGGTCGCTCCGCAGCAGCATGTCCGCGTGGAACCAGGCGCGGTCCGGCCGCAGGCTAGCCAGGTGGTGTTCGAACAGCCAGGCGTGCGCCGCCCGGTCTCGGAGCGAACGGCGCGCCGCCCGCTCCATGAGAGTTCGTGCCCGCCCCTCTTGCCCGCGAGCATCCGCGACCAGACCCAGCGCGCTGATCGCGCGGACCTGAAGCGGGCTGGCCAGGAGCGCCCGGTACGCCAAAGCCTCGGCTTTGCGCAGGTCCGCTCCGCTTTCAGTTTGCGTCCGTTCGAGGGCCAGTCGCTGCAGCGCATCTGGATGTGCTGAGCGCCACGCAAGGGCGCGGCCGGGGCTCTCGCGAACGGCGCGGTCGGCCAGGGTCCCCGAAACGATCAGCCAGGCAAGACCGGCGAGGGCCAGAAGCAGGAGGCCTCCGGCCAAGGCCTCGCCGATCAGTCGTCCCGCGCGCGTCACCTCCGCTCCGGGCTCAGGAAGCGGAGGCCCCGAGGCGTTTGCGAGCGAACAGCTTCTTGGGCGCCTCGGCGCCGTAGTCGTAGCCGTACTCGCTGCCGTATTCGTAGCCGTAGCCGGCTCGCCGGGCGTCGAACTTGGTGAGCAGGGCGCCCAAAAGGCGCCCGCGCCCGATCTGAAGGCGCCGAACGGCGGCGCGTGCGGCGCCCACGCGGGTCCCCCCGGCTTCGATCACCAGCAGCACGCCGTCTGTCACTCCGCCCAGGAGCGCGGCGTCCGCAAGCCCCATCACGGGAGGGCCGTCGACGATCACGAGGTCGTACTCCTCCTGGGCGTGTTCCAGAACCTCGCGCAGTCGGGCGCGGGCCAGGAGTTGGGCCGGGTTGGGAGGCAGAGGGCCGCAGGGGACCACCCACAACGATCCGCCCACGGCTGCGGCGGCCTCAGACATCCGCATGGCGCCGGCCAGGACGTTGCTGGTTCCCGCCGTATTGTCCAGGTTGAACGCCTTGTGCAGCGAAGGATTGCGTAGGTCGGCGTCGATCAGGAGCACGCGGCGGCCAAGTTGAGAGAAGTTCACAGCCAAGGTTTGCGCCGTGGTCGATTTCCCCTCGCCCGGCCGCGAGCTGGTGACGAGGAGCGACCTGGGCAGCCCTTCGTCGGTGGCGAAGCTCAAGGCCGTCCCGGCGGAATAGTAGGCTTCGGCGAAGGGGGATCGCCGATCGTTCATCGCTTCCGCCGCGCTCTGGCCGCGGGCCAGCGTTGGGATAGAGCCGAGCAGGGACAGACCGACCTTCTGCTCCACATCCTCCGGCGACCTGACGGTCTCGTCGATGTTCTCGAGGATGAAGGCCAGGAGCACGCCCGCGAAGAGCCCAAGCACCCCGGCGATCGCCAGGATCAGCAGCTTGTTGGGCTTGGTCGGCCCGCGAGGAGCTTCCGCCCGGTCCACGATTGAGATGTTGTTCGCCCCGACGCCGCCGGCGACGCCGATCTCCTTGTAGCGTTGCAGAAGGCCATCATAGAGCGAGCGGTTGGTGTCCACCTCGCGCTGGAGGATGGTGTATTGGATGCTGCGGCCCTGAAGGTTGAGCACGCCAGACTTCAGCCCCGCGACCTGGGCCGCCAGGGCGGCCTCCTGCCTCCGGGCCGCCTCGTAGTTGTTCCGGATCGAGCTGCGGATGTTCGAAACTTCTGTGCCGATCTGGCGATCAAGCTCGGCGATCTGAGCCTGGAGTTGGACCATGTCCGGATACTCGGGCTTGAAGGTGCTCAACTTCTGCTGGTACTCGGCCGCGAGCCGCGCACGGGCTTCCCTTGTCACATTGATGGACGAACTCTGCAGGACCGCCGGCAGGGTCATCCCGCCCGCGACTTGGGCTTGCCGCCACTGCGCCTCGGCCCTGATCCGCTCCGCCTTGGCGGCGGACAGCGCATCGTTGAGCGAGCTCAGGCTTGAAGCGTCGACGGAGCGACCTTCGCCTGCGCCCTCGCCGCTGGGGATGTTCACGATGCCTTGCGACTGGGCGTAGGCCACGAGTTGCCGCTCGGACGCCTCCAGTCGCTGCCTCACCTGCGCCAAGCGGTTTTCGAGGAAGTTCCGCGCATAGGCCGAGGCGTCGAACCGCCGCGCCAGGGTCGACTCGATAAAGGAGTCGGCCACCGCGTTCGCCACCCGCGCCGAAAGCGCCTTGTCCGGACTGGTGAAGCTCACGCGCACCAGGCGCGAGTTTCGTACCGGCTCCACCTCGAGCCTGCTTAGAAGCTGGCCAACCGCCGCGCGCTCTTGCGCCACGGGGTCCTGCGGAACTTCTGGTCCCCGATCCCGCCTCAGCCTCGCGAGAGGGCCCGAAGGCTGGTTCATGCTCTGGAAGGCGGCGTCCTGCCCCAGGTTCAGGGAACGCACCACACGCTCCGCCAGGGAGCGACTCTTCAGGAGCTGATACTGAGTTTCGTAGAACTCCCGGTCTCCTGAGGCTGACTCCGAAGCCTCCACCCCCTGGACGTCAATGATCTTGGCGGCTTCCCGCTCGATCTGCAGGGTGGTGGTGGCCCGGTACTCGGGGGTGGTCAGCAGGATGACCAGGACGCCTAGCGCCAGAGCGCCCGCCAGGACGGCGAGAATGCTCCAGCGGCGCTTGAGCAGCATGCGCCAGTAGCCAAGCAGGTCCAGCTCCCCGCCGCCGCCGCCTTCCGACCAGCCCATCTGCTGCGGGAGCATGAGCGCATCGCTTCCGCGCGTGGCCAGGCCGCCGGCGCGGTGCGCGGGGAGTCCGTAACCCTGGCGCCTGGGCGGGTCTTCGCCGGTGTGCTTCATCCTGCTTGGCTCTGCCTGGTGCTAGAAGGGTCGGAACACCGACAGGATCGGTAAGGAGCTGACGATCGCGCGAAGAACGTCACGTCCGCGCGTGCCGGCATCATCCACCACGACGATGTCATTGGGATAGATATCCGGATCGGCGGCCTGTCCCTTGCGGATGGCGCCCAAGTCGAAGCGGGCCGCCATGCGCTGGTTGTCCACGTTCCGGAAGACGATCACGCCTTTCAGGTTCGCCGTCTCCTCCACGCCGCGGGCCAGGGCGATCGCCTGAAGCAGCGTCACGGGCTCCTTGATCTCGAAGACACCGGGCTGCTTCACCGCGCCTTCAACGGTCAGCCGTTGAGCCACGACGTCAGCCTTGTGCTTTTCCTTGATGAAGACCGTGACGTTGGGATTGCGCATGTACTTCTGGCGCAGCCGCTCGGCTATCTCGAGCTCCACCTCGCGCACGGTCTTCCCGCCCGCGGCGATCGAACCGACCAGAGGCAGGGATATCTCGCCCGCGAGGTTCACCCGCACGGTACGGGTGAGGTCGGGCACCTGAAACACAGCGACGTCGAGCACGTCCTGAGGCGCTACCTCGTCGGCGGGGGTGTCGGCGGCAGCCGACGCCGCGGACGCGGGAGCGGGCAGCTGGGAGGTGACGACCGCCACGTCCGGAGACATGGGTGCGGGCGTCGAGGACGCGCAGCCTGCCAGCAGCAGGGCTCCCCAGAGCCACATCCCCTTCATACCAAGCCTCCTGACGTCCACATTACACGCATCGCGGATGCACGGCACCGACCTTTAGGTGAATCATCGCGCCCGGCCCTGCAGGACCTGCGCCAAGCCCTGAGCCGGGCTTGCCCGCACCGGGCTGCTGTGTCGGCGCGGCCTGATTGTGTCAGTTCTGTCGAGAGGGGCGCAGCGTGCGCCGTTCGGCCGCAGGCCGTCTCCGCAGGTCGCCTCGTGGTTGACCCGCCTTGATGTGGACTTTTATCAATAGGATAAGGGAGCGCGGTAAAAACTTTCTTAACCCCGAGCACCGCGTCGGGGGAGGGTTCATGTCGGAAATCGCCAACACCACCATCTTCGGAGTGTCGCTCGCCTTCACGGTCACGCTGGCGCTCGCGGGGCTGCTTGCGCCCGCCGCCAGCAGACTCCGGCTCGTCGACACGCCGAAGGGGCGCAAGGCTCACGCCGCGCCCACCCCCGTGGTGGGCGGCTTGGCCATGTTCGTCGGCGCAACGGTTGGACTGCTTCCCGCCATCCTGATGCTGGGCCTGGTTCCGGCGAACCTGGTCGGCCTGGGCCTGGCCGGCGTGGTGGTGATGGTCGCCGGGGTGCTCGACGACATGTACGACCTCCGCTGGTATGTCAGGCTGCTGGCCCAGGTGGTCGCGGCGCTGAGCATGGTCTACGTGGGCGATGTCCGCGTTGAACACGTGGGCGCCCTTTTCGGGCTCGAGGATCTGGCGCTCGGGCCGATCTCGCTGCCCTTGACCGTTTTCGCGACTGTGGGCCTGATCAACGCGTTGAACATGGTCGACGGAGTGGATGGCCTCGCCGGCTCGCTGTCGGCGGCCGCCTTGCTCATGCTGCTGGTCGCCGCGCTTTATTCAGGCAACGTCCTCCTCGCCAGCGGGCTGGCCGTCGCCATCAGCGCCGTCTGCGCCTTTCTGGTGTTGAACATGCGATGGCCATGGCAGAAGCGTGCGCGAGTCTTCATGGGCAATTCCGGGAGCGCGCTGCTTGGTTTGATCATCGCGTGGGCGACGTTCCGGCTTACCCAGTCACCGGAACACCCGGTTTCGCCCATCCTTGCGCCGTTCTTCGTTGCTATCCCGCTTCTGGACTGTGTCACCCTGATCGCGCGCAGGTTGGGCGCGCGACGCTCGCCTTTCCACGCCGACCGGGAGCACGTGCACCACCTCCTGCTTGATGCGGGGCTCGCGCCCTCGACCATCGTGATCCTGCTGACCTGCGTGTCCCTGCTGCTCGGTCTGGCCGCGTCCGCCGCCTTGCGGATGGGGGCGCCAGAGCCTGCCCTGGTGCTGGTCTTCGCCGTCGTTGCCGCGGGGTACGCCTGGTTCACCGGCTCTCGCCGGCGGGTGAACGCAGTGTTCGGACCGGTCGGAAGCTTTAGGCCATCCGAGTTCGCGCCGCAGGCCGCCTAGCCTCAGCCTACCTTGTAGTAAGCCCTGTACCAGTCGACGAAGCGGCCTACGCCCACTTCGACGGTGGTGGTGGGCTGGTAGCCCACGTCCCTCGCAAGGTCGCTCACGTCCGCCTCCGTGGCCGGTACATCGCCGGCCTGGAGCGGCAGCATGTTCAGCGTCGCCTTGCGTCCGAGCTTCTCCTCGAGGACCTCGATATAGCGCATCAGCTCGACCGAGCGCTGGTTGCCGATGTTGTACAGGCGGTACGGCGCCGTGCTGCTGCCCGGGTCGGGGTCATGGCCGTTCCACTCCGGCGAGGGGGAGGCCGGTCGATCGAGGGCGCGGATCACGCCTTCCACGATGTCGTCGACGTAGGTGAAGTCCCGCCTGTGGCGCCCTTCGTTGAAAACGTTGATCGGCTCGCCCGCCAGGATCGCCTTGGTGAACAGGAACAGCGCCATGTCGGGCCTGCCCCACGGCCCGTAGACGGTGAAGAACCTCAGCCCGGTGGACGGGATCGCGAACAGGTGCGCGTAACTGTGGGCCATCATCTCATTGGCCTTCTTGGTCGCCGCGTACAGCGTCAGGGGGTGCTCGGCGCCTTGGTGAACCGAGAACGGAAGGCGGGTGTTGGCGCCGTAGACCGAACTCGTGGAGGCGAACACAAGGTGCTCCACCCCGATCGACCGGCAGCCCTCCAGCACATGGAGAAAGCCGGTGACGTTGCTGGCGACGTAGATGTGCGGGTTCTCCATCGCGTACCTCACCCCGGCCTGGGCCGCCAGATTGACGACGCGTTGGGGGCGGTGCGTTGCGAACACCTCGGCCACGCCCTCACGGTCGGCAAGGTCAACCTGCACGTGGGTATAGCCGGGGTGATGAAGGTGACGGGCTAGTCGATCCCGCTTGAGCTGGACGTCGTAGTAGTCATTTAGGTTGTCGAGGCCGACCACCTCGTCGCCGCGCTCCAAAAGCCGCAGCGCCAGAGTGGATCCGATAAAGCCCGCGGTTCCGGTGACAAGCACTTTCATCTGGTACGTACGCCTCGGGTGGTTGGCTCCCCTGCGGCCTGTCAGAGGCGCGCGTCGACCGTATCGGCGGGCAGCAGGGATTTGACGTCGTAAAGCACGCCCCCGTCGCGACAGAAAGCCCGCACCCCGATTGGGCCCATCTCCGCGTACTGGCGGTGCGGCACGGCCAAGACAACCGCGTCGTAGGCTCCACTCACGGGAACGGCCACCAGGGTCTCCCCGTGCTCGCGCAGCGCCTCTTCCGCGCCAACCCACGGATCATGCACCTCGACCTCGGCGCGGTAGAGCCTCAGCTGGCGGAGGATATCCACCACGCGGCTGTTCCGCACGTCCGGGCAGTTCTCCTTGAACGCGAGGCCAAGGACCAGAATCCGCGCCCCGATAGGGTTGATGCCGCGCCGCGCCATCAGGCGCAGAACCTGGTCGGCGACGTAGCCGCCCATGCCGTCATTGATCCGTCGCCCGGCCAGGATCACCTCCGGGTGATAGTCGAGCTCCTGCGCCTTGTGGGTGAGGTAATAGGGGTCGACACCGATACAGTGCCCGCCGACCAGCCCGGGGCGGAACGGAAGGAAGTTCCACTTTGTCCCGGCGGCCTCCAACACCTCGGTGCTATCCAGCCCTAGGCGGTTGAAGATCATGGCCAGTTCGTTGACCAGCGCGATGTTCAGGTCGCGCTGAGTGTTCTCGATGACCTTGGCGGCCTCGGCCACTTTGATGGAGCTGGCCCGGTACGTGCCCGCCTCGACGATGGAGGCGTAAAGCGCGTCCACAAAGGCGGCCGCCTCTGGCGTGGAACCGGACGTCACCTTCGTGATGGTCGTGAGCCGATGCTTTGGATCGCCCGGGTTCACCCGTTCCGGGCTGTAGCCCACGAAGAAGTCCCGGTTGAACGTGAGCCCGGACGCCTGCTCGAGCACGGGAACGCAGACTTCCTCCGTGGCGCCCGGATAGACCGTGGACTCATAGATGACGTAGTCGCCTGGCTTCAGCAGGCCGCCCACCGCGCTGCTCGCCGCAATCAGCGAGCGCATGTCGGGACGCTTCGCAGCATCGATCGGCGTCGGAACGGTGATGACGAAGACGTTGCAGTCCCGCATCTCCTCCGGGCGCGCGCTGAAGCTCAGCCCCGTCGCCGCGGCGAGTTCATCCGGCCTGACCTCGCCGGTCCGATCGAAACCTTCGCCGAGTTCCCGCACACGGCCTTGGTCCAGGTCGAAGCCGCGCGTCTCGTAGCGGCGACCGAACTCGACCGCCAGCGGCAAGCCGACGTATCCCAGGCCCACGACCCCGACGCGGGCCTGTTCAAGTTTCAGCATGCGAAATCCGTCAAGCGATGTGGCTGCGCCAACCCGCCCCGTGCAAGATTCGCGCGCATCCGGGGCGGAGTATTGCACCTGGCGCCATTCTACGGTACAGGATGACTGTAGCAATCCCGAAAGCGGCTCGACATGCGTAGCCTTTCCCTAGCCTTCCTGCTGAGCGCGGCCGTCGCTGCAACCGGCCCCACCGTGGCTTTTGCGGCGCCGGCCAAGGCGAAAACGAGCGCGTCGGCGAAGCCCGCGGCTGCACCGCGGAGCACCACTGCCCGGAACAACGCTCAGGGCGGCAGGGGCGTGAGCAAGGTCAACCCGAACTGCGGCAACGGTCGCGGCAGGGGCGGCGCCGACGGGGCTGGTCTTGGAAACGGCAGGGGGAACACCTGCGCGCAAGACCGGGGCGAAAGCCCGTAAGGACTGCGAAGGATCGAAACGAAGGGCCGCGCTGCGGCCCTTTTTTTATGTTCGCAGCTGGGGTCGGTCGCGCCACTTCCATGAGGGGCCTGGTCTTATTTTGCGTCGCCGCGTTCGGCCTGATCGCGGCGCTCCTGTTCGGCGGCGCAACGCGTGCCGGATACCTGTCGACCGGGGTCGCCCAGCTCGCCTGCCTGCCGGCGCTTGGTCTCTCCGCCTGGACCCTGCTGAAAGGCGGCGTTTGGCGCGAGATGCGAGCGCCGCTGCTGATCGCCGCGGGCGTCCTCCTCCTCCCGGCTGCGCAATTGATCCCCATGCCGCCGACGCTGTGGAGCGGCCTCCCGGGACGGACCGAATTCGCCGACGTCTATCGGGCGGCGGGCCTGGCGCTTCCCTGGGCTCCGGTGAGTCTCGACCCGTACGCCACGCTGCGGAGCGCGGTCGCCCTGATCCCCGGGCTGGCGATCTTTCTCGCCGTCGCCCAGCTGGAGGCGCGCTTCCGCCGCCGACTCGTCCTGCTCCTTGCCGCTTTGGCGGCGCTGCACGCCGCCTTGGGGCTCGCTCAGCTCACCGCCAGTGAAGGGGCGCTTCGGCCGTACACCATCACCAACGAGACCGAAGCGGTTGGCCTGTTCGCCAATCGCAACCACTTGGTGGCGCTCCTGCTTGCCGCCCTGCCCCTGTTTGGCGCCTGGGCCGCCTTCGCCGGCAAGGATGCCGGCCCAGGGCGGGTTCGGCGCTGGCTCCTTTGCGGAACCCTCTGCGCGCCGGTTGCGGCCGCTCTGCTTCTCAGCGGGTCCCGGGCGGGACTTCTGCTCGCAATTCCGGCTGCGGGTGCAAGCGCCGCCCTTGCCGCCTACGGCGTTCGCCGCCACGAAAAGGCCTTCGCCATGGCCTTGGCCGCTGGAACCGTTGGGCTGGCGTTGCTCGCGCTGACGCAAGTGCTCGCTCCGGGCCTCGTTTCAGGCCTGACCGGCGGACTAGACCCCGTCCGCTCCGAATTTGTGGCGATCACCGGCCAGGCCGCGAGGCGTTTCGCACCTCTCGGCTCGGGCTTCGGCACCTTCGTGCCGGTGTACCAGGCCTTTGAGCAGCCCGAGCGCCTGCGACCGGCCTTCGCCAATCACGCCCACAATGACTGGCTGGAGCTGTGGCTGGAAGGAGGCCTGCCCATGCTCCTGCTGTTAGCGGCCTTTCTGGCGTGGCTTCTACGGAGCTGCCTGGATTTGCGAAGGACGGAAGGACGAAGCCGTGACCACCTACGGCGGCAGGCCATTCCCGCTGCCGGAGCTTGCGTGGTCCTGCTGCTGCTGGCCCATTCCCTCGCTGAGTACCCGCTTCGCACCCCCGCGCTCATGGCCCTCTTCGGGTTCGCCTGCGCCCTCCTGGTCCGCGCGCCCGAAGCCTCCAGGACTCGGGAGTTGGCGCGTTAGAACAGCGCCGAGTCGTAGGGCACCCAGCAGTAGGCGTGCTCGGCGAACTGCAACCAGACGAACAGCACCGCGGCGTAGGCGCCGCCAACCCCCGCCTTGGCCGCCAGCCTCAGCCGGCCGGGCAGCAGCAGAGGCAGGCGCGAGAAGGCGGCGATCTGCAACGGTATCAGATACAGGCTCAGCCGATCGGCCCCGACGGAGGAGATCGTCATCAGCGGGATGGTCGCCACGGAAGCCAGGGCGAGAACGGCGTAGAGCTTCGCGTCTCCGAACTGGTCTCGCCAGCGCCTGCGAAATATGAGGAAGATGAGACCGGCAGCCGAGTTCAACGCAATACGGTAGACATCGCCCGCAGCTCGGTACTCGGACTCTACGTAGGCATAGGAGTACTGTTCGATGTGGCCGCCGATGAACACGGCCAACAAGGCGCTGCTGGCCACGGCGCCCGTTCCCATCGCAAAGGCCCGCTGCGGACGCCAGCGGCGGAGCTCTCCCGGCGGGGTGACGAAGGCCACCAGCGGCGCGAACATGATCGCTGAGCGGTGAAAGCTCGCGGCCGCGACCACGAACAGCAGAAACAGCCAACGCCGGCCGTCCGTGAAAGCGTTGAACGCGATCATCAGAAGACCCACCGCGGTCGCCTGGCGCGTGTAGCCCATGGACACCACCACCACGAGGTAGGGGATCGCCACCACGGCGGCGAGCAGGGGCGCCGGCTGGCGGCGGCAGAAAAGAAAGAGCCCGGTGACAAAGATCACCGCACAGACGGTGTTGACCGTGTGGATCTGCAAACCCGCGAGGGCGGAGAGCCAGTTCACGAAGGCGTACGCCGGGTCGGTGGTGGTCAGCGCATAGGCGAGGTCTTCGCCCTGCGTGGCGTAGAAGTGCTCGAGATAGCTGCCCCAGTCGCACCCGACCTCCTCGCGGGCCCCGATCACGAGGGCGAGGAGGAGACCGGCCAGAAGGGTCAGCACCCTTCGCCCGACCCGGTTCAGCCGGAACGGCGAGGTGCTGGCCAAGAGCGGCGTGACGAACATGGTCCAGTAGATGAGCATCAGCGGCCGCTGCTCTCTTGGCGAGAGTGAGACCCGGGCTTGCGCGCGCCTCTGAGGATCACAGCGACGCTCGCTTAGCGACTTGGCCGTAGAGCTCGTTGTAGGCCCTCACACCTCGATCCAGCGAGAAGCATTCCTCGGCAGCCTGCCGGCAGCGGCCCGGAAGTTGCGAATCCCGCAACAGATCATCAAGCCGACGCGCGCCCTGCACCATCTCCGTCTCTGAGGCGTCTTCCACCACCACCCCGACGTTATAGCGGCGCACGATCTCGGCCGCGTCCCCTACCCCGGCATTGATCACGACGGGGCGTCCGCAGGCCAGGACTTCGCCCATCCGCGTGGGCGCACGGGCGAGACTCGCGAGCCCGGTCTGGTAGAACATGGCGCAGGCGACAAGGTCGCGGATGACCTCCGGAATCTCCGGCCGGTGAACGCCGAACACCCTTATCCTGCTTAATGGGAGCAAGGCGGAGCCGGCGGCATCGGTGACGGCATCGTGGTGCTCCGTGGTGACAATTCGAAACTCCGCGTTGGGCTGCAGTGTGTCGAAGGCGCTAAAGAACGCCGCCAGCCAGTCGAAAAGGAACCAGCCGCTCAACACGGTTCCCACGGAGCCGATCACCGCCCGCCCCAGGTGCTGCTGGGCGGCCGGCTTGAATTGGTCAAGATCGACGCAGGTAGGTATCACCACGGTCGCGGGGTGACGCCGCCCCGCTTGCCGTTGCTCCGCCATGTAATCAGCCGCAGCCTGCGTCAGGGAAACCACTCCTGCGGCATGCTGCAGGCATGCAGCCTCACCGCTTTTCAGCAGTTTGTAGAGCCTGGACCCGGACTGCAGACGGCCGGCCGCAACCATCTCCTCCGGCCAGAACGCCCGCATGTCGAAGATGAAGGGCGCGCCCAGAACACGCCTAAGGACCAGGGCGACAAAGGCCGGGATGTAGCTCCGGGCATGCACCAGTTGCGCCCGTCCGCGCAGCCTCTGCCAGGCCGCGAGCGCCAAGAAGACGGTGAGATCCCAGGCGGTCGCCAGCATCCTCGGTGACTGATGGTAGCGCTGCGGCAGCCAGCGGACGCCGAGCGCCTGGCAGTCGCGGCGCATGGCGGCGACCCGTTCGCGGTCGTGGAGGTCGGCGCTCTTTTCAAAGCTGATGAGGGTGAACGAATGGTGCTCGGAGAGCCCGCGCAGGTAGGCGAGCACCTGCGACTGCCCGAGCGGCTCCAGCAGGCCGGTGTAGGAAAGGTACAGGACCTTCATGTAAAGCGACCCCGAACGCAGCTCACGCGCGCGCCGCTCTGCATAGAGGGCGCCGTCCTCGCTGCACAGAACCCGAAGGTCCGCGGCGCTCGATGAAGGTTCTCGCCCTTACCCGCTATGGCCAAAGCGGCGCGAGCAGCCGCGTGCGCCTGTTCCAGTTCATCCCCTTTCTGGAACAGCAGGGCGTCAGACTCACAGCCGCGCCGCTGTTCGGCGACGGCTATATCGAGACCTACAACAGGACGTCGGGTCGTTCCCTGAGACAGGTGGCCCAGAGCTATGCACGGCGATTGTCGGGCCTGCTCCTGAGCGGAAGGTACGACGTCGTCTGGCTGGAGAAGGAGCTCTTGCCGCTGGCGCCCGCCCTTTTCGAGCGCGCCTTGCTCCACAGGGTCGGGCCGGTGGTGGTCGACTACGACGACGCAACTTTTCAGTGGTACCGAGGCCACCGCAACGTCCTGGTCCGAAAGGGGCTTGGCCGCAAGATCGACCGGGTCATGGCCGCTTCGGCCGTGGTGATCGCGGGAAATCGCTACCTCTCACAGCAGGCGACCAGCGCAGGAGCCACTGACGTCCGGCTGATTCCCTCCGTGGTCGATGTGGAACGCTACAAGCCGCGCCAGAGGTGGGCCGGCCTGGAGGAGCCGTTGGTGGTCGGCTGGATTGGTTCGCCGAGCACGGCCACCTACCTTCGTGGCGCGGTCCCGGCTTTGGCCACGCTGCAGCAGGAACGGCGCGCCGAAGTGCGCCTTGTGGGCGCGGGCGAGACGGACCTCGGCCCTGCGACTCACACCACCGCGCCCTGGTCGTACGCGATGGAGGCCTCGCAGGCCGCCTCATTCGACGTCGGGATCATGCCTCTGAGGGACGACCCCTGGACCCGGGGCAAGTGCGGATACAAGCTGGTCCAGTACATGGCCGCCGGTGTGCCCGTGGTCGCCGACGCGGTCAGCGCCAACAACGACATCGTGGTCCACGGAGAGACCGGCTTCCTGGTCCGGGGAGAGAAGGAGTGGCTCGACGCCCTGCGTCGCCTTGCCGCCGACCCCGACCTCCGTCGCCGCATGGGGGCGGCCGGCCGCCAGCGCGCGGAGCAGTTCTACTCGGTGGCCTCGGCGGCCCCCCTCCTCCACGCCGCTCTGCGCTCCGCGACCCAGGTGCGCTGACCGAGTGTCGCCCGATGCCTCACAGCGCTTGGTGGCGCCGACTATCCTCAGTTGCCCCACACCCGCTCCGGTGCGAAGGAGAGACAAGGCGCAGACGTTGGACGGCGCGCCGCGTTACATCGCTACAGAGTGCAGCGAGGCCAAGGCCTCTGCGCCTGAAAGGACTCCGGTTTGTGCGGCATAGTTGGGCTGCTGTCCTCTAGGCGAGGCGATCAGGGGACGGAGATCGTCGCGACCATGCGCGATGCGCTGGTTCACCGGGGACCTGACGCCGAGGGGGTGTGGAGCGACCCGGCCGCCGGCGTGACGCTCGGCCACCGCAGGCTGGCCATCATCGACATCTCGCCGGGCGGCGCCCAGCCGATGGCCTCCCGGTGCGAGCGCTTCGTGATCGTCTTCAACGGCGAGATCTACAACTATCGGGACCTGCGCCGGGACCTCCAAGCGACGGAGAACATCGCCTGGCGCGGAAGCTCCGATACCGAGGTCCTGCTCGAGGCGGTCGGCCGCTGGGGTTTCGAGGGCGCCCTGGCCCGTCTCCAGGGCCAGTTCGCCTTCGCCCTGTGGGACCGGGCGGAGCGGCGCCTGCGGCTGGCCCGCGACCGCTTCGGCGAGAAGCCGCTCTACTACGGTTGGGCCGGCGGCGAATTCGTCTTCGGATCCGAACTCAAGGCGCTCCGACGGCACCCGGACTTCGACGGGGCATGGGACCGCGACGCCGTCGCGGCCTACCTCAAGTACGGCTACGTGCCCCAGCCCCTCAGCATCTACCGCAGCTTTCGCAAGCTGGCGCCCGGCGGCTGGCTCTCCATCGAGGCTGAGCGGCTGGAGGAAGAGGGCGTCGAGCGGGGTGCCTTCTGGTCTGCAAGTGCAGAGATCGCGGCCGCCCGCCGGAACCCGTTCCTGGGCGCACGTGAGGACGCCGTGGAGGAATTGGACCGGCGGCTCCGATCGTCGGTGGCGGCCAGCATGGTCGCCGACGTGCCGCTGGGCGCCTTCCTCTCCGGCGGCATCGACTCCTCGACGATCGTGGCCCTGATGCAGGCCCAGGCCTCCGGCCCCGTCAAGACCTTCACCATCGGCACGCGCGACGCAGGGCTCAACGAAGCCGAGCACGCCAAGGTGGTCTCCCGTATCCTGGGCACGCAACATACAGAACTCTATGTGGAGCCTGGCGACGCGCTGGCGGTGGTGCCCAGGCTTCCGCACATCTATGACGAGCCCTTCGCCGACTCATCTCAGATCCCGACCTTCCTGGTATCGGCCCTCGCCCGGTCACAGGTCACGGTCGCCCTGTCAGGCGACGGCGGCGACGAGTTGTTCGGCGGCTATAATCGCTACACCTATGGCAGCCGCTGGAGGATGCTGAAGCGGATACCCCGCCCGCTCAGGGCCGCGGGCGCTTCGGCGTTGATCCGGATATCTCCGCAAGCCTGGTCGACCGGGCTGAAAAGCATCGGCCGTTACGCGCCGGCAGCCCTCCGCAGCGGTCGTGGCGGCGACAGGGTCCACAAGATCGCGGCCAAGGTGGCTGCGCATTCGGGCGACCAGCTTCTGGACCAATTGATCTCGGTCTGGGAGCATCCTTCCGACCTGCTCGGGGAGGGCGCGCCGGACCCGCTGTTGAGGGTGGACGAGGAGCTCTTCTCTGCTGACGCGGAGTTCGTCGAGCGTGCGATGCAGCTGGACGCGCTCTACTACCTCCCCGACGACATTCTGGTGAAGGTGGATCGGGCGAGCATGGCCAGCAGCCTGGAGGTGCGTGCGCCCTTTCTCAACTCGGACCTCTTCCGATTCGCCTGGTCGCTTCCCCAGGCGATGAAGATCGAAGCGGGTCAGGGTAAACGGGTCCTGCGGGACGTCGTAGCGAAGTACGTGCCCAGGGCGCTGTTCGAGCGGCCGAAACAGGGGTTCGCCATCCCGATCGGCGATTGGCTGCGCACCGACCTGCGGGAATGGGCTGCGGAGCTCCTGAGCGAAGAGGGCCTGGCCAGGACCGGCGTGTTCAATCCGGCGGCGGTGAGGAAGACCTGGGACGAGCATCAGAGCGGCGCCCGGAACTGGGACACCCGGCTCTGGACCCTGCTGATGTTCCAGGCCTGGGCGGAGGCTCAAGCTTCCGACGAGATCACGGCCGCAAAAGCCGTGCAGGCGACCCGCAACCATGGAGGAGCCGACAGCTCGGTTCGCCCCACCTGAGACCCCGGAGCGCCCCCGCGACACTACCGCGTACCCTGGCTGACTAGCCCACCCGCGCGGCGCTGGCCAAAGGTGCGGGGAATAGCAGCTCGAGGTATTTCTCAGCGGCGATGGCCGGTGAGAAGTCGGCAGCGCGGCGCTTCAGCGCGTCGCGGTCCGGCTCGGTTCTGAGCGCCTTCACCATGGCTCGGGCCAGTGCCGGGGAGTCGCCCACCGGTACGAGGGCCCCGTAGCGTCCGTGCTGCAGGATCTCAGCAGGTCCGCTCATACAGTCGGTGCTGACCACCGGCGTCCCGCACGCGAGCGCTTCGACGATCACGTTGCCGAAGCCCTCCCAGCGCGAGGACAGCACGAAGAGATCTGCCCGTTGGAAAAAGGGGAAGGGATTCTTCCGGAAGCCGGGAAAGCGGACCCGCTCGGTAACGCCGAGGCGCTGAGCCTCAAGCTCAAGCTGGGATCTCAGGGCGCCTTCACCAAGGATGAGAAGCCGCGCATCGACTTTGGACTGAGCCTGCGCGAGCGCCCGTACGAGCACGTCAAACGCCTTGGGCTCCTTGAGGGCTCCGACCGCCAGCAGACGATGTGGCGAGCCAGCCCACCATTCCAACAGACCTGCGTCGGCGGGCTCGGGGTCTTCCGAGCCGAAAACCCGGATGGGATTATAGATCACCCGAACGCGATCGCGTGGCAGCCCCGTCGTCTCCGCCAGCGCATCGGCGGCGCCTTCAGATACGGCCACCAGGTGATCCGCCGCGCCATAGAGCTGGCGTCCGAAACGCTTTAGCGCCAGCGCGTCACGATCACCGACAGCCCCCCCTCCCAAGCGGAAGTCGGTGTGCTCGCTCACGACCAGAGTGGCGGGGCTGCGTGCGGTCCGCTTCGCGATGCAGGCCACTCCCGTCACCGGCCACATGGCCGCAAGGACCGCGGCGGGCGGACTGGTACGGAAGTACCGGTGCAGGGCCAGCCAAACGTTTCGTAGCCGGGGCGCGCCCAGGTCCACGATGCTGCAACCTGCCGGCGCCTGCTCCAGGAGTTCTCCTACCCGGCGCATGAGGACAAGTTCGACGGCATAGCCCCGGCACACGAACTCCTCGGCCAAGCTGAGGCTGACGCGCTCCGCGCCGCCGCCGCGCAAGTCCGGCAGGAGCATGGAGATTCGCTTGCTCATCGTCTGCTTAATGGGCCCGTTGGGCGCTCGTACGATCAGCGATTGCGCGGCCGACACGCTTGAGGACCCCTGAGGTCTGGTACATGCGCCACAGCTTGGCGAGGACAAGCAGCCGCCACTCGAGCCTCCAAGACCAGTTGGGGACGTCTCTGAACAGCTCCCGTGTGTCTAGGACAGCTTCCGACCGCGTCACGACCGCTCCATGACATGCCTCTCCAATGCGCCTACGCTCCTCCGGGGTCATCGCCGCATAAGTGCGCAGCAGCTCGCCTATGTCGCGTTCCGGCGCGGGCCCCACGACCTCTCCCACCGAGTCCTCCGGCGCCTCGTGCAGATAGCCGTACGTCAGCCTGGGCTGCTGGTCGACGGCCATGATGCTGGGCATCTTGGCGCTGGCGGCTTCCAACAGAGCCGTCCCCATACCGACGAAGATGTCGAAGCGCACCAAGGTGTCAAAGAGCAGCTCGTAGCCGAGCGCGCCGGCAAATTGAACGGAGCCGGTTACGCCGAGCTCCTCCGCAGTCGCCCGCAGCCTCTCCATCTCCGGCCCGTCACCAAACAGGACCCACTGCACATCCAGGCCCTGAGCGACCAGTCTACGCGTGATGTGTATCGCGCCTTCGTTGTAGGCCTTGAACGGGACCAGCCTCCCAACAGAGACGACCCTCAGAGGTGAAGCATTTTCGGCTGGCGCCCAAGTTATCGGAGCCGTGTGGGGGACGGTTATCGGGACCACCTTGTATTCGCTCAGAGAACTTTTCCACTCCGCCTCATGAGAAGCTCGGCAGGCCTGATTCATGAACAACCACTGCTCAGCAGGCGTAACCTGGAAAACGAGTTTGCAAACCCGGTGTATAAGGGGGTGGTCCCGCTCCCGAAAGCATTCTCGCGGGTGGTATATGCCGCAGATGACCTTCGAATCCGCCTTCGTTCGCGAGCGGACAGCCCGTCTCACCAAGCTGACCGGCAACATCTGGTGAGGATCAAAGACCCAGAACAGGACCGTGGTCGGAGCCACCTCCAGGCCGGACAGATATGCGGGGACAGACTGGACAAGATCGTAGACGTCGTCGTGCTCGATGAACCGCACGCTCTCGGAGAACATCGACCTCAGTTCGCCGGGGTGGGCGCACACCACGACGTCCAGCCCTTCGGAGACCGCGTGGTTCGCAATCCTCAATAGCAAGGTCTCGGCCCCGCCTAGCCTCAGTCGGCCGTAAACCAGCATCAATAAGGGTCGTGAACGCATCTCGTCCTTCAACCGGTTGGCCTTAATTCCGGCTTCTAGGGCGGGCGTGCCGCGCGAGCGCGAACACGCTCAGCCTCCCCGGAAGGGGCGCGCTGACGCCCAAGCGCTGCAAGCGGATCAGCCCAAACGAACCATACGCGACACTGAGTACGATCCCGACCGCCGGCGCCATTGCCGGCGCCAGCCACAACACGACGCCGACAACCCCACAGGCCGAGGCGACAGCCGCCGCGCTGAGTAGGACCAGTCGCGACCACGCGAAGGCGATGCGTCGAACCGCCAGCGCCAGCACCATCGGAAGGTAGAACAGGTAGGCCAGAAAATAGGCTTGGCCAGCCCCTTCGAGGCCGAACCGCGGCAAGAGCAGGGTTGTGGCGCCCGCCATCAGCACGAGCGTGGTCACCTCAGTGAGGAAGAACGTCCGTCCCGCGCCGGCGGCCAGAAGGATGAAGCCGAGAGGCCAGGACATGACCTTGAGTAGCGTTCCGGCGGCCTGCCAACGGAGTACGGCCGCGGCGGGTGCGAACTCCGGCGCGTACAGGAGGCGGATCACCCACGGCGCAAGGGCGAACATGGCGATGACCAGCGCGCCTGCCAGAAGCAGCGCGATTTCGGTCTGCTGGTTGACCAGCCGGCGGGTCGCCGGCGGGTCGCCGATCATCCCGGTCAAGCGCGGATAGTAGTCGGCGGCCATCGCGCCCAGCACCAGGCCCACGTACTGCATGGCGATGGTGTTCGCGGCCACGAACCACCCGAGCGCCGCCATCCCCAGCTGCGCCTTCACCTCGCTCTGGATCCAGAGGTTCGCGAAGGTGGACGCCACGCCGGCGCCCATCATGGGCAGGCCGAGGGTCAGGAACACACGCCACTGCGCGCGCAGTTGAGGAAGCTCGACCCGGAATTCGCCGGGCAACGGGATCCGCGAAACGAACCAGCGGCCCAGGAGAAAGCTCGTCAGCGGGACCAGGACGACAAACGCGGGGATCGCGCGCTCGCCGAAGGCGAGTACAAGCGGCAGGCCGACGGCCGTCGTCGCCAAACCTCCGACGACCTGCAAGGCCGCCATGGCGCGGATGCGGCGCAGGCCCTGAAGCAGGGCCGTTTGGCCCATGGCTAAAACCGAGAGTGCGACGCCCACGGCGATCCAGGCCACCTCGTCCGCCAGGGCGGGGTTGCGCAAGGCATAGCGGGCGAGAACGTCTCGCAACAGCCACACGCCGGTGGCGCCGACAGCGGCCAGCATCACCGTCGCCAGGATCAGCGCCCGCCGGGCGACCGCAAGCTTTTGCACATCTTCCGCGGCATGGGCTTCCGCGATCTGGCGCGTGCCCACCGTGGTGACCCCCATCTGCACCACAGTGGCGGCCGCCGAAAGCAGCGCGGTCAGCAGGCCGACGAGACCGACGCCGGCTGGCCCGAGCAGGAGCGCAACGAACTTGGTTCGCACAAGGCCGATCAGGATGTTGAGCACCGACGCCCCGCCGATCACCGAGGTGCTCGTCAGGATGCGCGCGTAGGATCTCTTGTCTTCGTCGAGGGTTGAGGTCGCGTTGGTCACGGTCCGAGGCTAGCCCGCGTCAGGGAGTCGGGCCACGGCCCTGTGCATCGCCTCAAGAACCGCATCCTGCTGCTCAGCCGACAAGTGCGGTCCTATCGGAAGGCTGAGCACCTCCAACGCCAGCTGTTCGGCTATAGGCGCCGGGGGTAGGCTCGGGGCCAAGTCGGCGTAGGCCTCCTGCCGGTGCGGCGGGATGGGATAGTGGATCAGGGTTCCGATCCCCAACTCCCCAAGCTGCCGCTGCAACTCGTCGCGGCAAGAGTTCCGGATCACGTAGAGGTGCCAAACCGGCTCCGCCCAGGGGGCAGCCTGCGGCAGGACAAGTCCGGTTCCGGCCAGAGCTTCCCCATAACGAGCGGCCATGGCGCGACGCCGGTCGTTCCAGGTGTCCAGATGGGTCAGCTTGGCCCGCAGAACTGCGGCAAGGATTGGATCCAGCCGACTGTTCACGCCCTTCTCCAAGTGCACGTACTTCAGCCGCGATCCGTAGTTTCCCAGCAGGCGAACCCGCTCGGCGAGGCTCGGGTCGTTCGTGGTGACCGCGCCCGCGTCGCCAAAGGCGCCAAGGTTCTTCCCCGGGTAGAAGCTCCAGCAGACCAGATCCCCGTGCCCGCCTATGCGTCGGCCTTTGTAGCGGGCTCCGTGACACTGGGCGGCGTCTTCCACCACCCTGAGCCCATGACGCCGCGCCACGTCGAGGATCGGGTCGAGGTCGGCAGGGTGCCCGTAGAGGTGCACCGGCAGCACCGCCCGCGTACGGGGCGTGATCGCCGCCTCCACGAGAGCCGGGTCCATGGTATGGGTGATCGGGTCCGGCTCCACCGGCACGGGACGCGCGCCCACCTGGCTCACTGCTAACCAGGTGGCGATGTAGGTGTTCGAGGGGACGAGAACCTCGTCTCCCGCGCCTATGTCCAAGGCCCGCAGCGCCAGCACCAGGGCGTCGAGCCCATTGCCGACACCGATCGCGTGCTCCGCCTCGCAGTAGCGCGCGAACTCGGCTTCGAAGGCGCCGACTTCCTGACCGCCGATGTACCAGCCGCTGTCCAGCACCCGCGCGACGGCGGCGTCGACTTCGGGCTTCAGCTCCAAGTAGGCTGCGCGAAGGTCTAGGAAGGGAACTCTTGTCATAGCCCTTTGGCAGCCAGGAACTCGTCGTAGTCCCGGTAGTAATCGCTCTCGTCGTAACGGTGCGACGCCACCACCAGGCAGACCGAGCCGGACGAGAAGTTGTCCAGCTCGCGCCAGATCATGGGGACGATCTCCAGGCCGAAGTACGACCGGTTGAGGTGAACGCGCTTCTTCTCGCGGCCGTCGTCGAGCACCACGTCGAAGCTGCCGCTCATCGCGATCAGGAGTTGTCGCAGCTCCTTGTGCGCGTGCCCGCCCCGCTCCGCGCCGCCCGGGACGTCATACAGATAGTACACCCTGGCGATATCGAAGGGCACGTGGTTGCCGCCCTCGACAAATGTCAGGTTGCCTCGAGGATCTGCGATCTGCGGCAGTTGAACGAGGCGGCAGTCGTCAAGCGTGTTGGTGAGCCCCGTTGATAAGACTGCAGGGGGTTCCACTAGAGTAATTCCCGTGCAGGGTTTCCCACAACGGTGACGCCCGCCGGCACGTCGCGCGTGACCACGGCGCCGGCCCCGACCATCGCCCCTTCGCCCACGATGATGCCTGGCAGGATCACGGACCCGCCGCCGAGCGACGCCCCTCGCTTGATCACCGTGGTTTCGAACGCAGCCGGTCGAACGCGCGACCTCGGCCTGTTGTCGTTGGTGAAGGTGACGTTCGGCCCCACAAAGACATCGTCCTCCAAACGCACGCCGTCCCAGATGTAATTGCCGCACTTCACCGTCACGCGGTCGCCGAGGACGACATCGTTCTCGATGAAGCAGTGCGAGCAGATGTTGCAGTTCGAGCCGATCCGGGCCCCGCTGAGAACCACCACGTACTGCCAGACGCGTGTGCCCACGCCGATCGCGGCGGATTGAACGTCGGAGGTCGGGTGGATCATCGCGCTAGCACCTTCGACGCCGTGCCCGGTACAAGGAGCTGCAGGACGGGTGACCTACGCCTCTCACAATCGGGGAGTCCCATCCTGACCGGCCTCTTTCAGATTCCTCGATCAGGTGCCGGAAGCATGCCACCCCCGGACCGCTCACACCTCACCCGACCCGCTGCTGGAGTCCCGGCCAGAGCTAACCCCAAAGTTCAAGACGGCGCCCGAGCCGGAAGGGCGCCTCGCGCTCCGTCTATGATACTCGTCGAAGGTTACGCGAGCACCCGCGCCCTTGTCCATCGATGTCGCCGCAGAGCCATCGCCGACTCACCCTGCTCAACGGCGAATATCTGCTGCGGCCGCTCACGAGGCGCATGGGCAACCGGGCGCTCCTCACCTGCATACAGGTTCTGATGCGCCTCGTCTGGCCCCTGACCGAGGTGCTCTTCCGCATCCCCGTCCTCGGCAAGCTTTTCCGCTTCGTGGTCCCCGGGCCAACTACGTGGACGATCCGGGAGTTGTCCTGCAAGCAGAGATACCGCCGGGCCGTCATGGACACCTTCGACATGCTCGCCCCTGCCTTCGACCAGCCACAGCGCGAGGGCGACGTGCGCGGCCTTCTGGAAAAAAAAGCGGGTGTGAGCGAGATCCAGCGGCTCGGCAATCCCGGCTTGAACCTCGTTGGCGCGCGGTCGACGGTTTAGCTTCGATCGGTGGGGGAAGCCCGTCCCCGCAGCACCCGCTCTCGGATCCACAGCAGCAGCATGGGGGCCAGCGCCGCGCCGACCCCGGCGGCGGAGCCCAGCCAGTCGCTCCACTCGGCCGAGCGGCCCACCAGCGGCTGCACGCCTTCCGCCGCCGCGCTGAGGACCAGCAGCACGCCCCCGATCAGTAGCGCCCGCGTGCGTGGAAACGCGGCCACGCCCAGGATCGTGAGCCCATAGGCCCAAAGCCCATGCTCAAGGTCGTCTTTGGCGATGACCAAGCCGGGCTCGTGGGACGGCTCGATCGCCTCGTGCAGAAGCACGGCGACCGCGAGGGCGAAGAGGAGGCGCGTTCCAAGCCTGGCGAAGCGTTTCAGCATGTCGGGGCCCGGATGGGTCGGCGTCGGGGCGCCCCCCGGAAGTTCGCCCTCTGGCCGCCTGGCTCAAGTCCGGCTAGCTCTAGGGCGCGGCGGCATAGGAGACAACCGTGGCGCAGCCTGTGCAGGCGCCTTCGTTCAGTGGGTCGGAATAGCGCGCCGGCGGCTAGGAAGGCAGAGGAATGCAGACGTTTCGCCCCTCAGGGTCGTCTCTGAAGACCTTGGCGGTGATCTCCAGCAAGGGGGGCAGCGGCAAGACCACTCTGTCGCTACACCTCGCGGTGGCCGCCGAGGCCGCTGGGCGACGCACCTTCATCGCCGACACCGATCCACAGAAATCAGCTTGGGAGTGGAGGCAGGTCCGCTCCAGCCCCGCCCCCGAAGTGGCGGTGGTCCAGCCGGCCATGCTCAACCGGCTGAAGGACGGCCTCGAGCGCGCCCGCTTTCAGCTCATGATCGTCGATACGGCCCCTTTCGCGGGTCCGGGAGTGCTGGACACGGTTCGGGCGGCCGACTTCACCATCATTGTGGCGCGGCCATCCATGCTGGACCTGTGGTCGGTGGAGTACTCCGCTGAGCAGGTCCGCTCTGCGCGGGGTCGAGCCATGTTCGTGCTGACCCAGGCCCCGCCCCGTCGCGGCGACAAGGAGGCTCCCGCCCTTCTGAAGGCCGCGGAGCGGTTGAACACCTACGGGTTTCCGGTGGCCAGCATTGGTCTCCGCAGCCGGGTTGCTTTCAGCCAGTCAGTCGGGAACGGCCTGACGGCGCTGGAAACAGAACCTTCCGGGACTGCCGCCCGCGAGATCTCACGTCTTGCCGAGCTGGTGTTCGGGCGCTTGTGGCCCGACTCGGTTCCGCGGAACTCATAAGGACGCGAACACCGGCTAGCGCTCGACATACCCTGCTGACTCACCCTCCCGAACTGCTATCCGTCGCCAGGAGACGATCCTCGGCCAAGGGGCGTGGACCGCACGAGTGGCACGGTTCTTTCCTCGCCCAAGGCCGATAGCTCCATTCGATACCGGTCGCCGCGGGGTTCCGACGCACCGTTCCGGGGTGAGCCCGCCAAGCGGGAGAGGCGCCTATCACCGACCGTACGATCAGCTCAATGATACCGCCGCTTCCGCAACAGCTGCGCCCGGTCCGCCGAGCGGACCTCCACGTCGAACACGTCCGAGCCGCGCTGGAGCGTCAGCGGCACGTCCACGCCCGGCGTACCCAGCGCCCAGAGCCTGCGGTAGAAGCCGGGGAGGTCGGAGACGGGTTCGTCGTTGATGGCCAGGATGATGTCGCCCTGGCGGATCTCGGCGCGGCTGCTGGGGCCGCCGGGGGCCGTGCCCACGGCCACCACCGCCGTTCCGATCTCCTGGGCCAGGATGCCCAGCCAGGGCCGGGGCGGGCCGGTGGGCCGGCCGCGCAGCAGGTCCTCGAAGATGGGCGGCAGCAACTCGGCGGGCACGCTCATGTTCAGGGGCACGGCCTGGCCGTCCTCGCCGGCCTGCTCCAGAGACAGCGAGCCTATCCCCACCAGGTCGCCCGTGGGGCCCAGCAGGGCCGCCCCGCTCCAGAGCGGGTGGGCCGGGGCGGTGAACAGGGCCTCGTCCAGCAGATACTCCCAATAGCCGGCGAACTCCTGCCGCAACTGCAGCCGGGACCGCATGGCGCGGCCGCGGCCCCCGCCGGCGGCCATGACCACGTCCTCGCCGGCGCGCAGGCCCTTGGAGCTGCCCACGCGCACGGCCGGGATGTCTAGGGGCTCCAGCGCTTGCAGCAGGCCGAAGCCGGTGGCCTGGTCATAGCCCAGCACATGGCCGGCCACCGACCGGCCCTCAGCGGTGCCCAGGGTCACCTCCTCCGCCTCGGTGACCAGATAGCCGATGGTCAGCACGATTCCGTCCTCGCGGATCAGCACGCCATTGCCCATCCGCTCCGTCCCCAGCATGCCGGCGGTGAAGGCGTCCTCCGGGATCTGGGCGGTCAGGGACACCACCGACGACAGCGCCTGGTCGAGGTCGAAGCCGAAGTCGCCCGGCCGCGGCCGTACGCGTTCGGGCAGGGCCCAGTCTTGGTCGCGGGGATCGGCCGCCATGAGTCTGCTCCGTCGAGGGGGCGTGATCTCGGAAGGCCCGGGCCGGTTCGCAAGCGTTGCGGGTCGCGAAGGCCCGCTTGCGCCCGAGCGCGCCGTCGGGAGAGGCCCTTGCTCGGCCGGCCGCCGGCCTCCGGCCAAAAGAAAAGGGCGGCCCCGAAGAGCCGCCCTTTCCGCTGGTTCAGAGCCCGATCACTCCGCCGGGGGCGGGGTGTAGCTGGGCGGGCTGTAGCTGGGCGAAGCGGGGGCCTGGGCCTGCTTCTGCGCCTGCTTCTGCTGGGCCTGCTGCGACCATTGCTGGAGCCAGCGGCCGGCCTGTTCGCGACCGCCGATGCCGAAGGCCAGAGCCGCCGCCACCGCCGCCGAGCCCAGGATCAGGCCGAACGCCAGGGTGATGATGTCGTTGGCCAGGCCCATAAAACGCAGGCCGATGGCGACCGACAGCGCGATGGTGGCCCACTTCACGATCACCGAGGCGAAGCCGTCGGCTCCGTTGGTGGACCGGTCGATGGCCTTGGACAGGATGTTCGCGATGATCACGCCGGCCGCGATGATCACGCCGCCGAACAGGACCTGACCGCCCAGAGCCAGGATCTCGCTCAGGATCTCGGAGATCGCGGCGAACTGCAGCAAACGCGCCGCCTCCACGGCCCCGAAGATCATGATCGCCGCGAAGGCCACCTGAGCCACGACCTTGGACGCGGTGACCCCGCCGCCCGAGGGCGACGAGGAACCGGAAGTCGGCGCGTAGCCGGGGGCGGCCGTGGACGCGCTGGAGGGGGTGTCTCCGCCGATGTTGGTCAGGGCCCGCGTGAAGTTGTCGAAGCCGAGCGAGGGCAGCAGCTGCTCGATCAGGCTGGCCACCCAGCGGGCGATCACAAAGGCGATGGCCAGGACGATGGCGGCCGCCAGCACGTTCGGGATGGCGGTCAGGATCTCGTTCAGCACGGCCACGGCCGGCCCGGAGATGGCCTCGATGCCCAGCACCTGCAGCGCGGAGATGGCCACGGGGATGATGATGAGCACGAACACCAGCGTGCCCAAGGCGTTGGCGATGCCGCTGGCGCCGGTGACGCGGTTCAGGCCCGCGCGCTGGAGCAGGGCGTCCAGGTTAGCCGCGCCCGCCGCCGCAACCACCAGCCGCTTGGCGATGGTGGCCAGGAGGAAGCCCACGAAGAAGATCAGGACCGCGCCGACCAGACGGGGCACGAAGTTGAAGAACTGGGTCAGCAGATCGTTCAAGGGTTGGCTCACGGCCGACAGCCCGAGCGTGTTCAGGGCCAGCACGATGCCGATCAGGAGAACCAGCCAATAGCCGACGTCGCCCAGGCGGGCGCCGATGGTCTCGCCCTTGTTCTGGACGCCGTGGTTGGCGTGCTGCGCGCCGGGGATCTTGTCGATGCCCTTGGCGAGCGCCCACTTGACGCCCTTGCCGACCAGATAGGCCACGACCAGGATGGCCAGCGCACCCAGAATGCGCGGCCCCCATTCGACAAGCCAATTCTCCACGCTCCGCATGGAGATGGCGGGTTCTGTGTACATCGTGTCCCCTTGGTTGGTTTGGTTGTTGCGGCCCCTTAACGAGTTCCCCCCTCCGCTGTTCCGCCGCTCGCGCCGCCACGGCGCCCAACGGCGTGAAATCGCGGCCTAAATCCCGGAACCGAGCTTGCTGGATGAACTGGAAGGTGCGCGGGCGTCAGACGACCCGGGCCGGAGCCGAACCGGCCTCGCCCCCGTAGGGCCGGCCGTCGCGGTGGTGATACCGAGGGCTCCCTTCCGGTAGGACGAGATCGATGTCGGGGTAGGTCACGCCGTCCCTGTCGGGGCTGCGGGTCCCGACCTCAAGGATGACCGCCAGTCTGTTTGACCGGTTCACCAGGTGATGGCCGTTCGGGGCGCCTGCGGGAAAGCCCGCGCCCTCGCCCGCCCGGAGCACCGTCTCGCCCGCCTCCTCGATCAGGACCACCTCGCCTTCCAGGACCAGGACGAACTCGTCCTCCACCGAATGCCAGTGGCGCTGGCTGGACCAGGCCCCCGGGTCGAGCTCCAGCCGGTTGACCCCGAACTGGGTCAGGCCGGCGGCGTCGCCCAGCTTCCAGCGACGGCGCGCGCGGCAGGGCGCATCGAAGGGCGCCGGATAGGCCGCGCCATGGCGGGTCGGGGCGGACTGGGGATCGATCTTGGGCATGGGGTCCTTTCCGGCCAGGGACGCGGAGCCTAAACCCGCGCCCATGACGCTCGCCAGCCTCGATGTCGTGGAGTTCGCCCGGGCCCTGGTCCGGCGGCCCTCGGTGACGCCGATCGACGCCGGCGCGCTGGGCGTGATGCAGGCCGCGCTGGAGCCCCTGGGCTTTCACTGCCGCCGGCTGCCCTTCGCCGAGGTGGACAACCTCTACGCCCGGCGTGGGAGCGCGGGGCCGAACCTGTGCTTCGCCGGGCACACGGACGTGGTGCCTCCGGGCGAGGAGGCCGCCTGGACCCATCCGCCGTTCGGGGCCGAGGTGGCGGACGGCCTGCTCTATGGCCGGGGCGCGGCGGACATGAAGGGCGGGATCGCCGCCTGGACTGCGGCGGTGGCCGCCGTGCTGGCCCGGGCGAGGTTTCCGGCTCCCTGTCCCTGCTGATCACCGGCGACGAGGAAGGCCCGGCCGACAACGGCACCAAGCGGGTGGTCGAACAGCTGCGGGCCGAGGGCGAGCGGATCGACGCCTGCGTGGTGGGCGAGCCCAGCTCCGTCCTGCTGCTGGGCGATACGGTCAAGGTGGGTCGGCGGGGGTCGCTGAACGCCTGGATCACCGCGCGCGGCGTGCAGGGACACGTGGCCTATCCCGAGCGGGCGGCCAATCCCGTGCCGGTGCTGATCGAGCTCTTGGCGGCTTTGCAGGCGCGGCGCCTGGACGAGGGCCACCCACCCTTTCCGCGTTCGAACCTCGAGGTCACCAGCGTGGACGTGGGCAATCCGGCCGGCAATGTGATCCCGGCGGAGGCGACCGCGCGCCTCAACATCCGCTTCAACCCCGCGCACACCGGCGATACCCTGGCCGCCTGGCTGGAGGAGGCCTGCGCCCGGACCGGGCGCGACGGCGTGAGCCTCGAGGTGCGCTCCGTCTGCTCGGGGAACGCCTTCATGACCGAGCCGGGACCCTTCACCGAGCAGGTGAGCGCCGCCGTGCAGGAGGTGCTGGGCCGCACGCCGGCGCCCTCCACCGGCGGCGGAACCTCGGACGCGCGCTTCCTCCGGGTCATGGCGCCCGTGGTCGAGATCGGGCTGGTCGGCGCCACCATCCACCAGACCGACGAGCGGGTCGCGGTGGCCGACCTGCGTGCGCTGCAGAGGGTCTATGAACGGGTGATCGAGCGGTTCTTCGCGGCCGCTCAGTAGGTGACGGCGGTGAGGTAGAGCCCCTCGGGCGGGGCCACCGGGCCGCAGGCGGCGCGGTCCCGCGCGTCTAGCGCTTGCCGGACATCATCAGGGGGCCAGCGTCCGGCCCCTACCTCGGCCAGGCTGCCGGTGATGGAGCGGACCTGGCGATGGAGAAAGGAGCGGGCCGCGAAACGGAGGTGGATCTCCTCGCCTTCGCGCCGGACCTCGAGCTGGTCCAGGGTGCGGACGGGGCTCTCCGCCTGGCAGTGCGCGTCGCGAAAGGTGGTGAAGTCGTGCCGGCCGATGAGGGTGGCGGCGGCCTCGGCCATGAGCGCGGCGTCCAGGGGCTTGCGGACGTGCCAGACGCGGCCGCGCAGCAGGGCGGGCGGGGCGCGGCGGTCCAGAATGCGGAACAGATAGCGGCGTCCCGTGGCCGAGAAGCGGGCATGGAAGTCCTCCGCGGCCGGCTCCGCCTCCAGCACGGCGACCGGCTGGGGCCAGAGGTGGGCGTTGACCGCCTCGCGCACCGTGCGCGGCGGCCAGTCGCGAGACAGATCCAGGTGGGCGACCTGGCCGTGGGCGTGGACGCCGGTGTCGGTTCGTCCGGCCCCGGTGACGGTCACCGCCTCGCCCGAAAAGGCGTGCACCGCAGCCTGGAGCGCGGCCTGGACGGAGGGGCCGTTAGCCTGCGCCTGCCAGCCCACGAAGGGGCCGCCGTCGTATTCGAGGGTCAGCTTGTAGCGCGGCACCTCAGGCCAGCACGGTCCCGACCGGCAGGGGAAAGCCACGCAAAAAGGCGGTCGCGTCCTGGGCCCCGCGCCCTTCCCGCTGGAGCTCCGTCAGGCGGACGGCGCCTTCGCCGCAGGCGATCAGCACGCCGCCTTCCGCGCCGGGGTCGAGCACTTCGCCGGGAACCCCGGCCGCGGGGCTGACGATCGAGCGCAGCGCCTTGATGCGGACGGGGCCCCGGTCGGACGGGGCTTCAAACCAGGTTCCGGGAAAAGGAGACAGGCCGCGGACCTGCCGATCGATGGTTGGTCCGGGTCGGCTCCAGTCGATGCGGGCCTCCTCCGGCTTGATCTTCCGGGCGTAGGTGGCGCCCTCCTCCGCCTGCGGCGTCTCGACGGCCTCGCCCCGGGCCAAGAGGTCCAGGGCGCGCGCCAGCAGGGGCGCGCCCGCCAGGGCCAGCTTGTCGTGCAGCGTGCCGGAGGTCTCGTCAAAGGTGATCGGGACTGTTTCGGACAGGAGCACGGCCCCCTCGTCCAGGCCCTCGGTCATGCGCATGACCTGCACGCCCGTGGCGGTGTCGCCCGCCATGATGGCGCGCTGGATCGGGGCGGCGCCGCGCCAGCGGGGAAGCAGGCTGGCGTGGAGGTTGAAACAGCCCAGGCGCGGAGCCTCCAGCACCTCGCGAGGCAGGATCTGGCCAAAGGCGACTACGGCGGCCGCGTCCAGCTCCAGCCCGCGAAAGGCGTCGATCTCGGCCGGGTCGCGCATGGACGCGGGCGTGCGCACCGGCAGGCCCAGCCGCTCGGCCGCGGCCCCCACCGCCGAAGGGCGGAGCGCCTGGCCGCGGCCGCGGGCGCGCGGAGGCTGGGTATAGACGGCCGCGATCTCGTGGCCGGCGGCGACCAGCTCCTCCAGCGCCTGTTCGGCGAAAACGGGCGTGCCCATGAAGGCGATGCGCATGGGCCTTCCTAGCGGGGCTGGAACCATGGAGCCAGAGGGGCCTGACGGCCCGGTCAAGTGGCCGGTCAGGCGGCCAGCTTCGCCTTTTTCACCTTGCTGATGGCGCGCTCGCGTTTCAGCCGGGACAGGTGGTCGAGGAAGAGCACGCCGTTGCAGTGATCCAGCTCGTGCTGGAAGCAGGTGGCGTAGAGACCCTCGGCCTCCTCCTCCACGCTGTCGCCGTTGCGATCGAGGAAGCGGACGCGCACGCGCGCCGGGCGCTCGACGCCGTCGTAGATGTCCGGGATGGACAGGCAGCCCTCCTCATAGGTGGACAGCTCGTCGGAGGCCCAGACGACCTCCGGATTGATGAAGACGCGGGGCTCGGGCGGGGCGTCCTTGTCGGACAGGTCCATGACGAACATCCGCCGGAGCTCGCCGATCTGCGCCGCGGCCAAACCGATGCCCGGGGCCGCGTACATGGTCTCCAGCATGTCGTCCGCCAGCGCGCGCAGTTCGTCGGTGATCTCGGCCACCGGCGCCGAGACCTGTTTCAGGACGGCCAGATCCTTGGGATCGGCGACGGTGAGGATGCGACGGAGGACCATGGGCGCGAGGTAGGCGGAGGCGACGCGGCGATCAAGCCGCCTCGTCCTCGTCGGGCAGACCGGCCAGGGACAGGAGCTTGGGCCCGGGCTCCACCGCAGAGACGGGCAGCTCCGCGCTCTGCACATTGCGCAGCTTGCTGTGCAGGGTCCCGGTCTTCTTGCGCACGTTCTCCACCGTGTTGCTGGTCGTCCGGAGCTGGTCGGCCACCTTGTCCCAGAGCCCGGCGTATTTCTCGAACTCCGACTTCACCACGCCCAGGGTGGTCCAGACCTCGCTGGAGCGCTTCTGGATGGACAGGGTGGTGAAGCCCATCCGCAGGCTGTTCAGAACCGCCGCCAGGGTGGTCGGGCCCGTCACGGTCACGCGGTACTTCTGCTGCAGCTCCGCGGCCAGGCCCGGTCGGCGGACGACCTCGGCGAACAGGCCCTCCGTGGGCAGGTACATGATGGCGAAGTTGGTCGTGGCCGGCGGCTCGACATACTTCTCCTCGATGCTCTTGGCCTGACGGCGCACGGCGCCCTCCAGCGCCTTGGCGGCCGCCTCCACCGCGACCGGGTCGCCGGCGTTGTGGGCGTGCAGCAGCCGGTCGTAGTCCTCCTGCGGGAACTTGCAGTCGATAGGCAGCAGAACCTGTTCGTCGTCCGAGCCGGGCAGCCGGACCGCGAAGTCCACCCGCTCGCCCGAACCCTTCCGCACCTTGGCCTGGCGTTCGTATTGTTCGGGCGTGAGCATGTCCTCCAACAGGCCGCTCAGCTGCACCTCGCCCCAGGCTCCGCGCTGGCGCACGTCGGTGAGGACGCGCTTGAGGTCGCCCACCCCCTTGCTGACCTCCGTCATCTCGCCCAGCCCCTTGTGCACCAGGTCCAGCCGGTCGCTGACCAGTTTGAAGCTCTCGCCCAGCCGCTGCTCCAGCGTGCCCTGCAGCTTTTCGTCGACGGTGAGCCGCATCTGCTCCAGCTTGGCCTCGTTCTCCTTGCGGAGCTGGTCGAGCTGCAGCGTCAGGGTCTCGCGCATCTTGTCCTGCCGGGTCTCGCTTTCCTTGCGCACCTGCTCCAGCTGCTCGGCCAGGTTCTGGCGCAGCTTGGCCCCGTCCGCGCCCGCGGCCTCGCGCATGTCCTTGAGCTGGCCGGCCACCGCCTCCAGCCCCGCTTTTTGCGCCAGCTCCATGCGGTCCAGTCGCTCGCGCTGGAAATCGCCGAACGCCTTGGTGGAGCGGGCCACCGCCTCCGTCGCCGCGACCTGCCCGTCCGTGAGCTCCTTGCGCAGCTGGACGGCGGAGCCCGCCTGCGCCTCGCCCAGTGCGCCGAAGCGGCCTTCCAGCGCCTGTTGGAAGGAGGCCACCATGTTCCGGAGCTCCTCGCGCAAGGCGGCGGAGCGCGTCTCCGACCCGTCCCGCAGCGATCGGAACTCGTCGCGGACGTGGGCAGGATGTCCTTGCACGGCGGCTTCGATCAGCAGGAGCTTGTTTGTCAGGTCGCGCGGCGCCTCGGCCGGACGCCCCGCCTGGCGGAGCGCGAGCCAGGCGCAGACGGCCGCCGCGCATGCGGCGAGCGCGGCCACCGCCGTCAACAGAAGCAGGAGCGTGTTCATGCTCCGTTCGTTAGCGTGACTCTCCCCGAGGCGGAAGCGGCGAACCGAGGCGAGCATGCGCGCGTTGAGCCGCCATGTCCGGCCGCACCCTGCTCCTCGTGATCGTCGCCTCGCTGCTGCTGACCGCGGCGCTCTGGTGGTTCAGCGACGGCCGGATCTGGTTCCTCGGCCTGCCGCTGGTGTTCGGCCTGCCCTTGCTGAGCCGTCGCTCGCGGGGGTGAGTGAAGTCCGCTCACCCCAGTGGACGCCGGGGCCCCATTCGCCGCTCGCGCCGCTTCCGGACACCTGATCCCGCCCAACCTGGACCCCGGCTTTCGCCGGGGAGAGCGGCAGGTGGGCGCGTGAGGCTACCGCCGCGCGCGCAGGGCGGTGGCGATGGTGCCGTCGTCGAGCCAGTCGAGGTCGCCGCCCACGGGGACGCCTCGGGCGAGGGAGGTGACGGGCACGCCGGTGGGGGCCAGGCGATCTGAGACGTAATGGGCCGTGGTCTGGCCGTCGACGGTGGCGGGCAGGGCCAGGATCACCTCGCGAACCTCGCCGGAGGCCGCCCGGTTCACCAGCGGGCCGATGCGCAGCGACTCGGGGCCGATCCCGTCCAGCGCGGAGAGCAGCCCGCCCAGGACGTGGTAGCGGCCGCGAAAGGCGCCGCCGCGCTCCAGCGCCCACAAGGCGCCCACCTCGTCGACCACGGCCAGCTGGGTGCGGTCCCGCTCCGGGTCGCGGCAGACGCTGCAGGGGTCGACCGTGTCCCAGGAGCCGCATTCGGAGCAGGCGCGCACCGCCGCCGCCGCCTCGGCCAGGGCGGCGGCCAGCGGCGTCAGCAGTTGTTCGCGGCGCTTGAGCAGGGTGAGCGCCGCGCGGCGGGCCGAGCGGGGACCCAGGCCCGGGAGCTTGGCCAGCAACGCGATGAGGCGCTCGATCTCCGGGCCGGCGGAGGCGGCCATGGCGCCCTTAGAACTTCAGGCCGGGGATTCCGGCGCCGCCCATCATGCCGGCCATGGGGCCCGCGGCTTCCTGCATGAGCCTGGCGCTGGCTTCGTCCAGTTTGCGCTTGGCGTCCGCATGGGCGGCGACCAGCAGGTCGGCCAGGATCTCGCCTTCGCCGGGCTGGAGAACGCTGTCGTCCAGGGCCACGGCCTTGAGCTCGCCCGTGCCGGCCAGGGTGATCCGGACCAAGCCCCCGCCGGAGGATCCCTCCACGGTGGTCTCGCCCAGGCGCGACTGGGCGTCCTGCAGCTTCTGCTGCATGGCCTGGGCCTGTTGCATGATGGCGTTGAGGTCCATGGGGCGGCTCCGTAAGGGCTGGGGGTTTCGAGGGCGGGTGGCCTGGGTTCTCGGACAACCCGGGGGCCCTGCAGATAGGGCTTAGGTCGGCCCTCCGCCCTCGTCCACCCGAACGATCTCCGCGCCCGGGAAGGTCTCCAGGACGGCGCGCACGAAGGGGTCGGCGCTAATCTCGGCATGAGCCTGGGCCTGGGCGCGGGCGGCGCGCGCGTTCAGGGTTTCGCCGCCGCCGGAGGGTTCGGCCACCACCATCCAGGGGCGGCCCGTCCAGGCCTTGAGCTTGGCCGAGAGATTAGGCGCGAGGCTCGCGGGGGCGCCGGGCGCGGGCTCGAAGCTGATGCGGCCCGGGGCGAAGCTGATGGGCTTCACATATTGGGCGATGTCCATGGCCAGCAGCGGGTCGCGGCGGGCGGCGACCAGGGCCGCCAGGTCGTCGAGGCTGGCCATGGCGGGGCCGGGTTGGCTGACGCCGGGCTCCGGCTGCGGGGCCGGGCTGCGCGCAGGCGCGGCCACGGCGCGGGCGGCCACGCCCCCGCCGGCGCTCAGGCGGGCGCCGCCGGACGGCGGGCCGCCGGGGGTCAGCGGTTCGCCGGCCGCCAAGCGGCGCAGCGCCTCCTCCGGGCCGGGAAGGTCGGCGGCGTAGCAGAGTCGGATCAGGGCCATCTCGACCGCGGCCGCGCCGTCGGGGGCCCGGCGGACCTCGTCGTGGGCGCGCATCAGCATCTGCCAGGTGCGGGCCAGCGTGCCGGCCGAGACCTCCGAGCCCAGCGCGGCCAGTCGCGCCGACTGGTCCCGCGGAAGGTGGAGCGCGCCTTCGCCCAGGGTCTTGGCCACGGAGGCGGCGTGGGCGTGCTCCAGCAGGTCCAGCGTGACCTGGGCGGGATCCGCGCCGTAGCCGTGCAGGAGGCGGAAGTCGCGCAAGGCCGCCGCGGCGTCGCCCTTCATCACCGTTTCGAACAGGCCGATGGTGGCGGCGCGGTCGGCCAGCCCCAGCATGTCGCGGACGATCGCCGCATCGACCACCTGGCCGCGGTCGGCCTGGACGATGGCCTGGTCGAGGAGGGAAAGGGCGTCGCGGACGGAGCCTTCGGCCGCGCGGGCGATCAGGCGCAGACCCTCCTCGTCCACCTGGGCGCCTTCGGCGTCGCAGACCTTCTGCAGGTGGGCGGTCAGGACCTCAGGCTCCACGCGGCGGAGGTCGAACCGCTGGCAGCGGGATAGGATGGTGACCGGGACCTTGCGGATCTCCGTGGTGGCGAAGATGAACTTGGCGTGGGGCGGGGGCTCCTCCAGCGTCTTCAGGAGAGCGTTGAACGCCCCCTTGGACAGCATGTGGACCTCGTCGATCACGTAAACCTTGTTGCGGGCCTGGACCGGGGCGTAGCGGACGCTGTCCAGGAGGTCGCGCATGTTGTCGACGCCGGTGTGGCTGGCGGCATCCAGCTCCATCACATCGATGTGGCGGCCTTCGTTGATCGCCTGGTCGTGGACGCCGGGCTGGGAAAGGTCGACGGAAGGACCGTTCACCCCCTCGCGTTCATAGTTGAGCGCCCGGGCGAGCAGGCGGGCGGTGGTGGTCTTGCCCACGCCGCGGACGCCGGTCAGCATAAAGGCGTGGGCGATGCGGCCCGTTGAAAAGGCGTTGGTCAGGGTGCGGACCATGGCCTCTTGGCCGATCAGGTCCTCGAAGGTGCGCGGGCGGTATTTGCGGGCCAGCACCGTGTAGGGCGCGGCGGCGGCGGGCGGGGCGTCGGGCGGGGGAAGGTCGGCGGGGACGTCGTCGGCGGCCGCCTCGTCCTCGAACATGGAGAAGGTGGCGTCGTCGCGCTGATCCGCCTCGGGGGCGAGGTCGTCGTCGAGCGCGAAATCCGTGTCGGCCATGATGGAGGTTAACCGGCCGCCGGCTCCAAAAAAAGCCTGGGTCCCCGCCTGGGCGGGCCAGGGCGGGAATGAGCGGTTGCAAGGGTGGGGTGGAGACTGAACGGCGACCCGGAGCGGAACTCGTTAGGGCTGCTTCCTTCCGGACCTGACCCGGTTGGCGAGGGCTACGCCCGCCGCCAGCCTCCGACCGCAATATCGCGCGGCAGGGGGCGTGAAGCAAGCAGAGAGGCGGGGGCTGGCGGCTTGCACGCGCCGCGGGACGATCTAGGCTTGACCTGTGAACACGCTGGCCGCCCCGAACACCTTCGCCGGCGGCGGGCTGGACCGCCACAGCGAAACTCGCCGGGATGCGAGCTGGGTCGCGGCCCAGTGGGCCCGGCCGGGCGCCAGAGTCTTGACCATGCGCGGAGGGGACCCGGCGATGGACGGTGGGCGGCTGGCCCTGGCGCCGGTGAACCTCGCGCCGCTTCCGGAGAGCGAGGCCCCTGGTCCGGCCCCGGGAGGCCAGAACGGAATGCCGCTGTTCCTGGGCTTCGACGCGACCGGGCCGGTGTTCGCGGTGGAGGCGCGGGAGAACGGGCCGGGAGCCTTCGCGGACCTGCGCAGCGTGGCGGGAGCGCTGACGCCCGCCGAGGCGTCCATGGCGGCGACCGCGCGGGCGCTGTTCGGGTGGCACGCGCGGCACGGTTTCTGCCCCAGCTGCGGGGCTTCGACGAGCGTCACCGACGCAGGCTGGAAGCGATCCTGCCCCAGTTGCGGGGCGGATCACTTTCCCCGCACCGACCCGGTGGTGATCATGCTGGCGCTGCACGGGGAGCGGTGCCTGCTGGGGCGCAACGCGAGCTGGCCGGAGGGCCGCTACTCGGCCCTGGCCGGGTTTCTGGAGCCGGGGGAGAGCGTGGAGGACGCCTGCGCGCGGGAGCTGAAGGAGGAGTCCGGGCTGACGGCGATGCGGGTGCGCTACCACTCCAGCCAGCCCTGGCCGCTCAGTCCGCTGGGCGGTCAGCTGATGATCGGGCTGTTCGCGGAGGTGGGGGACGACAGGGCGCAGGCGGACGGAACGGAACTGTCCGATGTGCGGTGGTTGACGCGGAAAGACGCCTCGGCGGCGCTGGCGGGGACGCACCCCGAGGTCACGGCGCCTCCGGCCATGGCCATCGCCCACCAGTTGATTCGCGCCTGGCTGGAGGAATAGCCCACTCACCCCATAGCGAAGATCAGGGGAACCTCAGCCGGCCTGTGCGCGGGCGCGCTCCAGGTCGGCGGGGGTGTCCACCGAGACGGGGGCACGGTCGGTGATCGCGGCCCAGATGGTCATGCCCATCTCCAGGGCGCGGAGCTGTTCCAGGCGTTCACGCCGCTCCAGTGGGGAGGGCGGCGCGGCGACGAAGCGGTCCAGCGCCGAGCGACGATAGCCATAGACGCCCAGGTGATGCCAGATCGGGCCCTCGCCGTAGAGGGTGGAGCGGGTGAAATAGAGCGCCCTGCCCTCCTCTGTCAGGACCGCCTTGACCACGGCGGGGTCGGTGCGTTCGTCCGGGGAGCCTTCGTGCGCGACCACGGTGGCGATGTCGCATTCGGGGCGGTCGCGAAGCACGCCGGCGCAAAGGGACACGACCTGCGGGTGGACGAAGGGCATGTCGCCTTGCAGGTTGATCACCGTGTCGTGGGCGCGGTCGGGATCGAGCAGATCGGCGGCCGCGCGGACCCGGTCGGTGCCGGAAGGGAGCGCCGGGTCGGTCAGGACCGCGCGGCCGCCCACGGCCTCCACCACGTCCACGATCGCCTGGTCGCCTGCGGCCACGGCCACGGGACCTGCGCCGGCCGCCTCCGCCTGGCGCAGCACGCGGACGATCATGGGCGCCCCGCCGATGTCGGCCAAGGGTTTGCCGGGCAGACGTTCGGCCGCCAAGCGCGCGGGGATCAGGATCAGGGGGGCGGCTTGCGGCTGTGACATGGAGGCCTCGGCGAAGCGGCGCAGGAATGGGGGCAGGAACAGGGAAGGAAGCGCGGCGTTCGGTTGAACGTCGCGGGCGTGCGTGCGAAACGGGCGCCGATCAACAGTTTGGCGCAAGCTTCGCACCTCATGGCCTCTGACCTGACGTTCAACAAGATCGCCGCCGGCATTCTGGCGACCGGCCTGGCCATCATGGGCCTGCGCGAAGTGTCGGCCATCGCCTTCGAGACGGAGGCGCCCGAGAAGCCGGGCTACGCCATCGACGTGCCCGACGAGGCCGCGGGCGGCGATGGGGGACCGGCCCCGGACCGCCTGCTGGACTGGGGCACGCTGCTGGTCTCGGCCAATACGGCGGATGGAGCCACGGCGTCCAAGAAGTGCGCGTCCTGCCACACCTTCGAGCAAGGCGGGCCCAACGGCACCGGGCCGAACCTGTTCGGCGTGCTGGGCGGGCCCATCGCGGGCAAGGCGGGCTACGCCTATTCGGACGCGCTCAAAGCCCATGCCGGCGCCGTCGGCGGGCGCTGGACCTTGGACGAGATGAACGCCTTCTTGCTGGCGCCGCAGCGGCACGTTCCCGGCACCAAGATGACTTTTGTTGGCCTCAAGAAGGAGGACGAGCGGGTCAATCTCGTCGCCTATCTGAACACCATGACGGCCAGCCCCGTACCGATCCCGGCGCCGGATCCCTCGCGTCAGGAAGGCGCCCAGGGCACGGGCGGCGGCGCGCCGGCCGACGGCGCTTCGGCCGCGCCCACCACTCCGGGCTCGCCGGAAGGCTCGGCGGGCACGGTGCCCGCCCCAGCGGGCGGAACCACCGGCACCCCGCCCACCGCCCAGGGCGGCGGCATGGCGGGCCAGACCCCGCTTTACGGACAGCCCGGCGGCGCGCCGCAGGCGATGCAGGTCTCGCCCGCCGGCGAGGAAGGCGGACGCGGGCAGGGATCCACCAGCCCCGGCGGCGGCGGCACGACCAATCCTGCCGGCACGGGCGCGGCGGCGCGCGCGGGTCCCGCGACCAATCCTCAGGCCCAGCGGCCGACAGCTCAGCCCTCCCCCGCCCAACGCGCCCCCACGCGGGGCGGCCCGGGCCGGGTGAACGAAGGCAACACCAACTCGGCCAGCCCGGGGCAGACGCAGCCTAGGTGAGATCCTCTCGGGGAGGGGCTTGCGCTGGAGGGGCGGAGCTCTCGGGCCCTTCGCCGGCTGGGCTGGGAAGTCTGGCGGCCGACCTGCTGTGTGCGTCCGCCCCCTCCACCGCTCGCGGTCCCCCTCCCCCGCAGGCGGGGGAGGATCTGAGCTCACCGCGCGTAGCGCCCCTTCAGCATGGCGTAGAGCGCCCGCACGGCCTGCGCCTCGGCGCCCACCGGCCAGCCTGGCCTTGAGCGCGTGTTCCAGGCGAAGATGTCGAGGTGGACCCAGGATCCGGTGGTGGGCGCGAAGCGCTGCAGGAAAAGGGCGGCGGTGACCGAGCCGGCCTGGGCCCAGTCGGCCCCGTCGTTGCTGAGGTGGGCGACTTCGCTGTCCAGCGCTTCGGCGTAGCCGGGCCAGAGGGGCATTCGCCAGAGCGGATCGTGCACCGCGCGGGAGGCTGCCGCGATCTCGGCCGCCAGCCCATCATCGGGAGTGTAGAAGGGGATCACCTGAGGGCCCAGCGCCACGCGGGCGGCGCCGGTCAGGGTGGCCAGATCCACGGTGAGGTCGGGCGCATGCTCGCCCGCGCGGGTGAGGGCGTCGGCCAGGATGAGGCGGCCTTCCGCGTCGGTGTTGCCGACCTCCACGGTGAGCCCCGCACGAGTGTCCAGCACGTCGCCGGGGCGGAAGGCCTCGGCGGAGATCATGTTCTCCACCAGGGGCAGCAGCAGGACCAGGCGCACCGGGAGGTCCGCCTCCATGATCATCCGGGCCAGCGCCAGGGCGTGGGCGGCGCCCCCCATGTCCTTCTTCATGTGGCGCATGCCGGCGCCGGGCTTGATGTTGTAGCCGCCGCTATCGAAGGCCACGCCCTTGCCGACGATGGCGATCAACGGGCCTCCCGCGCCCCAGCTCATCTCCACCATGCGCGGCGCGCGTTCGGCGGTGGCGCCGCGGCCTACGGCGTGGACGGCGGGATAGCCGGCTTGAAGCAGGGCGTCGCCCGTGACGACCGAGACGTTGGCGCCCGAGTTTTCGGCGACCTCGCGCGCGATCGCCTCCATCTGGCGGGGGCCCATCAGATTGGCCGGGGTGTTGACCATGTCGCGAGCCATGGCGGCGGCGTGGACCACCCGGCGGACCTCCGCGAGGTCCGCCTCGGGGGCGACCAGGCGCACCTGGGCGTGCGGCGCGGGCTTGAAGCGGTCAAAGACGTAGGCGCCCTGGGCGAAGCTGATGGCGGCCAGGGTCGGATCCCAGTCGGCGGGGGCGTTCTCCAGCCGGTAGTCGCCGGGCGGCAGGCGGGTGGGCAGGCCGCGCGCCAGACCGGGCTGGGCCTCGCCGGAGCCTACGCCCAGCAGGACGTGGTCGAGCGCGCCGTCCGGGCCAGGGACGAGGAGCAGCCGGCCGGATTGGCCCTTGAAGTCGGCGGCTGCGGCCAGGCGGGCGGCCGCGCCCTCCAGGAGCTCGTCTTCCTTCACGCAGCGAATGGGGACGGCGGAGCCGGCGGCTTGGGCGGTCACGACCTCGGTCATCGGCGTCCTCGTGCTTAACGCTTCCTTGAAGCGGGCGGGCGACCCTGGAGGCGCCCGGAGATCGTCCATGTCCCGCAACCCCGCTTTCGCCGCAACCGCCCTCCTCGTGCTTGCGGCCGCCGCGCCGGCGGAGGCCGGCCCGTTCGGATTGGGCAGGAAGAAGCCCGAAACAGCCAAGCCCGCCTCGACGGCGTCGGCCGCCACAGCGCCGGGCAAGCCGACGCCCAGCCAGCCCGCGCCTGTTCGCGCCACCGCCGAGGCGCGCGCCTTGGTCGCTCGCCAGCCTGCGCTGGCCCGTGCGGCCTTCTGGGCGCAGGAGGTCAGCCGCGACCCCCGGGACGCCGAAGCGGGCGTGGCTTTCAGCGCGGCGCTCCGCGGCATGGGCAAGAACGAGGAGGCGGTAGGCGCGGCGGAAGCCGTGCTGGCCTTCAAGCCGGACCACGTCGACGCCTTGCTGGAGCTGGCGCGGGCGCAGATCGCGCGGGGGCAGGCCTTCCACGCCATCGCACCCACGCGGCAGGCCCAGCGGCTGGCGCCGCGGGACTGGCGCGCGGCGTCGTTGCTGGGCGTAGCCTATGAGGCCGTGGACCGGGCGGCGGAGGCGCGGACGGCCTGGGAGCAGGCGCTGCAACTGTCGCCGGAGAACCCGGGCGTGCTGGCCAATCTGGCCCTGAGTTGGGCGGCGGCGGGCGACCTGCCGCGCGCGGAAGGCTTGCTGCGGCGGGCGGCGGCGCGGCCGGAAGCCGGCGCCAAGGTGCGCCAGAACCTGGCGTTGGTGCTGGGGCTGCAAGGCAAGACGGCGGAAGCCGAGCGTTTGATCCGCGACGACCTGCCGCCGGAGCAGGCGGCCGCCAATCTTGCTTGGCTGCGGAGCGCTGCGGGCGCGGGTGCGGGCCGGTCATGGAGCGGGGTCGGCCGAGGGAGCTAGGGCCGGCGGCGAACGGCTGGCGCACCCCATGCCGTCGGTGACGGTCGAATGGGGCCTGCGGGGAGTCGAGACGCTGCGGGATCATGTGTCGGTGCTCGTCATCGTCGACGTGCTCTCGTTCTCGACCGCTGTCGATGTGGCGGTGTCGAGGGGCGCTGCGGTCCACCCTTTCGCCTATGGCGACAAGGACGCCCAGGCGACCGCGGACCGGCTGGGCGCCGTGCTTGCTGAACCGCGCCGCGCGTCCGGAGGTCAGTTCAGTCTCTCCCCGGTCAGCCTGCAGGCCATCCTCCCCGGCACGCAACTGCTGCTGCCCTCGCCGAACGGCTCGCGCCTGTCGCTTGCGTGTGGATCGACGAGGGCCCTCACCGGCTGCTTGCGCAATGCGCGCGCGGTCGCCCGGGCTGCGCGCGATCTGGCCGGAGACGGCGCAATCGGCGTGGTTCCT
>JAHWJX010000015.1 GCA_019348195.1 Pseudomonadota bacterium | reverse complement strand
CGTCCCGATGGCACCCAGGACACCCAGCAGCAGGCTGGCGACCAGCAGCTCCACCAGGGTGAAGCCGCTCGCGTCGCCTCGGACGCCGTCCCATCTCGTCCGCACGGTGGCGCTCCTCATCGGTTGTCGTCCGCGACGCACGCCAGCGAGCCCAGGCGGAGCCCGAGGCTGGAGGTCGCGTCCCCGTCTCGCACCGGTGTGGTCGTCACCCGGAAGGCGGCGTCCAGCCCGGCGACGCCGTTGGTCGAGCCTTCGCTGAGCGCAGTCGCGAACGACCAGGAGCCGACGTAGTCCGCCAGCGTCTTCGTGCCGTAGACCGGGTAGGCAGCCAGATTCACCGTGGCGAGCGGGTCGGCCACCGGGCTGGTGCTGCTCCAGGTGTGGGTGAGCAGCGTCTGGCGCGACGTGCCGTTCCAGTACCGCAAGGAGGCCGCCGCGACCGTCAACGCGCGGGCCGACGTCTCGTTGACGATCCCGCCGGGCCAGACCGTCGCGCTCGTCGGAGCCACCGGCGCGGGCAAGTCGACGTTCATCAAGATCCTCGCCGGCGCGCACCAGCAGTCCTGACGCGCGCCAGTCCTCGCCGAAGCCGGTTAGCGCCGTCCGCGCCGTCCCGTCCTGCTCCGCGGGCCACACCAGGGTGGCCGTGGCCCTGGCCCGTGCCCGCGCTTCCAGCACGCCCAGCAGCCGTCGCGCGGCCGCTAGATCCCCGGTCGACCAGTCCGCCCGCAGCGCCGCCGCCATCCGCGCCTCGCTTCGCAGCAGGGTTCCGTCCGTCAGCCGTTTCAGGTGGTTCGCCTCCAGGGTGGCGCCCGTGGTGGTGATGTCGACCACCACCTCCGCCTGCCCCGCAGCGGGGGCCCCCTCGGTCGCTCCGCCCGAATCCGCGATGCGGTAGTCGGCGATCCCGTGGCGCGCGAAGAAGCGCCGGGTTTGCACCGCGTATTTGGTGGCCACCCGCAGCCGCCGTCCTGTTCGGGCCAGCATGGCGTGCGCCACGGCCTCCAGGTCGCCCATGCTGTCCACGTCCAGCCAGGCCGCCGGGACCGCCGTCACCAGCTCCGCCCGGCCGAACCCCGGCGCCAGCAGCATCAGCACCCGCCCCTCCAGCGACTCTTCGCGCTCGCGCAGCAGGTCCTCTCCCGTTACGCCCAGCTGCACCTGGCCCGCGGCCAGCGCCTCGGCGATCTCTCCCGCCGGCAGCAGCCGCACCTCCACCTCGGGCATGGCCGGGAGCGACGCCGTATAGGCCCGCCCCCCGGCGTTCAGCGGCAGACCGCAGTCCGCCAGCCAGGCCTCAACCTGCTCCTTCAACCGCCCCTTGGACGGCAGCGCCAGTTGCAGGCTCATGCGCCGCTCCCGGAACCGGACCAGGCCCGCCCCGGCCGCACCATGCAGCCGACCGCCGTGGCGTCCGCCCCCGGTTGCAGCCGCCCCAGCAGTCCGTCGTAACGCCCGCCCGCCGCGACAGGGGTGTCCTCCGGCAGCCCCCCGCTGCGCACCTCGAACAGGAAACCGTCGTAATAGCCGAACGGCCGCCCCCACCCGAACTCCAGCCGCATCCGCTCCAGCCCCATACCGGCGGTCGCCAGGGCCGCCACCCGCCGCGCGCAGGCTTCCAGGCGCCCGTGAAGATCCACCCCCGCCCGCCGGCTCAGCACCATGGCCTGGGCGATCGCGGCCAAGGGCTCCCCCCCGATCTCCACCCAGCGATTGATCAGCGCCGCCTGGGAGGCCGACACACCCGCCGTTCGCCCACGCTCCGCGAGCCGGCCGGCGATCTCGGTCGCAGAGCGTCCGCCTACGGGGGTCACGCCCGTCACCGCCCAAAGCTCCTGGAGCACGCCGGCCGCCGCATCTGGCGAGAGCCCCGCCAACAGCCGCGCCAGCCCGCCGTCCGCCCGCGCGGCCGGCGTCCGGTCGAGCTCCACCCGGAACGCCTCCCGATCACCCAGCCTGAGCTTCAGCCGCCCCCGCACCCCGGCCTCGACGCCCAGCCCCGCGCAGAAGGAGTCAAACAAACCCAGCTCGCCCATGACCAGCTGCAGGTCCGTGCGCCCGCCGGCCTCGCACGCCCGCCAGGCGGCCGTGGCGATCTCCGCGTCGTCGCGCTCGGACGCCTCGCCCCCGATCCGCTCCACGCCTAGTTGCAGGAACTCCTGCGGCCGCTCCGAGCCCGCCACCGCCGCTCTGAAGGCCGGCCCTTCGTAGAGGTAGCGCCCCGAAGACACGCCTCGCGCCAGGTGCTCGCGGGCGACCGCCACGGTGAAGTCGGGCCGGAGGCAAGCGTCCTCCGCCCCTTCCCCGCCCACGGTGAACAGGCGTGTCCGCATGCCCTCGCCCAAAAGGTCCAGCACCACCCCCAGCGGCTGCAGCACCGGCGGGTCCACCCGCTCCGCCCCCGCCTGCAGAGGCGCCCGGATCGCCTGCAGCACCCGCGGCGGCGGCGGCTTCTCCGCCCTCACGCGCCCGGGCCCGGCGCAGCCCGCGCCATGATCGCCTGGACTGTGGCCACAAGTTCAGCGCGCGGCGCGTTCACCTGCCCCGGCCGTCCCTCACGCCAAGCCGCATTGTCCCCCGTTCCCTTGGCCAGCTCCCGGCCCAGGTCCAGGTCCTTGACCGTGACCGTTCCCCCACTCAGTTCGTCCGACCCTAGGATCACCGCCGCCGGGCTTCCCCGCCGGTCCGCATATTTCAGTTGCGCCTTCATTCCCGCTGCGCCCAGGTAGACCTCCGCCGCGACCCCCGCGGCCCGAAGCTCGCCCGCCGCCCGCAGATACTGCGCCATCCCCGCCTGTTCGAAGGCAACCACCACCACCGGTCCACGCTCCGCGCCCGCCGCCTCGGCCCCCGCCGCCCGGAGCGCCGCGGCCAACCGGCTCACCCCGAAGCTGAACCCCGTGGCCGGCAGCTGCTGCCCGGTGAACCGCGCCACCAGGTCGTCGTAGCGCCCACCGCCCCCGACCGACCCGAACCGCTGTGCGGCCTCGCCCAAAAGCTCCGCCTCGAACACCGCGCCGGTGTAGTACTCCAGCCCTCGCACCACCGATGGATCCACTCGCGCCCGCTCCGGGCTCACGCCCATGGCGTCCAGCGCCCTGCCGATCGCCGCCAACTCCTCCAACCCCGCCCGGCCCTCATCCGAGCCGCCCACCACCGCTTCTAGCCGATCCAGCGTCTCGCCCCGCGACCCGCCGCCTGCAGCGGTGAAGGCCAGCACCGCTTCGGCGGCCTCGCCACCCAGCTCCGCGCCCTTGGTGAAAGCGCCGCTCTCGTCCAGCCGCCCCTCACCCAGCAGCAGCCGCACGCCCTCGGGGCCCAGCCGATCCAGCTTGTCCACCGCGCGCAGCACCGCCAGCCGCTGCCCCGGATCGTTCACTCCCGCCCGGTCCATGAGCCCGTTCAGCAGCTTGCGGTTGTTGATGCGGATCACGAAGCCGTCCGCCGGCAGCCCGGCCGCCTCCAGCCCCTCCGCGGCCATGGCGATCACCTCCGCGTCCGCTTCGGGGCGCGCGGAGCCCACGGTGTCCGCATCGCACTGGATGAACTCCCGGAAGCGGCCCGGCCCCGGCTTTTCGTTGCGCCACACCGGCCCGTAGGCGTAGCGCCGGAACGGCTTGGGCAGCGTTTCCCAGGTCTGCGCGGCGAACCGCGCCAGAGGCGCGGTCAGGTCGTACCTGAGCGCCATCCACTGTTCGTCGTCGTCCTGCAGGGCGAACACGCCCTCGTTCGGGCGGTCGCTGTCCGGCAGGAACTTGCCTAGCGCATCCGCATATTCGAACGCCCCCGTGTCGAAGGGCTCGAACCCGTAGCGCTCATAAACCCGCCCCACCGCCTCCAGGATGCGCCGCTCCGCGCGAAGGTCGCGCGCACGCTTGTCCTGAAAGCCGCGCGGAACGCGCGCCTCGGGTCGGGGGAGGTCGGCCATGCCCGTGCGCTTACCGGGCCGAGGCCGGAGCGGCAACGGCTGCTCTCCTGTCCCCGGCGGGAAGGGCGAGGGAGTGCGCAACCGCTTTGCAGGCGTTCCTATCCCCGCAGCCGCGCGATCAAGGCCGCCGTGGACGGATCATGAGCTCCTTCCGCCGCTCCCTCCAACTCCGGCAGGATGCGTCCCGCCAGCACCTTGCCCAGTTCGACGCCCCACTGGTCGAAGCTGTTGATCCCCCACAACACCCCTTCCACAAAGGTCTTGTGTTCGTAGAGCGCCAGCAGCGCCCCAAGCGCCTCCGGCGTCAGCCGCTCCATCAGGATCAGCGTCGACGGGCGATCGCCTGGGAAGGTCCGTTGCGGCGCCAGTTCGTCGAGGGTGACCCGGTCCAGTCCCTTGGCCTCCAGTTCGCGTCGAACCTCCGCCTCCGAGCGCCCGATCATCAGCGCCTCCGCTTGGGCGAGGAGATTCGCCAGCAGCTTCGTCTGCGCCCCTTCCGGCCCCTCCTCGCTCCGCGCCACTCCGATGAAATCGACGGGGATCACATCGGTCCCCTGGTGCAGCAGCTGGAAGAAGGCGTGCTGCCCGTTGGTGCCTGCGTCCCCGAACACCGCCGGAGCCGTTGGCCGCGGCACGGGCTTGCCGTCCGCCGTGACCGACTTCCCGTTCGACTCCATCTCCAATTGCTGCAGAAAGGCGGGCAGCAGCCGCAACCGCTGAGCATAGGGCACGACCGCCCGCGCGCGTCGCCCCAGCCCGTTGGCGTTGAAGACCTGCGCAAGCGCCATCAGCACCGGCGCGTTCCGCTCCAGCGGCGTTTCCACGAAATGCCGGTCCATGGCGGCCGCGCCGTCCAGAAAAGCGCTCCACCGCGCCCAGCCGAACCGCGCGGCGCATGACAGCCCCACCGGCGACCAGACGGAGAACCGGCCTCCAACCCAGTCGCGGAAGGCGAACACCCGGTCCGGCGACACCCCGAACTTCGCAGCCGCCTCGGGCGCCGCGCTTACGGCCGCAAGATGCTGGTCCCCCCGCTTGCCCAGCCCCGCGCGCAACCAGTCCCGCGCGGCGGCCGCATTGGCCATGGTCTCCTGGGTGGTGAAGGTCTTGGAGACCACCACCACCAGCGTCTCGGCCGGGTCCAGCCCGTGCAAAGCGGCGGCGATGTCGTGCCCGTCCACATTGGACGCGAACCGCAGCTCCAGCCATCCGTCCAGCGCGCGCAGCGCCTCGTGGACCAGACGCGGCCCCAGGTCCGAGCCGCCGATGCCGATGTTGATGATGGTCCGGAACGGCCGCCCCGCCGCGCTCAGCACCGCGCCCGTGCGCACCCCTTCGGCGAAGTCGCGCATGGCGTCGCGCACGGCCTCCACGTCGCCCGAGACCGCCTCGCCCCCGGCGCGGAACCGGGCGCCCTCCGGGGCGCGCAACGCCGGGTGCAGCACCGCGCGCCCCTCGGACCGGTTCACCCGCTCCCCGCCGAACAGCCGGGCGCGGGCCTCCTCGACGCCGCAGGCCCGCGCCAAGGCTAGGGCGGCGTCCAAGCCCTCCAGGGTCCAGGCCTGTTTCGAAAGGTCGAGGTGCAGCCCCGCCGCGTCCAGCGTCAGCCGCTCGAGCCGATCCGGCTCCGCCCCGAACATATCGACTATGCGGCGCCCCCGGGCCGCCCGCGCCGCCCCAGTCATCGCGTCCCAGGCTGTTTCTACTTCGCCTGGCGCGGGAGTTGCAAGGCGGGCCTCGCCATCCCGGAGTTGTCCCATGTCCTGCGCCATCGCTCTCGTCCTCACGCTTTTGGCCGCGCCCGAAGCCGCCGCGGCCGCCCCGACCGCCGCGCCGGCCGTGATGGTCACCGCCGATCTGGCGCGCGAGCCCATGTACGCCGACATCGTTCGTCGGGCGACGACCCTCAACGCCGAAGTCGCCCGCTTTGCTGCGCTGACGGCCGCCAACCGCCCCCTGCCCCGCTACGCCGGCTTCAAATCCGACCTCGCCGCCCTGGGCGCGCTCGACATGCAGGGCCACCTTGATCTTAAGGCTCGCGGCACGGACGGCGATCTGAAATGCATCCTCAAAGGGATCAGCGAAGATCTGCCCAAGCGCTTGGCCGACTATGAAGCGGCGCAAACGGTCGAGACCCGCGTTGAAGCCCTCAAGGAGATGAGCTACCTCCTCAACGACAACGTCGAAGTCATAACGCGCCCCCCCGGACCCGCGACCCCGCCCCCCGCGGGCTGAGGTTCGCACACGGGGCTGCAGGGGCGCCCTTCATACCTGGCTAGGCCTCAGGTCGTGCTGGGAGGGAACCGGACGGCCCCGACGCCCTTGCGCCTCCGGCCCCTTCCAGGGCGCGCACCAGGGCTCCCGGCGTGAGCAGTTGCGGCAGCACGACCGGCGCTCCGCCGCCCGCCGGATAGAGCAGGTACAGGGGTACGCCTGAGCGCCCCTGCTCGGCCAGCGCCGCCGCGATTACTCCGTCCCGCCTGGTCCAGTCCGCGGTCAGGTGGACCACGCCGGACCGCTTGAAGGCCTCCGCCACGCCCCGGTCCGCCAAGGCGGCCCGTTCATTGACCTTGCAGGTCACGCACCAGTCGGCGGTGAAGTTCACGAACACCGGCCGTCCTTCCGCACGCAGAGCCGCCACCCGCGTGGGCGACCAGGCTTGGGAGGCCATCACGGGCCCACCGCCCACGGGCGCCGTCCGCCTGCCGCCCTGGATCAGGTTCGAAATCGGCAGGGCCGCCAGGACCACAGCGGCCGCAACCGGCGCCCAGGGGGCGCGTTCGCCCCGGCGCTGCCGATGCCCCCACAACCACCCAAGCGCGGCCAGGACGCCCGCCAGCACGACCAGCTCCCATCCGCGATCGGTCTGGCGCCAGTACACCCAGCCCAGCCAGGCCGCGGCTGCATACATGGGCGCCGCCAGCCATCGCCTCAGCCGGCCCATCCACGGGCCCGGCCGCGGCAAGCGGCGCAGCAGACCCGGCGCGAAGCTCAGCGCCACAAAGGGCGCCGCGAAGCCCAGGGCCAGAGCGGCGAACACCGCCAGCGCCACCGCGGGCGCCTGCGTCACCGCCCAGCCGATCGCCAGCCCCATGAAGGGCGCCGTGCAGGGCGCCGCCACCACCACCGCCAAGGCGCCCGTGAAAAACGCCCCCGCCAATCCGCGGCGGGAGGCCAGCTCCGCCCCAGCGTTCTGCACCGATCCGCCCAGGTGAAAGGCCCCGGAAAGGTTCATCCCCACCAGCAGCATCAGCAGGGCGAGCCCGGCCACCACGCCCGGCGACTGCAGCTGAAACCCCCAGCCCGCCGCCTCGCCGGCCGCCCGCAGCGCCAAGAGCACCCCTGCGAGCGCCAGAAAGGTCGTCAGCACGCCCGCCCCGAACGCCGCCCCGTGCAGCTGCGCCGCTCGCGGCTCGTGCGCATGCCCGGCCAGACCCGCGGCCTTCATGCCCAGCACCGGGAAGACGCACGGCATCAGGTTCAGCACCAGCCCGCCCAACAACGCCAGCCCGATCGCCAGCGGCAGGCTCAGTTCACCGGCCGGACCCCGGGGCGCGCCCAGCCCGGAAGCCCCGGCCAGCCCCGGCCCCGACTCAGCCGCCACCTCCCAGGCCCGCCCGCCCGCGACCAGCACGCCCTCGACCGTCTCAGGCGCCCCGTCGGCCTGCACGCCCGGGCTGGGCGCCATGCTCAGCGTCAGGCCCTCCGGACCGCGATCAACCGTCTGCGGCTCCGCATGGTCGATGACCGAGCCCGAGTAGGGGTAGAACCAAGCGCCGGCCAGCTCCGCCTGCCGAAGCGGAGCTCCGACGACGGCCAGCTTCAATCGTCCGTTCTCGATCCGCGTCGTGGCCTCCAGCCCCGAAGGCTTGGGCGCCTCCGCCAGGGTCCGGGCCACCGCCCGCCCATGCTGCGGGTGCGGCGCGGGCCGGCCCGCCGCTACCGGGAGATCCACCCACAGCTCCGCCTGCTCCGGCACGCAGACCTGCTCGCACACCAGCCAAAAGGCCCGCGCGCTCAGCCGCACCGTCTCGCCTGGCCGCGCATCGGCCGGCACGGTGATCGGCACGGGCAACAGCACCTCCCGTTCATAGCCGTAGTTGACGAGCTGCGACCCTTCGGGCCCGATGGCTTGGCGTTCCGGCGCGGGCCACACGATCGGCCCTGCGCTCCAGCCCGGGGGCAGGGTCCAACGCACCTCCGTCGGCTCGCCGCTGTCGCCGGGGTTGCGCCAATAGGTGTGCCAGCCGGGCTTGATCACCTGCCTGAGCGCGATGTGCACCGTCCCGCCCGGGGCCGCCCCCGCCGTCTCCGGCAGCAGCTCGGCGGTGACGTGCGGCGTGCGCGCCACCTTCACCGGCCCGGCCGCTCGGACCGACGCGGGCGAAGACGCGACGCTGGGGCCGAAGACGAGTCGCTCGGCCGCTTCCGGGCCCGGCCAAGCGCCAGCCATCCCGATCAGCATCAGCATTGCGGCCAGGAACGCTTTCATGCCGCCCAAGATAGAAGTCCCCGCGTCGGTCCGGAACCGGCGCGCGGAGACGCCGCGCTCAGGCGTTGGCCACCGTGGGCCGGTTCTGAGCCCGGATCAGCGCCCGAGCGATCAGCCGGTCCCATCCCTGAAGCGAGATCAGGTGGGCGTAGATCTGACCCAGCGCCCCGTTGTCGCGCAGCTCGACGAGTTTTTCGGCCGGAAGCGCGTTCAGTTTCTCCTCCGAGACCCCGAAATATTCCGCGATTTGCTGTGGCTCACCCACCGTCCCGTCCGCGTTGCGGGGCGTGAACATGGCCCGCTTGACGTCGAACAGGTCCAACTCCTTGAGCACCTCGACGAAGCTTTCCGTTCGCCGCCGCTCCGTCTCGAAGTCCTCGCAGAACCTGATGGCGCTCTGGGTGAATTCGGAAGGCTCCCCATTGACGAAGAAGGGCGCGTCCGGGTTCTCGCCCACCGCCTCGGCCGCGGTGTCGATGCACACGATCAGGCGCTCGCCCGTTTGATCGTTGGCGAAGACGAAGGGGTAGCGTCGCACATAGGCCGGCAGATAGCTGTCCGGATCGTAGACCCCGTTGTCGTCCACGAACAGGTTCTCGCCATGGCTGATCCCCATTACGGCCACCGGCAGCTTGGCGTCGCCCGCGAAGATGACCGGATAGGACAGGGCCGCCGGGGTGAATTCGGTCACCACCAAGGGCACCACATTGGCCTGCCGGGTGAAGGCGTAGGGCGTGGCCGACTGTTTCACGCCCAGCGCGCCGTGCTGCTCCTTCGTGAGCGGCTCCGGCTTGCTGTAGAACAGCACATTGCCCGACAGCTGAGGCGCGCCCGCCACCGTTTGAGTTTCCATGGGATCTACGCTCACGGCGCTGTTGAAAGGATCGGGCGTCTGTAGAGAAGCCCGCGCGCGGGGGCAACGAAGCTCTGGACGCGAACCAAGTTCTGGACGCGGACCAAGCTCTAGGCCCAACCGTGCATCAGATCGACGCGGCTTCCCCGGCCTCTTCGTTGCGCGTGATCGCCCGCCGGATCAACTCTCCGGCTTCCTCCGCGTCGGCCCAGCCCCGGATGTTGGTCTGCTTGCCCTTCTCCAAGTCCTTGTAGTGCAGAAAGAAGTGGGCGATCTGCTCCGTCAGGATCGCGGGCAACTGCCGCCAGGACGACACGCCCGCATAGAAGGGATGGAGCGCGTCCACCGGCACGGCGAGGATCTTCTCATCTCCGCCCGCCTCGTCCTCCATCAACAGCGCGCCGATGGGACGGCAGCGCACCACCGCGCCGGGCACCACGGGCGTAGGCCCCACGATCAGCACGTCCATGGGATCGCCGTCGTCGGCCAGGGTGTGCGGGATGAAGCCGTAGTTCCCCGGGTAGTACATGGCCGTGTGCAGGAAGCGGTCGACGAACAGCGCCCCGCTTTCCTTGTCCATCTCGTATTTCACCGGCTCGCCCCCGCCCGGGATCTCGATGATGGCGTTGACGTCGTAGGGCGGGTTCACCCCGGTCGGAATCTTGTTGAGGTCCATGGGCCGGCCCGTATGCTGCAGTGCAAAAGGTCGGCTCGTCTAACCGCCCGGGGAGCCGGGCGCTAGTGCTGCAACAGGCATTGGCAGGGGTCAGCAAGCTTCTCAGAGACGCTGGTGGCGGGAGGTGCGGGAATGCCGCACCTGAGCCTCGCCTTCATGCTCGCCCTGGCGCAACCCGTCGCTGCTCCCGTCCAGTGAGTTGAGGGCCCTCGCGGTCTTCCGTGCCGTACGAGCTCAACGACAGGCGCCGCACAACCCACGAGCCTCCAGCGTCAGCCCGCGCAGCTCGAAGCCATGCGCTTCCGCCGCGACCTCCACCCCGGCCGACACCTCCGGCTCGATCTCGGCGGTGGCGCCGCAGCACTGGCAAATCAGGAAGGCCGCAGCGTGGACCTCGCCGGAGCGGGGGCAGGCGACATAGGCGTTCAGGCTCTCCAGCCGGTGCGCGAAGCCCAGCCGCTCCAGGAACTCCAGCGCTCGGTAAACCGTGGGGGGCTTGGCCCCGCCCTGGCCATAGGCGGCGATCAGGTCGTAGGCTTTCACCGGCCCGCCCGCTTCCAGAAGCAGCTCGAGCACGCGGCGACGGGAGTCGGTCAGTCGTTCGTCGGCCGCGGCGACCCGGACGCCGGCCTCGCTCAGGGCCGCGTCCAGCGCGCGGCCCGCCAGACCGGCGGCTTCGCCTTCGTGCCCGCACGCGCCCTTCGACATGGGTGGGAGCTAACCACAGTCGGAACAGGGCGCAAGCCGGGTTGACCCCAAAACGTTATACCGTAACAAGGGACTCGGAAGAGGTGCTCGATGCGGCGTTCTGCAATCCAGCTCGCGACGGCGAGCTTGTCGGTCCTGGCCACGGCCGCGGCGGCGCAAACGATTCCGCCCGGCCAGGCGGACGGCGCGGCCGATGTCGAGGCCGTGGTGGTCACGGCGGCTCCCTTCGCCATCTCGGCCGATGCGCTCACGGCCAATGTGGCCGTCGTCACCCGCCAGCAGCTGGATGTGGCGCCCGCGCAGGGGCTAGGCGATCTGCTGAGCGGGCTGCCGGGCCTGCGCTCCACCTTCTTCGGCCCAGGCGCCAGCCGACCGGTGGTGCGCGGCTTGGCGGGACCGCGCGTTCAGGTGCTGACCAACGGGGTGGGCCAGATCGACGCCTCGGCCCTGTCGCCCGACCATGCGGTGGCCACCGACCCGGCCGAGGCGCAACAGATCGAGGTGCTGCGCGGCCCCTCCACCCTGCTCTACGGCGGCTCCGCGATCGGGGGCGTGATCAACATCATCGATGAGCGCGTGCCTGATTCGCCCGCGTCCGGAGGCGCGGACGGGCGGCTGTCCGTCCAGGCCTCCACGGTGGACCAGGGACGGCAGGCTTCCGGTCAGATCAAGCTCGGCGAAGGTCCTCTGGTGTTCACCGTGGACGGCGTCACCCGGCGCAGCGAGGACTACGATATCCCTGGCCCTCAGATCAGCCGACAGCTGGCTGACGTGCTCGGGGTGGAGCGGGAGGACACGGGAACGGTGCGCAACAGCGCCGTCGAGCTCGACCAGATCGGGGCCGGGCTCGCCTATTTAGCGGGCGACACCCGACTGGGCGCTTCGGTCAGGCGGACCGAAACCACCTACGGCATCGTGGCGGAGGAGGACGTGGTGATCGCGCTGGAGCAGACGCGCATCGACCTGCGCGGGGAGACGCCCCTCCCTGCGGGCCCCTTCGAGACGGCGCGCCTCACTGCCGGTCTCGCCGACTACGAGCACGCGGAGCTGGAAGGCCAGGAGGTCGGCACGCGATTCCTGTCCGACGGAGTTGAGGCGCGGCTGGACCTGATCCAGGCCAAGCGGGGAGACCTCAGCGGCTCCGTCGGGGTGCAGGCCTTGCGCCGCAGCTTCGAGGCGATCGGCGAGGAGGCCTATGTGCCGTCCACCGATATCGAAGAACTGGGCGTCTACACGCTCCAGCGGCTCGACCGGGGCGCCTATGGCGTGGAGGGCGGGCTTCGGCTGGACAGCCGCCGTCTGGAGAGCCTGGGCCGCGAGCGCGATTTCACCAACCTGTCCGTCTCGGCCGGCGTGTTCGCGCGGCCATCTGACGGCCTCTTCCTGGGGCTGTCGCTCGCCCGAGCTCAGCGCGCGCCCAGGGAGGAGGAGCTGTTCGCGGAAGGCCCGCACATCGCCAACCAGACCTTCGAGGTGGGAAACGAGGCCGTCGAGCAGGAGACCGCCTATTCCGTCGAGGGTGCGGCGCACATGGAGCGTGGCCGCTTCTCGGGCGACTTGCACCTCTACGCGGTCAGGTACGAGGGCTTCATCGACTTCCGTCCCACCGGGGAGGTTCGCGACGAGCTGCCGGTGTTTCAGTACGTCCAGACGGACGCCGAGTTCACAGGGGCGGAGGCCGAGGCGAGCTACCGGCTCTGGGAGGAAGGTCGTCGCGAGTGGCGGTTGGAGGGCGTGTTCGACATCGTCAGGGCCGACACCGACCTGGGCGCCCCGCCGCGCATCCCGCCCTACTCCGCGACGGCCCGCCTCGTCTACGAGGACGCCGCCCTGGAAAGCCGGCTGGAGGTGCGCACAGTGGGCGAGCAGGACCGAGTCGCCGCGTTCGAACTGCCCACGGACGGCTACACCCTGGTGAACCTGTTCGGCTCCTGGAAGCCGCCCACCCTGGACGGGGTGACCCTGTTCGCCGAAGCCCGCAACCTGACCAACGAGGAGGCGCGCGAGCACGCCTCCTTTTTGAAGGATGTGGCTCCCCTGCCGGGCCGCAACCTGCGCCTGGGGTTGGCCTACCGCTTCTAATGGAAGTCGCGGGAACGGAGCAGGCGGCCCTGCACCTCCGTCTGCATCCGGGGCGGCTCGCCCACGCCGGAGCGGAGGTCTGACAGGCGCGGGCTCCAGTCCTCCACCGTTTCGGCCACCAGGTGGATCACGCCGTTCGCCTTCTGGAGCTGGCCGCGAACCAGAATAAAGGAGGCGGTCATCCAGGTCTTGCGGTTCGCCTGGAAGCGGTCCTGCCAGATCACGAGGTTTGCGGCCCCCGTCTCATCTTCCAGAGTGATGAAGGTCACGCCCTTGGCCGTTCCCGGCCGTTGCCGGATCAGCACCAGCCCCGCCACCGCCACCCGCCGCCCGCTGCGCCAGCGGGTCAGCTTGAGGTCCCGGGCGGGAACGGCGCCCGCCGCCGCCAGCGCCGGGCGGAAGAAGGACACGGGATGGGCCTTGAGCGACAGGCTCACCGTCCGGTAGTCCTCCGCCACATGCTCGGGCAGGGGCATGAGCGGCAGCTGAATGGGCTCTCGGGCCGGGGCCGCGCCGTCCAGCAGGTCGCCCCTCCCCGCATCTGCGCCCTTGACCGCCCACAAGGCCGCCCGGCGATCCAGGCCTAGCGACCGGAAGGCGTCGGCTTCGGCCAGCCTGTCCCAGGCGCCCTGGGAAAGCCGAGCCCTGGCCATCAGGTCTTCGAAGGTCCGCGCCCCTGCCGCCCGCGCCGCCACCAACCGTTGCAGTTCGGCCTCCGGCAGGCCCTTGATCTGCCGAAAGCCCAGGCGAACAGCCAGCCAAGGTCCTTCGCCCGGCTCCAGGGTGCAATCCCAGTCGCTGCTGAGCACGTCGGGCCCGCGCACCTCCACCCCGTGTTCGCGGGCGTCGCGCACCAGCTGCGCCGGCTGGTAGAAGCCCATCGGCTGGCTGTTCAGGATGGCGGCGCAGAACACGTCCGGGTGCCGGCATTTCAGCCAGGCGGAGGCGTAGACCAGCTTGGCGAAACTGGCCGCATGGCTTTCCGGAAAGCCGTAGGAGCCGAAGCCCTCGATCTGGGCGAAGCAGTTCTCGGCGAAATCGCGCTGGTAGCCGCGCGCCACCATCCGTTCCACGAACTTGGCGTGGTACTCGCCCACCCCGCCCGTGTGCTTGAAAGTGGCCATGGAGCGGCGCAGGCCGTCCGCCTCCTCCGAGGTGAACTTGGCGGCCACGATGGCCAGGCGCATGGCCTGTTCCTGAAACAGGGGCACGCCCAGGGTCGAGCCCAGCACCTCTTCCAGCTCGTTGGACGGGCCATGCTCGCGCGCCGGCGAGGGATAGGTCACCTGCTCGTTCCCTTCGCGCCGACGGAGGTAGGGGTGGACCATGTTGCCCTGGATGGGGCCCGGCCGGACAATGGCCACCTCGATCACCAGGTCATAGAATTTGGCGGGTTTGAGCCGGGGCAGCATGGACATCTGCGCCCGGCTTTCGACCTGGAACACGCCCACGGAATCCGCGCGGGACAGCATGGCGTAGACCGCCGGATCCTCGTTCGGAAGTTCGGCGATGTCGTGAACGGGCCGCCCCTCGATCCCGCCCTTGGCCGCGTTCAGCAGGTCGAAGCCGCGCTTCAGCGTGGTCAGCATGCCCAGCGCCAGCACATCCACCTTCATGAGTCCCAGCGCGTCGATGTCGTCCTTGTCCCATTCGATGAAGGTGCGGTCCTTCATGGCCCCGTTGCCGATGGGCACGGTCTCGTCCAGCCGGTGCTGCGTCAGCACAAAGCCGCCCACATGCTGCGACAGGTGGCGTGGGAACTTGAGCAGCTGGTTGGCCAGAGCCACCGCGCGGCGGACCTCCGGATTGCCCGGGTCGAAGCCCGCCTGGAGCACATGCTCGTCGGGCAGGTCGTCGCCCCAGCTGCCCCAGACGGTGTCGGCCAGGGCCGCGGTGACGTCCTCCGTCAGCCCCATGGCCTTGCCCACGTCGCGGACGGCGCTGCGCGGCCGGTAGTGGATCACCGTGGCGCAGATGGCCGCCTTTTCCCGCCCATAGCGGCGGTAAACGTACTGCATCACCTCCTCGCGCCGCTCGTGCTCGAAGTCGACGTCGATGTCGGGCGGCTCGTCGCGGTTGGCCGACAGGAAGCGCTCGAACAGCACCTTGTGGTCGGCCGGATTCACCGCCGTGATCCCCAGGCAGAAGCAAACCGCGCTGTTGGCCGCCGAGCCCCGGCCCTGGCAGAGGATGCCGGCCTCCTCGCGCGCGAAGCGGACGAAGTCGTGCACCGTCAGGAAGTACTTCGACAGGCTCCGTTCCTCGATGAAGCGGAGCTCCTTGTTGATGGTCCGGCGGATGGGACGCGGCACGCCGGCCGGATAGCGCCAGTGGGCGCCGCGCCAGGTCAGCTCCTTCAGCCGGCCGATCGGCGTGTAGCCGGACGGCACCGGTTCGTCCGGGTACTCGTATTTGACGTGGCTGAGGTCGAAGTGGATCCGCGTGGCGATCTCCAGGGTGCGGGCGATCGCTTGGGGGTGGGCCTCGAACAGCCGGGCCATTTCATGGGCCGGCTTGAGGTGGCGTTCGGCGTTGGCTTCGAGCCGCAGCCCGGCCTTGGCGATCGTTGTTTTTTCCCGGATGCAGGTGAGCACGTCCTGCAAGGGGCGGCGCTCGGGCTCGTGATAAAGGACGTCGTTCACGGCCGTCATGGGCGTTGCGTGCTCCCGGGCCAGGGCGGCCAGGCGGTGCAGGCGTCGGGCATCCCGCGCGGCGTAGGATCGCGCGGCGGCCAGATAAGCGCGGCCCGAAAAGTCGCCTGACACCCGGGCCAGCGCGGCCTTGAAGGCCGCATCCAGGGTCGGCGGGGGCACGACCATGACGATCTGGCCGTCGCCGAATTCGCGCAGGTCGGGGTAGCGGAGGTCGCACTCCCCCTTGGGCGAGCGGAGCTGGCCCGTGCTGAGCAGGCGGGTCAGACGGCCATAGGCGGTGCGGTTGGTCGGATAGCAGAGCACGTCGGGCGCGCCGCAGCTGAACACCAGCCGCGCGCCCACCAGCACGCGCGGCGGGTGGATGCCCAGTTGCTTGGCCAGGTGGTTGGCGTGGGTCCAGGCCCGGACCACGCCCGCCATGCTGTTGCGGTCGGTGATCCCGATGGCCGGGTGGCCGGCGTCATAGGCCGCGCCCACCAGTTCCTGGGGGTGGGAAGCCCCGCGCAGGAAGCTGAAGTTGGTCGTGGTCTGGAGTTCGACATAGCCGGCCATGGCGGGTCAGCCGAACAGGCCGTGGAGGAACCACCGGGGGGTTTCCCCCGCCCGATACAAGCCGTCGCGGAACAGCCAGAACCGCTCGCCCTCCCCGTCCTCCACCGCGTAATAGTCGCGCACGCGGTTCACCGCCGGGACGGCCGCAGCGTCCAGCCACCATTCCTCCGCGATCCGCTCGGGCCCTTCGGCGCGGCGCACGCGCCGCCGCCGCCCGCGCCAGGTGAAGACCAGCGGCGGATTGTCGGGCACGGCGGCCATGGCCTCCACCGGCTCGGGCCGAGGCAGGAGCCGCATGGGGCGGGGCCGTTCGGGATCCCAGCCGGGCCCGGACGGGAGCCCGAACCCGGACAAAGGCGCGGACGCCGGGCGGCGGGTCACCGCGCGTTCTGGGACATGGCTCTCCTGCGGCGCGGCGCGCCAGACGCGGGACTCGCCCAAACGGGCGCCGAGCTGGTCCACCAGGGCGGCCAGGGCGTCTTGGACATCCGTTTCCTGATCCAGGCGCGTCTGGCGCTCGCCCAAAGGCTCCAGGCGGTCCGCGGTCAGGGTCACGGCGTCGATGCCGAAGCCCGGGTCGACGAACTCCAGCTTGGGCGCGAACAGCTTGAGCAGGCGGTCGGGATCGCGGGCGGGCAGGCCCGTGCCGATGCGGACGGGAAAGCTGCAGCCGTCGGCGCGGTGGAACACGGTTTCAAAGCGTCGCGCGCCCTGACCTTCGGCGGCCAGGCGCTCGCAAAGGGCGTGGAGCAGGTCCCCCACTGCGCGCCGCAGGTCCTCGGGCGCGCTCAGGGGATCGAAAAAGGCGAGCCGTTCGAACCAGGGCGTGGGCGGCCGGCGAAAGGGCAGCGCTTCATCCGCCGTGCCCAGCGCCTGGTCCAGGCGGAGCAGGGTGGAGGCGCCGAACCGCTTGGCCAACTGGGCGCGCGGCAGGGTGGAGACCTGGCCCACGGTCGTCAGCCCCAGGCGGGGCAGCCCCGCCTGGGCGGCGGGCGGCAGGCGCAGGGCGGCCACCGGCAGGGGTCGAAGCGCGTCGGCTTGAGCGCCGGGCCGGATCCGAATTCGGTCCGCCTGGCCGAAGCGGGCCAGGGCCCAGGCCGCGCCCGCCGTGTCGGCCACCGCTGCACGGGCGGGGGCGCCTGCCCGGGACAGCCGGGTCAGCAGGTCGTGGAGCCAGGCCGCCTCCCCGCCCCAGGGCGCCGCGCCGCCCGTGACGTCCAGGAAAAGGCCGTCCGGTCCGTCGGGGGCTACGGCCGGGCTGAAGCGGACGCACCCGTCGGCCAGGCCCAGCAGGGCCGAGGCGTCCGCCTCCGGTTCGTGGTCGGCGGTGCGCAATTCGGGAACCAGCGCCAGGGAGTCGGCCAGCTTCTTGCCGCGCCAGAGACCGGCGGCCTCCCCGGCCTCGTTCACCGCCGCCAAGCGGCGCGCGCCTCCCATGCTCTCCACCAGGGCGAAAGGCTCAGCCCGCCCTTCGAATCGAGGGTTCCGCCGCAGCCAAGCCGTCAGCAGCCAGTTCGGAAACCACACGGATGCGATCCGCTTCATCGCCCATCTCCATGATCCAGGCGCCCGGGCGACCGCCCGCGGCGCGTTCCAACCAGACCCGCCAGCGCGCAGGGCCCAGGCCCGGCAGGTGGCCGGGGTTGCTGGGCGCCGCGGCGATCCGCCACCGGCTGGCCGAGCCGGCGCCCGTCTCCGCCCCACCCTTGTGCGCCCAAAGCCTTCGCCGCAGCACAAAGCCGGTGGCCCCGTGCGCCTCGCAGGCGAGCTGCAGCCGGCGGCCGGCTGTCAGGTCCAGCCCGGCCACCTCCGCCCAGACGGCGGCCACGCCACGCGCGCGGAGCGCGTCCTCCGCCGCGGCCAGGGCCTCCGTGTCATTGCGCACCAGGACAAAAATCGGACGCAGGCCCAGGGCGGCCAGCCCCGGCGCGTGCAGGTCTTCGCTTTGCCCGATCCACACCGCCTCGCCCCCGCCGTCCGACAGGAGCCGCGACCCCAGCCGCGCGCTCCAGGCTGCGGGCGCAGCCGCCGTTTCCTGCTCCAGGCCCTCGCCCGTGATCTCGTGCCAGCGCCCCCGCGGCAGCCCTCCGCCGGGCAGACAGGCGTCCACCCGCCCGTCGCCGAACGGGAGCACCCGCCCCGTGCGCTTTCCTCCCTCGATTGCGGCCAAGCGCTCCCGCAAGGCGCGCAGCCTATGCTCCGCTCCCGACCTCATCCGGCCCTATCCTGTTCGTCTTTTGTTCTGTGCATGGGCCGGCCCTGAGTCAAGACGCCGCAGCCGCTCGCGTTAACCTTTTCGAATCACCGCGCCGGCTGCGACCCGAGGAGGCCGGGGTCGCCCGTCAAAGACGGACGTGAGCGCCGGCAAGCCCGGGCTGAAGGTGAGCCGCCATCGCCTCAGACGAGAGACGCTCGTTGACGCCATCCGCTCCGGGGAAGCGCGACCTTCATCACCCTTGCGCTGTCGCCAGACGTCACGCCGGAGCGCTTCGCCGCGAACGGGGCGCAACTATCTCCAGGCCAGTTAGTTAAGCTGTCCTCTCAAGATGGACGTGAGCAGCGCATGACTGACGCCCTGCGCGGCGACGCCGTCAAGCGAGTCCTCCTCGTCGAGGACGAACCCGAGGTTTGCGCCTTCCTCACCGACGAGCTTGAGCCGTCCGGCTACGAGCTCGTCTGCGTCACCAACGATCAGGCCGCGTACGACCTCCTGGACCGGGAGTGGCGCACCTTCTCCGCGGTGATCCTGGACGTGAACCTTGGCCCGGGCACGACGGGTTTCGACGTCGCCCGCTATGCACGGCGGCTCAACGCCAGCATCGCCGTGATCTTCACCACAGGCTTCGACGCCGAAAATTCCGTGGTGCGCTATGGCGTGAACGAAAGCGTGTTCGTGCCCAAGCCTTTCACCGGCAAGGACATGCTGATCGCGATCGAGGAGGTCTCGAACGGTCCGGGCGCCGTGCGATAGCTCCGCAACACTGGCGATCTGTCGCCATTCAGGGCGGGAGCTGAGAGGCTGCTTACCCCTCCATCCCACCTGGCCCGATACTGTGGTCCAAGCTGCCATGGGCCGGACCCCGCCCTTTGGGGCCCTCAATCCAGCGTCCATCCCCGCGTTTCCGGTAGCAGGAACAGGCTCACCACCACGGAGATCGTCGTGAAGATCACCGGGCACCAGAGGCCGAAGTAATCGCCGGTTGCTCACCCCCGGGCCCGCCGAGACCGGCGGGGGCATCGATGGTCCGGCATCGAGAGCGTTCACCTGTTCACCCGGCTTTCACCCGTGCGCGGCACCTTGGCGCGATGTCGCCGCCGAAGTCCTTGCCGGACGAAGACGCCGCCGAGCAGCGCCGGGCGCCGCGCGAGCGGGTTCTTCATCGCGCCGTCTTCGTGGGCGAAGGCGATCAGGGCAGCCCATCGTGCATGATCCTGGATATCTCCACGCGAGGCGCGCGCATGCAGATGCTGGGTGGGGGAACCGCGCCCGACAGGGGAACCCTCCTGGATGTGCGAACAGGCGCCCTGCATGAAGCCACCACAGTATGGCGCTCAGGCTGCTTCGCCGGCGTGGCCTTCACCTCCACTGTGCGGTTGGACCAACCGGAGCCCGTGAACGCGAGCGCGGCTCCGCCACCGTTGCGGGTGCTGGCCGTTGATGATGACGAGATCAACCGCTGCGTGCTTGAAAGAGTGCTCAACAGATTAACTGCGGACGTAAGCTTCGCCGTTGACGGGCGAAGCTCCGTGGAAGCTTTCGAGCAGGGGCGTTTCGATGTGGTGCTAATGGACCTGCGGATGCCCGGCATGGACGGCTATGAGGCGATCCGGCGCACCCGAGGCGTGGAACGGGAGCGGGGCTTGCCTCGCACCCCGATCATCGTCGTGAGCGCTCATGACGAGCCCGAGGAAGTGGCCAGGGCGGCGGCGGCCGGCGCGGACGACCATGTGGTCAAGCCGGTGGTCGCGGACCTCCTGCTGCAGCGCATTCGCCAGCGCACCCGTCAGGCTGCAGCCGCCGGTACCGGGTCGTGACGGAGCAGCCGTTCCAACCGCCGGCGTGAGGCTTCGAGCGCCAGCTCAGAGTGGAGCTTCTGGTTCTCGCCAAGATCGCAAGTGCGCGAGAGCGGCTATCGCCGACGAAGAGGTGAACGGCGCCGAGTTCGCGGTCGCCCTTCAATCCAGCGTCCGTCCTCGCGTTTCCGGTAGCAGGAACAGGCTCACCACCACCGAGATCGTCGTGAAAATCACCGGATACCAGAGGCCGAAGTAAGGGTCCCCGGTGGCCGCCACCATGGCGAAGGCGGTGAAGGGCAGGAAGCCGCCGACCCAGCCGGTGCCGATATGATAGGGCAGGCTCAACGCCGTGTAGCGCACCCGGGTGGGGAAGAGCTCAACCAGCGCCGCCGCCTGGGGGCCGTAGAGGGCGGTGGCGGCCACCATGAAGACCAGCAGCACGGCCAGGATCCCGCCCTTGTTGATGCGGGCGGGATCGGCGGCGGCGGGATAGCCCGCCTCGGTCAGGGCGGACCGGACCTCGGCGGCGACCCGCTTACGGGCGGCCTCGGCCTCGGCGGGCGGCAGACCCAGGAGGCTGGGCGCCTGAACGGCCCCTTCCCCGACCACCGCGACCGCAGGGCGCCCGGCGACGCCCGGACCCGTCCTGTAGGGAACGCCGGCGTCGGCCAGAGCCCGGGTGAGCACGTCACCGCCCAGCACCGGCTTGTTGCGGCCAAGGGGGTCGAACTGGGTCGAACGATCGGAGGCCGCCGCGGTCACCACCACCGGGGCGCGCTGGGAGGCCTCCACCAGGGCGGGGTTGGCCGCGGCGCTCATGTAGCGGAAGCCAGGAAAGGCGACGATCACGAACAGGATCATGCCGAACAGCATCACGGGCTTGCGGCCCACCCGATCGGACAGCCAGCCGAAGAAGACGTAGAGCGGGGCGGAAAGCGCCACAGCCGCGATCAGCAAGCCGTTCACGACCGGGCCCGGCACCTTGAGCACCCGTTCCAGGAAGAACTGGGCGTAGAAGTGGCCCGCGTACCAGACTGCGCCCTGAGCCAGCATGATGGCGAACAGCGCCAGCAGGACGAGACGGAGGTTGGGCCAGCGGCCGAAGGCTTCTGTGAAGGGCGCCTTGGAGACGCCCTGCTCCGACTTCATTCGGGTGAAGGCGGGGCTTTCCTCCAGGCGCATGCGGATCAGCAGGGACACGGCCAGCAGGGCCGCCGAGAGGATAAAGGGAAAACGCCAGCCCCAGTCGGCGAAGGTCTCCTCGCCCAGCACCGTACGGGTGGCGAAAATCACGCCCAGGGCCAGGATCAGGCCCACGCCGGCGGTGACGTTGATCCAGCTGGTTAGGAAGCCGCGCTTGGCGTCCGGCGCATGCTCGGCGACGTAGATGGCGGCGCCGCCGTACTCGCCGCCCAGGGCGAAGCCCTGGATCACGCGCATGAGCACCAGCAGGATAGGAGCGGCGATGCCGATGTCCTCGTAGGTGGGCAGGACGCCGATGGCGACCGTGGCCACGCCCATGAGGGTGATGGTGAGCAGAAAGGCCCCCTTGCGCCCCAGCCGATCGCCGATGCGGCCGAAGAACAAGGCGCCCAGCGGTCGGACGCCGAAACCCACGCCGAAGGTGGCCAGCGCCAGGATGAAGCCCACGGTCTCGTCCACGCCGGTGAAGAAGTTGCGCGTGATGATCGCCGTCAGCGTGCCGAAGATGAAGAAGTCGTACCACTCGAAGGCGGTCCCGGCGGCCGAAGCGGCCACCACCAGGCCCGTCTGGTTGGCGCGCGGGGTCGTGGCGTCGGCGGCTGCTGCGGTCATGGTCGGCCTGTCTCCCCACGCGCTCTGCGGCGCCTCTCCCGAACCTAACCGGGTCGGGGGGCGATAGGCCAGCGCGGCGCAGGAAGCGATTGTTAAGCTCGGCCGTCCTAATCTGCCATTCAGCGAAAACAGAGGGCGGCCTTGCTGGACGGACTAACCCACGTCGCCGAGGGCCACGACTGGCGCACTGTCGCCCTAGCCGCATTCGGCTGCGTGCTGCTCGAGGTGGCGGGGTTCGTAGGCTATCTCCGGATGCGGAGCGGCCGGCGCAACCGGGCGCATGAAACCAAGCTGCGCGACGTCATCGAGGCGCTCCCCGAGGGGTTGGCCTTCTACGACGCCGAGGACCGGATCGTGGTCTGGAACCGGCGCTACGCCGAACTGAATGATGAAGGCGGCGGCATGCTCCAGCCCGGCGCGAGCTTCCGCGAACTGCTGGAAGCGGGGCTGAACAGCGGCGTCTACCCCGAAGCCGAGGGCCGCGAAGCGGAGTGGCTGGAGGAGCGCCTCGCGCGTCGACGTGCGGGCGAGGCGGTTCTCGAGCAGGAGAACAAGGGCCACTGGCTGCGCATCCTGGAGCGGCGCAGCGCCGATGGCGGCGTGGTGTCGATCTGCGAAGACATCACCGAGCTCAAGGCGCGCGAAGCCTCGCTGCGCTTGATGTTCGCGGACAATCCGGTGCCGATGTGGGTGACCGATCGCGAAACCCGCGCCTTTATCGCCGTGAACGAGGCGGCGATCGTTCACTACGGCTACTCCCGCGAGCAGTTCCTGAGCATGTCCTTGATGGACCTCTACGCGCCCGAGGAGCATGCGGCGCTAGTCGAGCACGCGAAGCTATACGGCGCCGGCCAGTACCAAGGCGTTCGCGTCTGGCGGCAGGTGCGCGCGGACGGTTCGGAAATCCATGTGCGGCCCTACGTGCAGGCCATGCGCTACGAGAACCGCGACGCCATGATCGCCGCCCAGTTCGATGTAACGGCGAGCAAGCAGGCCGAGGAGGCCATGGCCGACGCCCGCGATCAAGCGGAGGCCGCCAGCCGCGCCAAGGGCGAGTTCCTGGCGAACATGAGCCACGAGATCCGCACGCCCCTGAATGGGGTGACGGGGGTGGCCCAGGTGCTGGCGCGCACGCCGCTGTCGGAAAGCCAACAGGAGATGGTGCGCATTATCGAGAGCTCGGCCGAAACCCTGGAGCGGCTGCTGTCCGACGTTCTCGACCTGTCCCGGGTGGAGTCAGGGCGCATCGTGATCGAGGCGGAGCCGTTTGTCCTCGGCGACACGGTGCGCGCCACGGCGGCCCTGTCGGAATTGCGCGCCCGGGAGAAGGGCCTGGCCTTCGAGGTCCGCATCGATCCCGCCGCGGAAGGCGCGGTGGTGGGCGACTCCGGGCGGCTGAAACAGATCCTCTACAACCTGCTCAGCAATGCGGTGAAATTCACCGGGGCAGGCGCAGTGAGCTTGTTGGTGGCGGTGGACGACGAGGTCTCGCCGCCGAAGTTCACCTTCTCGGTCTCCGACACGGGCGTGGGCTTCGAGGCCGAATGCAAGGAGCGGTTGTTCGGTCGCTTTGAGCAGGAGGACGGCTCCATCACACGTCAGTTCGGCGGCACGGGCCTGGGGCTGGCGATCTCGCGCGACCTCGCCGAGCTCATGGGAGGACGGCTGGACGCCTCGGCCGAGCGCGGCAGGGGCGCAACCTTCACGCTCGAGCTGCCCATGGCCCGCGCCGACGCGGCGCCCGGGCCGGAATGGGAGGAAGCGCCGGCCTTTGTGAGCACGGAGGCGCGGCCCTTGCGCGTGCTGCTGGCGGAGGATCATCCCATCAACCAAAAGGTGGTGGAGTTGATGCTGGCCCCTCTGGGCGTGGATTTGACCACGGTGGAGAACGGCGAGGAGGCGGTGCAGGCGGCGATGACGGAGCGCTTCGACGTGGTGCTCATGGACATGCAGATGCCCGTGATGGACGGGCTCACCGCAATCCGGGCGATTCGGGCGCATGAGCGCTCTACGCGCTCCCCCCGCTTGCCCGTGTTCACGCTCAGCGCGAACGCCATGGGCGAGCATGTGGACGCCTCCCTGGCGGCGGGGGCGGACAAACACCTGACCAAGCCGATCACGGCGTCTGTGCTTCTGAGCGCGCTGGGCGAGATCGCCGAGCAGGTGGCGCTGCGCGAGGCCGTCTGATCGTTCGGAGGGTGGGCTCGGGCCTGGGCCCGGAGCTCAAGGTTCGTCTTTGAAGATCCCCACCGACCGGGTTCCGTCTGCGCTGGCGCGGGCGCGGTACATGCCGGGCGTGTTGTAGCTCCAGCCGGCCTCGCCCCGGGGCGAGATGACGATGACGCCGCCATCGCCGCCAATAGCGGTCAGGTCGCGCTGGATCACCTGGTCCGCGGCTGCCTGGGCGCTCATGCCGCGGTGCTCAACCAGGGCGCAGATGGAGCGAGCCACGGACAGGCGAATGAAGAACTCGCCGGTGCCGGTCGCGGAAACCGCACAGGCGCGGTTAGACGCATAGGTGCCCGCGCCGATGATGGGGGCGTCCCCCACGCGACCGAAACGCTTGCCGGTGGTGCCCCCGGTGGAGGTGCCGGCGGCGAGGCGGCCGGCCCGGTCCAGCGCGACCACGCCCACGGTGCCGAACTTGCGGTCGGAGTCGTCGGCCAGGGCCAGCCCGGAACCAGGGGCATGAGCGCCGGGGGCGGACGCGCCTTGCGGGCGGGGCGGAACCGGCAGGTTCTGCTGGCGGAGCTGGCGCTCCAACCCCTGCCAGCGACGTTCGGTGAAGAAGAAGGAGGGCGGCACGAACTCCAGGCCCTGGGTGCCGGCGAACTCCTCCGCGCCCGCACCGATCAGCATGACGTGGGGCGAGCGCTCCATAACGCGGCGGGCCAGGGTGATGGGATGGCGCACGCGGGTGAGGCCGGCCACGGCGCCCGCCTTGAGCGTGGCGCCGTCCATGATGGAGGCGTCCAGCTCGTTGCGCCCCTCGGCGGTGAAGACGGCCCCGCGGCCGGCGTTGAACAGCGGGTCCTCCTCCATGCCGGTGATCACGGCCTCCACGGCGTCGAGGGAGGAGCCGCCGCGGGCCAGGACGGCGGAGCCGCGGTCCAGGGCGGCGTTCATGGCGGCGCGGTAGGCGGCCTCGGTGGCCGCGTCCATCTGGGCGCGCTCAATCACGCCGGCCCCGCCATGGATCGCGAGCGACCACTCGGCGCGGGGCCGCGGGACGGTGGCGCAGGATCCCGCCAGCAGGGCGGCGAGGAGGGCGAGAGCGCGGATCATGACAAGCTCCGGGTGACGGGGCGGCGGCGGCGAACCGCTTGGGGACTCCACGCGAGCGCGCGGGCGATGGCAAGGGGGCGCTTCGACCGCCAGCGGCGGCGCTCGGCCAGAAACGGCCGGAGGCCGCGGAGGCCTTCGCCCAGGCCCGCGAGGCGGGCCTGCCGGGACACGGCGTCGGGGCTGCGGACCAGCACAAAGGCCGTGGCGGCGAGGTGCAGCGGCAGCGCGAGCGGCATCAGCAGCAGGGGCATGTCGCGAGCGAAGGTCCACAGGCGGTTGCGCGCGCCATGGCGCTCGGCGAAGCCGGATACGGTCCGGCTGGAGGCGGAGCCGACGTGCCGGACCACGGCCCGGGGGCTGAACACGGTGCGGCCACCGCGCAGGCGGATTCGGAAGCCCAGATCGACGTCTTCGAAATAGGCGAAAAAGCGTTCGTCGAACCCCTCCAGCTCGCGCCAGACGTCGCGACGATAAAGGGCGGCCGCCGCGCAAGGGGAGAAGACCTCGGCCTCCTCCGTCGGGGCGGTCGTGCGGGGATAGCCGTAGCCGCCGCGCCAGCCGATTCCGAAGATGCTCATGCTGTCCCCTGCCCCGTCGAGGATGGACGGGTCGGCGTCGTCAAGCTGGAGAGAGGCCGCCGCCTCGGCCTTGTGCCGTTCGGCGGTGGCCAGCAATTGCTCCAGCCAGTCGGGTTCGGGAAAGGCGTCCGGGTTGAGGGCTGCGATCCAGCGGCTCTCCGATCGCTCGGCGGCGCGGTTGTTGGCGGCGGCGAAGCCGAGGTTGAGGGCCGAGCGCACCACCTCGGTGTTGGGCGGCAGGCGGAGGCGATCCACCGCGCCATCGGTCGAGGCATTGTCCCAGACCACCGCCTCCCAGTCGGTGACGGTCTGGGCGGCGAGCGCATCCATGCAGCGCTGGAGGTGGGCGCCGCTGTTCCAGGCGACCACGATCACCTGGACCAGCGCCACTCAGACCAACCGCATCGAAAGGTCCTGCAGGCCGTCGATGTGGGCCGAGACGAGCTGGCCGCGGCCGATGGGGCCCACGCCCTCAGGGGTGCCGGTGAAGATGAGGTCGCCGGGGGCGAGCTCCACGGACCGGGACAAGGCCGCGATGACCTCCGCGGGGCTCCAGGTCATGTCGGCGATGTCGGCGTTCTGCCGGATCTGGCCGTCGATGGACAGCGTGATGCGGCCGGATCGGACATGACCGCCGGCCGAGACGGGGCGGATGTCGGAAGTAGGGGCCGAGCGGTCAAAGCCCTTGGCGAGGTCCCATGGGCGACCTGCCTTTTTCGCCTCGGCCTGAAGGTCACGGCGGGTCAGGTCGAGGCCTGCAGCGTAGCCCCAGACGTGGTCCAGAGCGGTGGCCGCGGCGATGTCGCGCCCGCCCTGCCCCATCGCCAGCACCAGCTCCACCTCATGGTGCAGATCGGCGGTGTCCGGCGGGTATGGGATGTCGCCGCCCCGAGGCACCACGGCGTCGGCCGGCTTGGCGAAGAAAAAGGGCGGCTCGCGGTCGTCATGGCCCATCTCACGGGCGTGGGCGGCGTAGTTGCGGCCCACGCACCAGATGCGGCGCACAGGGAACAGACCGCCGCCTTCGACCGGAACGGCTGGGCGAGGCGGGGCGGGGATGACGTAGTCCATGGGCCGCGTTTGTGCGTCTGAAGGCTCTAGAGAGTCCAGTTCCTGCGCTGGCCTCTGTGGCTCGACCGCGGGCGCCCTCGGCTTGACGCGGGCTGACCCTCGGTGCGAGTCGCTCGGCCGGAGCCCTGTTCCCCGCGGGTCAACCACTTGCGCGCGGAGCCGGTGTGCGGGCTCGATCCGGCACCCTTGGAGACGGCGTGAGCCAGCCTGGACTGTTCGATTCACCTTCTCGGCTGCCGGAAGGCATGCGGCTCCAAGCCGAGTTCATCCCCCCTGGCGAGGAAGGGGACCTGATCGAACGGTTCGCCGAGCTGCCGTTCGAGCCCTTTCAGTTCCGGGGCTACGAAGGGCGGCGACGCGTGGTGTCGTTCGGCTGGCGGTACGACTTCTCGCAGGGGAGACTCGCGGCGGCGGATCCAATGCCCGGCTTCCTGCTGCCCTTGCGGGACCACGCAGCGGCCTTCCTGGGCGTAGAGGGGGCCCGGCTGGAGCACGCGCTCCTGACCGAGTACGCGCCGGGCGCCGCGATCGGCTGGCACAAGGACCGGCCGGAGTTCGGCGAGGTGGTGGGCGTGTCGCTGGGGGCGCCATGCACCTTCCGCCTGCGACGCCGCGCGGGGGCGGGGTGGGAGCGACGCTCGTTCACGGCCGAGCCGCGGTCCGCCTATGCCCTGCAGGGCGCGGCGCGGTCGGATTGGGAGCACAGCATTCCAGCGGTGGACGCCCTGCGTTGGTCCGTGACGTTCAGAACGGTCCGATCACGACAGCCTTGCGGCGGCCGGCCCTAGGCGCGAAGCGTCCTGTGGGACCTTTCACGCCGGGGTATTTACCTAGATTCCACAGGTTCACGTGAAGGTTGAACGGCGCAGGTGCGAGCGGAGTCTCCGGCGCGTAACCGTTGGCGTGCGCGGCCGGGAATACAAATGTTCGACCCCAACTCGGATCACGCCAGCCCCTCAGCGCCCGTTCGATCCACGGCGAAGAAGCGGGCCTCCAGGCGCGTGGATCGACTTTGGATGGTCGGCGCCGTGTTCGTGGCGGCCTTGGCCCTGGTTGTCGCCTTTCTGATCGTGGTGGGAGAACGCGCCTTCGAGCGCCAGCGGCAGGCCGATGCTGGACGCGTTCAGCAGGTGCGGGTTCTCTTGGCCGCCGAGCGGGTGGTGAAGTCCTTCCAGGACGTTCAACGCGGTGAGCGCGGCTATCTTCTGACGCGCGACCCGAGCTTTCTGGCGCCCTACCACATCGGCAGACCGGAGCTTGAAACCCATCTGCGGGAGCTGGCGAAGCTGACGCACGCTTCGGCCGTGCAGGAACGGCGTTTCGCCCAGTTGCGCACCGTCATCGATGAAGGGCTCCGCAATTACGGGGCGGTGGTCGAAATGGTGCGGCGCGGCGAACTGCAGTCCGCTTCGGACACGGTCGCCCAGGGTCGCGGAAAAGCTAGCCAGGACCGGGCTCGTGAGATTCTCCAGCTGATCATCGCAGAGGAGGAGCGCACCCTGGCGGAAACCCTGGACGCGCAACGCCAGGCGGCGCGCGAAAGCGAGGTCGTCCTATGGGCGCTCGGCGGCCTGGGCGCCTTGCTCCTGGCCGGGGCCGCCACGGTGGGGGCGGTCGCGCTCCGGGCTATCAGCCGCGCCGGCCTGATCGAGGCCTTGGAGCTTGAGCGCGATCGCGCCGAAGCGTCCAGCCGCGCCAAAAGCGAGTTCCTGGCCAATATGAGCCACGAACTTCGTACGCCGCTGAACGGCGTCGTCGGGGTGGCCAGTGTGCTCGGGGGCACTCGGCTGGATCCCAAGCAGAGGGAGATGGTCGGGGTGATCGAGTCCTCGGCCGTCACCCTGGAGCACTTGCTTTCCGACATCCTCGACCTGGCCCGCGTCGAATCCGGCAAGCTGGAGATCCGCAGCGAACCCTTTCACCTCGCAAGCTGCATACGCGCCGCGACCGCCCTGGCCGAGATGCAGGCCAGGGAGAAGGGCTTGAGCTTCAGCCTGACGCTGCCGCCTGATGCGGAGTGCGTGGTCGAGGGGGACCATCTCAGGCTTCGGCAGGTTTGGACCAATCTGTTGAGCAACGCGGTGAAGTTCACCCATCAGGGCGAAGTGGCGTTCCGGGTCCGACCGGGAGGCGAAGGCCCCACCCGGACCTTCACCTTTGAGGTCCAGGATACGGGCGTAGGGTTTGATCAGGCCACCGGCGCACGGCTGTTCACCCGGTTCGAGCAAGCGGACGGCTCCATCACCCGTCGCTACGGCGGCAGCGGGCTGGGCCTCGCGATCTCTCGGAGCCTGAGCGAGTTGATGGGTGGCGAGTTGACGGCCGTAAGCGCGCCGGGCCGGGGGTCGACCTTCACCTTGACGCTTCCGCTCCTCCAGCCCCTGGCGCCGGCCCGACAGGCCGCCTGAACACCGCGTTGGATCGGCGGTCAGCCGCCCGCGGCCGGCGGCGCCCGCCCAGGCACGGTGGCCAGCTCGTCGAGCCATACTCGGGCGCTTGCGTCCGACGGCATGCGCCAGTCCCCTCGGGGAGAGAGGCTGCCGCCACTGCTGATCTTGGGACCGTTGGGCAGGGCGGAGCGCTTGAACTGGTTGGCGAAGAAGCGGCGGATGAAGACCTCCAGCCAGCGCTTGATCTCCGGGAGATCGTAGGCGTGCTTGGCCTCCTCCGTCAGCCCCGGCGGCCAAGCGCCCTTGGCGGGGTCATGCCAGGCGTTCCAGGCGAGATAGGCGATCTTGCTGGGGCGAAAGCCGTAGCGGGTGAGCTGGTAAAGGTTGAAGTCCTGCAGAGCGTAGGGACCCACGACCGCCTCGGTGGACTGGGCGGCTTCGCCTGGGACTAGTTCAGGGGAGATTTCGGCGCCCACGATCTCGCGCAGGAGCTCGCAGGTGTCGGCGTCGAGCTCGCCGGAACCGGCCACGTAGCGGATCAGGTGCTGGATCAGGGTCTTCGAGACGCCCCCGTTGACGTTGTAATGGCTCATCTGGTCGCCCACGCCGTAGGTGCACCAGCCCAGCGCCAACTCGGACAGATCACCGGTGCCGACCACCAGGGCGCGGTTCTGGTTTGCTAGGCGGAACAGGTAGTCGGTCCGCAGGCCCGCCTGCACATTCTCGAAGGTGACGTCGTGGACGGGTTCCCCTTCGGCGAAGGGATGGCCGAGATCGGCCAGGAACTGCAGGGCGGCCGGCTTGATGTCGATCTCGGCGGCGGTGATCCCCATGGCCTGCATCAGGCGCCAGGCCCGGCCCTTGCTGGTCTCGCCGGTGGCGAAACCCGGCATGGTGAAACCCAGGATGTTGGTGCGGGGGAGGTTGAGCGCGTCCACGGCCTTGGCCGCCACGATGAGGGCCTGGGTCGAGTCCAGCCCGCCGGAGACGCCGATCACCAGCTGTCTGATCCCGGTGGCCTTGAGGCGTTCGGCCAGGCCCTGCACCTGGATGTGGTAGGCCTCCCAGCAGTTCTCCTCCAGCTTGGCGGGGTCGGAGGGAACGTAGGGAAAGCGCTCGAGCTTGCGGGCGAGCTCAAGCGCGCCCTCCGGCGGATGGTAGTCGAACGGGATCGTCCGGAATGGTTCGTTGCGGCGGACGTGCTCAACCTGGGCGTCGGCGATGGAGCCGGTGCGCAGCCGCTCCTGACGGATGCGGCCGATGTCCACGTCGGCGTAGCACAGGGTGCTGTCCGGCATGAACCGCTTGGTCTCGGTAAGCAGGCCGCCGATCTCGTAGATGGCCGCGTGACCATCCCAGGCCAAGTCGGTCGTGCTTTCGCCCGGCCCGGAGGCGGAATAGGCGTAGGCGGCCGTGGCGCGGAAGGATTGCGAAGCGCACAGCATGCGGCGGTCGTCGACCTTGCCCACGACGACGTTGCTGGCGGAAAGGTTGAGCAGAACCTCCGCCCCAGCGAGCGCGCCGAGCGTGCTGGGCGGGGCGGCCACCCAGAAGTCCTCGCAAATCTCGACGTGAAAGGTGAAGCCTCCGGACGTTTTTGGCGGAGCGACGGCCTTGAACAGGAGGTCGCGGCCGAAGGGGACGATCTGGCCGCCCGCTTCGATCTCGCGGCCATAGACCTCGGCCCCGGAGGTGAACCAGCGACGCTCATAGAACTCGCGGTAGTTGGGGAGATAGATCTTGGGGACCACGCCCAGGATCCGGCCCTTCGCGATCACCACGGCGCAGTTGTAGAGGCGGCCGCCGTCCGCGAGCGGGGCGCCTACGACCACTGTGGGAAAAAGGCTCCGGCTGGCCTCGACGATGCGAGCGACGGCTTGGTGCACGGCCTCGAGCAACGCGTCCTGCAGCAGCAGGTCGTCGATGGCGTAGGCGCTCAGGCCCAGCTCGGGAAAGGCGAGCAGCGCAATCGACTGCTCGTGGCCGCGGCGCATGAGCTCCAGCGTGCGGTCGGTGTTGAACACCGGGTCCGCCGGCTCGATGCGCGGAACGCAGACGCCCACGCGGACCATGTCGTGGGCGTAGGGGGAGAAGAAGGAGCGCTCGGCCATGGCGGAGCTATAGTCGGGCCGGGGAGGCTACGCGAGCCGGTCCACAGCCGACCTGGGTCGACGTGGGCCGACGTGGGCCGACGTGGCGGGCCGCTTGATCTCGGCCGGTGCGAGGTCGACAAGGGGCGGGCTCTTGCGAAGACCGGGGACGACAGTGAGGATGAGCATGATCAAAGCAGCGGCCGCTGCACTCGTTCTGGCTTTGACGGCGTGCGCTCCGGCTCCCGCTCCGGAACCGCAGAAGCCCCGCCTTGGGTTCTTCATCACCAGCACGGGGGTGGGCGACGGCGCCGCCTTAGGCGGGCTGGCCGGCGCCGACCGGCATTGCCAGGCCTTGGCCCAGGCCGTGGGCGCCGGTGGGCGCACCTGGCGCGCCTACCTCAGCACGGGCCGAGCTGCGGGTAGGCCGGCGGTGAACGCGCGCGACCGCATCGGCGCCGGGCCCTGGACCAACGCCGCGGGCGTCGTGGTGGCCCAGGGCGTGGCCGATCTGCACGGACCCGGCGCCCAGCTGTCCAAGGCCGCCTCGCTGAACGAACGCGGAGAGGTGGTGAACGGCCGCGGGGACACCCCGAACCGGCACGACATCCTGACAGGATCGCAGGCGGACGGCGCCGCCTTCGCCGGCCCGGAGGACAAGACCTGCCGCAACTGGACCAGCAACGCCGAGGGCAGCGCTCAGGTGGGCCATCACGACCGGCAGGGCGGCGGGCCGGACCCCACCTCCTGGAACTCCGCGCACGGCTCGCGCGGCTGCAGCCAGGCCAACCTGCAGAGCTCAGGCGGCGACGGCCTGTTCTACTGCTTCGCCGCAGACTGACGGGCGCGACAAGAGCGGGCCTCCCGCGGAGGGGCGCGCCGAGCTACATGGTCGGCCAATGAGCGTCCTGCCCCCCAAGATCGGCTTCGTCAGCCTGGGTTGTCCAAAGGCGCTGGTGGACAGCGAACGGATCCTGACGCGGCTGCGCGGCGAGGGCTACGCCACCTCGGAGACGCACGAGGGCGCCGACGCGGTGGTGGTCAACACCTGCGGCTTTCTCGATTCGGCGCGGGAGGAGAGCCTGGAGGCCATCGGCGAGGCGGTGGCCAAAAACGGCCGCGTGATCGTCACGGGGTGCCTGGGCGCCGAGGCCGACCTGATCCGGGCGCGCTTTCCCACCGTGGAATCGGTCACGGGGCCGGCTCGCTATGAGGAGGTGATGGAGGCGGTGCGTCGGTCCACGCCTCCGCCGCCCTCGATCTCGGTGGAGCCCTGGGCGGAGCACGGGGTGAAGCTTACGCCCCCCCACTACGCCTATCTGAAGATTTCGGAGGGCTGCAATCATCGGTGCAGCTTCTGCATCATCCCGCAGATGCGGGGCGATCTGGCCTCGCGTCCGGTGGGCCAGGTGCTGCGCGAGGCGGAAGCGCTGGTGGAAGCAGGGGTCAAGGAGCTCTTGGTGGTGAGCCAGGACACCTCCGCCTACGGACTGGACCTCCGGTACGAGGAAGGGGTGTGGCGCGGCCGGGAATGGCGCGGCGACATGACGGGGCTGGCGGCCGGGTTGGGCGAGCTCGGGGTCTGGGTGCGGCTGCACTATGTCTACCCCTATCCATCGGTCGACACGGTCATACCCCTCATGGCGGAGGGTAAGATCCTGCCCTACCTGGACATCCCCTTCCAGCACGCGAGCCCCTCGGTGCTTAGGGCGATGAAACGGCCGGGGAACCAGACCAAGATGCTGCAGCGTATCCGACGCTGGCGCGAGATCGCTCCGGAGATCGTGCTGCGGAGCACCTTCGTCGTGGGCTTCCCGGGAGAGACGGAGGCGGACTTCGATTACCTGCTCCAATGGCTGGAGGAGGCGCAGCTCGATCGGGTGGGAGCCTTCAAGTACGAGAACGTGCAGGGGGCGCCTGCGCGGGATCTGCCGGACCATGTGCCGGAAGAGGTGAAGCAGGACCGCTGGGATCGGTTCATGGCGCGTGCGGGCGCGATCAGCCGGGAGAAGCTGCGCGCCAAGGTGGGAAAGAGGGTGCGGGTGTTGGTGGACAGCGTGCGGGCCGACGGGACGGCGGTGGCGCGCTCAGTGGCGGACGCGCCGGAGATCGACGGGCACGTGTATGTGCGGAACGCGCGGTCGCTGAAGGCGGGCGATTTCGCCGAGGTCCGGGTGGAGCGAACGGACGCCTACGACCTGCACGCCGCCCTCCCCGCCTCCGTGAGCTCGGGCTTGAACGCGCCTCCGCGGCGGCTGCATCGGGTGATCGCCCGGTCGTAAGCTCCTCTCCCGATCACAGGGGAGTTCTCTGGCGTGCGCCCCTTCCGGCGGGGCTGAACTTGCGGCAAACGACCGCCATGACCGATTACGCCGACCGAACCTGGATCTCCGCCGACGGTTTGACGCTGTACACGCGGGACTACGCCGGGGCGGCTGGGCCGGCGAAACTGCCCGTGATCTGCATTCACGGACTGACGCGGAATTCCCGCGATTTCGAGGCGGTGGCGCCGTGGATCGCGGCGCGAGGTCGCCGGGTGCTGGCCGTGGACGTGCGCGGGCGAGGGCGGTCGGACCGGGACCCAAACCCGCAGAACTACCAGCCGGCCGTCTATGCGGGCGATGTGGTCAGCCTGATGATGCAGGCCGGACTCGGGCGGGCGGTGTTCGTGGGCACCTCCATGGGGGGGCTGATCACCATGGCCCTGTCGGCCATGAACCCGCTGGCGGTGGCGGGCGCGGTGCTGAACGACATCGGGCCGGAGCTGTCGCCCGTCGGACTGAGCCGCATCCTGGGCTATGTCGGAGACCAGAAGCCGATCGGGAACTGGAGGGAGGCGGCCGAGTTCGCGGCCAGCATCAACGGCGTGGCCTTTCCGGGTGCGCCGCCGGAGCACTGGTCGGCCTTCGCCCGGCGCATCTTCCGGGAGACGGAGAGCGGGCTCGAACTGGACTACGATCCCGACATCACCGCGCCCTTTCGGGCCGCGCCGACCGGACCTGCGCCCGACCTGTGGCCCATCTTCACAGGGCTGGCGACCGGGCGGCCCACCCTGCTGATCCGGGGCGGGATCTCGGACCTGATCGATGGGGAGATCGCCGGGCGAATGCAGGCGGCCGCGCCGTCCATGGCCTACGCCGAAGTGCCGAACGTGGGCCACGCGCCCATGCTGACCGAGCCGGAGGCGCAGGCGGCCATGGCGAGCTTCCTGGACGGGGCGCCCTAGCCGGCGCCTAGTTGTTGGCGTGCGACCCGGCTGTTAGCAGCCCGGGTGCGCGTCGGCATCGAGGTGGGGCTTGGCTGCAACGATCGACGTCTCCGATTGCGAACTCCTGGATCTGGAGGAGGCGCTCCGCGGGAAACGGGAGGTCGCCCGGGTGCGGCTGTTCGAAGGTGGCCAGCCGATTCCACCGCGGCCCATGCTTTGGCCTTCCCCGCTTGAGCGCGTGCAGGAGCCTCACCGGGCCCAGGCCGAGGCGCCCCCCGCCGACCTCCATGTGATCCGCAGGGCCTTTGTTGGCGGCGGGGGCTCTATTGCGGTCAGGAACGGCGCCTACCTCTACGCCACCGGCGCCTATCCTAGCTATGTGAAGACCTATCTGGACGAGAACGTCGCGCCCCAGACCTGGGCGTTCGAGACAGGCTGGTTCAAGCGAAAGACGCTGCAGTTGGAGTGCGCCTTTGTGCTGGTGCATTTCAATCTGATGTGGGGTCACTGGCTGACAGAGGTCTTCCCCAAGCTGTTCGTCATCCGGGCGCTTGCCGAGCGAGGGGTGCGCGCGCCGATCCTGATCCCGTCCAATGTCCCCGTCTTCGTGGCCGAAGTCATTGAAGACGTCCTGCCGGGACAGGAGGTGATCGTCTACGATCCTGCGACGCACAAGGTGGCCGTGCGGCGACTGCTCTTACCCCCAATGCTGCAGCGCGATTACCTCTTTCACCCCTGGTTCGGCGAGGCGCTGGACGCCTATGCGCAGACCAGGACGCCGTCCCCGGACGGTTCGCGCCTGTTCGTCAGCCGCGCCGCGATGCGGACCGCCTACGCTTATCGGGAGATGAGCAACCAGTCCGAGATCGAGGCCATCGCCGAAGAGGCGGGTTTCCAGATCGTCCGGCCCGAATTCCTGCCCTGGCGCGAGCAGGTGGGGGTGTTCGCCCGTGCGCGCGTGATCGCGGGGGAGTTCGGCTCCGGTTTGCACAACGCCCTGGTCTCGCCCCGTGGAGCCAAGGTCGTCGCGTTGAACTGGATCGGAGACATTCAGTCCCGCATCGCCAACTTCCGCGGGCAGGACGTCGGCTATGTGCTGCCCGACGACGGACAGCCCCGGATCTTCCACCTGGAGGGCTCCCTGCAGCGGTTCCGCATCGATCCCATCGAGTTCCGCGACAGGCTGTCCGCCGCCCTGGAGGCGGCCGAGGCGCCCTAGGCCTCGGGGAGCGGACTCCGGGGCGTGGCCGGTCAGGGGCCGGAGCGGATTGCGGCTGAAGGGGTGGTAAGTCGGTCATGTTCGGCCACCATGGCGCGCCTGACCAGCCGGTTCGATGCGCGACCAGCCCCGCAGAGTTTCTGGACGCGGCGCCCTCGGCGGGTCAAACAGCGCCGCATGATTCCGGCGATTGAACACTCGGACGTCCGCGAACTGAGCGACGAGGCCTGGCTAGAGCGGCTGAAGCGATCGATCTCGGAGCCCGTGCAGGACGGGCGGACCTGGCCGGGATTTCCAGACGAAGCGTTGCAGAAGGCCTTCGTGGGGTCGGCCTATGAGCACGCGCTGCAGGAGGCCTGGAACTTTCACCGCTACACGCTGGCGGCCATGGCGAGCCTGGCGCGAGGCTGTCGGGCGAACCGCTATCTGGACTTCGGCTGCGGCTGGGGGCGGGTCGGACGCTTCTTCCTGCGCGAATTCGAGCGGGGCGACATGGCCGGGGTCGACGTCGATCCCGACATGGTGGAGTTCTGCACGCGAGCGGGGGTGCCGGGCTATCACTTGCCGGCCGAGAACGGGCGGCCCCTGCCCTTCCGCGACGGCGCCTTTAAGCTCGTCACGGCCTATTCCGTGTTCACCCACCTGCCCGAGGCTTTGTTCCGGGCCTGGCTGGCAGAACTGCTGCGGATCACCGCGAAAGGGGGGCTGATCGTGTTCACGGTGGAGCCGCCCCGGTTCCTCGATTTCGTAGCGGCCATTGATCCGGAGGCGCCCGAGACGGGGTGGCACGGGGCGTTGGCCGCTAACCTGGGCGACCTCGGAGCTCGACGGCGGGAACTGGCGGAGCGAGGCGCCACCTATCTGCCCACGGGCGGTGGGCCGCACCGCCCGCCGGAGGCTTACGGCGACACGGTGGTGAGTCCGGAGTTCATCGCCTCCGCCGCCGGTCGACTGGGCAAGCTGCGGCGCTACCTCGACGAGCAGGACCGGTTCTGGCAGGCCGTGGCGATCGTGCAGAGGACCTAGCCCAGATATTCGTGCACGTTCCTGCGGTGGGCGACATAGTGCGCCAGTTCTTCCTCGGGGATGGGGTCGTCCAGCATCCAGGGCAGGTGGATTGAAGTATACCGGCCAGCCAGCCGGTAGGAGCCGGGCATGTCCATGCAGTAGTAGACGTTCTCGGCCCTGAAGTTCCGGACGTGCTCGTCGAACCGGGCCCGGTGATAAAGCGCGAAGGTGGTGTCCACCGGGGCCTTGTAGACTTCGAAGCCGCGAAACCGGATCGGCCGGCGCCAGAACTGCCGTTCCCACTCGGGGATCGTGTAGACCGACTCTCCGATCGGAAGACCGACCCTTTTGATGTTCTCGGGGCGGGAGATGTCGAGAGCCAATCCGACCTTGGTGGCGCTGGCCGCCCTGGAGACCCGCATGAGATCGCGAATCAGGCTCCGGGGCATGTCCGCAGGGAACTGGATGTCCGGGTCGGTGTAGATGAAGTACTCCGGGAGCATCGAGGAGAAGCCGCTAGTGAACAGCCAATGGGGCCCGTTGTTGTCCCGCAATCGGATTACGGTGACCTCGCGCTCGATCTCAGCCAGGAGCCGAACGAGGGGCGGATAGGTGCTCGCCTGGTCGACGACGACGAGATTCCTGCAGCCCAGCCGACTCAACTGGTCCAGCATCATGCGCAGGTAGGTCGGCTGGTTGAAGCAGTTGATGAGGACGGGCACCTGACTGGGGTCCATGCTTGACTCTCCTCATCGATCACGTGCGCAAGTGCTGGCGCCGGCGACGACCCCGGCTGTCAGGGCCGCACAACCCTGTCCCCCGTTTGGGCGCCGGCTCTGGCCTGCCTGCCCCCGGGTCGCTATTCTGCCGGCTGTTCGGGCTAGCGCGCCCACATGACGCCCGCGCGCGGTGACATCAAGGCTGTTCGATGAACGCGAGGTGGGCGTTGTGGCGATTGCGCGACGGCGCGCGTGCGGGCTTGCCCGCCACCCAAACGCCTCTGCTGGACGTCGAAGGGACATGCCCTGTCTGCGACCAGGAGACCCGGTTTCAGGCCTGGGACCCGTGGCTGCGCGACAGCTTCATCTGCGTCCGGTGCCACAGCGTGCCCCGCCAGAGGGCGTTCTACACCGTGTTGGAGCGGGTCTGTCCGAACTGGCGCGACCTGGAGGTGCATGAGTCCAGCCCCTCCGAGAGCAGCGGCAAACTTGCGCGGGAGTGCCGGAACTACACGGCGACCCAGTACGATCCGTCGCTGCCGCCTGGCGGACAGGGGCCGGGCTGGCGCAACGAGAATCTGGAAGCGCAGACCTTCGCCGACGGCAGTTTCGACCTCGTGATCACTCAGGACGTGTTCGAGCATCTGTTCGAGCCGGACCGCGCCATCGCCGAGATCGCCCGGACGCTGAGGCCGGGAGGGCTGCACATAGGCACCGCGCCGCTGGCGAGAGCCGGGCTCCCCAGCGTACGCCGCGCGCGCAGAACCGCAGACGGAGCCGTCGAGCACCTCGACCAGCCGCTGCACCACGCCAATCCGATCGACGAGCAAGGCTCGCTGGTGACGATAGACTGGGGGTACGACATCGCGGACTACTTCGACGCGCATGGCGGGTTGAACACCACCATCCACGCCCTGGACGACCTCAGCCGGGGCATCCGCGGCGCGCTGCTGGAGGTGCTGGTCTCACGCAAGGCGGCCCCGCCGACCTTGTAGCCAGCGGCCGGCCCCGCAGGAATCAGCCCCGCAGGAACCGACGGACCCAGTCGGCCGCCACCGGGTTGTCGCTGGGCGCCTCGAGGCTGGCCTTGGCCGACTCGACGGCCGTGTCCGGGATCTGGCCCCGGCGGCGTTCGGCCAGCGCCTGGGCGTAGGCGGTCGTGAACTCGGGATGGCACTGGAAGCTGAGCGCGTCGTCGCCGTAGGCCAGGACGGCGTGCGGTGTGAAGGCGCTGCGCGCCACCACCCGAGCGGAGGGAGGCGCGGTCACCACCTGGTCCTGGTGGGACACGGGTATGGCGATCTGGTCGGGCGCCGGCTCCATCCAGGGCTCGCGGGAAACGACATCGTAACGATGCAGGCCCAACCCCCAGCCCGCCGGCGCCTTGCGCACCTCGCCCCCGAGGGCCTGAGCGATGGCCTGGTGGCCGAAGCAGACGCCCAGCAGCCGGGTGCGTCCCTGCGCCTGGCCGATCCATTCGAGCAGGCGCGCGATCCAGGGGTCGCCGTCATAGACGCCGGAAGGGGAGCCCATGACGGCAAAGGCGGGGTAAGCGTCCGGAGCCGGCGGCGGCGACTTCTGGACGTCGAAGACCTCCACCTCGAACTCCGGCCCCAGGAAGCGGGCCAGCATGTCCGGATAGGTTCCGTGCTCGGCCACGAGGTGCTGGGGAGGGTAGCCGGTTTCAAGCGCAGCGATCCGCAAAGCTTTCCTCTGATTCCCACCGGGGATAGCGTGCCGAAATGACGCTGAGCTTGGACGACATCAAGGCCGCGGCCGACCGGATCGCGGGGCAGGTGGTGCGCACGCCTACCCTTTATTCCCGGACCCTGTCGAACATCACCGGGGCGGACTGCTGGGTGAAGTTCGAGAACCTGCAGTTCACCGCCTCGTTCAAGGAGCGGGGCGCGCTGAACCGGCTGCTACAGCTGACGGAGGACGAGAAGAGAAGGGGCGTCATCTGCGCCAGTGCGGGAAACCATGCCCAGGCGCTGGCCTACCATGCGGCGCGGCTGGGGGTTCCGGCCACCATCGTCATGCCGAGACCGACCCCGACGGTGAAGGCGGAGCAGACCCGGGGGCACGGGGCGGAGGTGATCCTGGAGGGGGAGGTGTTCGACGACGCCTATGCGCGGGCGCTCCAAGTGCAGGCGGAGCGCGACCTGGTGCTTGTTCACGCCTTCAACGACTGGGGCGTGATGGCGGGCCAGGGCACGGCGGCGCTGGAGATGCTCGAAGACGCGCCGGAGATCGACGCCCTGGTGGTCCCGATCGGAGGCGGCGGGCTGATCGCCGGCATGGCCACGGCGGCCAAGGCCGTGAACCCCGCGATAGAGGTGGTGGGCGTGGAAGCGGCCATGTACCCCTCCTTCAGCGCGCAGCTGAAGGGCGAACCGCCCAAGTGCGGCGGCGCCACCATCGCCGAGGGCATCGCCGTCAAGGCAGCGGGCGAACTGAGCTTCCGGCAGGCGGCCCCGCTGATCGACGACATCGTGCTCTGTGAGGAATGGGCCTTCGAGCAGGCCATTGCGCTCTACTGCATGGTGGAGAAGACGGTGGCCGAGGGCGCCGGGGCTGGTTCCCTGGCAGGGCTGTTGCAGCATCCGGAGCGGTTCCGGGGCCGCAGGTGCGGGCTGATCCTGTGCGGGGGCAACATCGACACGCGGCTGTTGGCCAGCGTGCTGAACCGCGAGCTCGTGCGGGAGAAGAAGATCATCCACCTGCGCATCAAGGGCGACGACCGACCGGGGATGCTGGCCACCTTGACGCGAGTGATCGGCGACCATGGCGGCAACATCATCGACGTCACGCACAATCGGCTGGCCTTGGACGTCCCGGCCAAGGGAGCCGTGTTCGACGTGTTGCTGGAGACCCGCGACGAGACGCACGGACGGGAGGTCATGGACGCGCTGGCCGAAGGCGGCTACGCGCCCGCCCACATCTGAATTCCGGAAACCGCGTCATGAAGGCCGCCCTGCCCCCCGCCCTGCTCGCCCTGCTTCTGGCCACGGCCGCCTGCGAGCGCGGGCCGGAGCCGGTGCCGGCGGCCGAGAGCACGGCGCTGCTGCAGCAGAATGCGGCGCAGCCGGGCGTGGTCACCCTGCCGTCCGGATTGCAGTACAAGGTGGTGAAGGCCGGGGCGCCGGACGGGTATCGGCCAAAGCCGGGCGATGCGGTCAAGGTCCACTACGAGGGTCGGCTACCCAACGGGGAGGTGTTCGACAGCTCCTACGAGAGTGGGGCGCCGGCGGTCTTCACCGTGGGCCAGCTGGTTCCAGGCTGGAACCAGGCGCTGCAGTTGATGAAGCCGGGCGACGTCTGGGAGCTGACCGTGCCGCCGAAGCTGGGCTACGGCGAGGAGGGCGCCGGGCCCATCCCGCCGGGGTCGGTGTTGGTCTTCAAGATGGAGCTGCTGGACGTGCTCCCGCGGGAAAGCGCTCCGCTGGCGGGGTAGCACCCTCCCCCGCTTCGCGGGTGAGCTCGAGTCGCGCCAGGGCCCATCCAGCCGCATCCCTGACCACCTCGGAGGCGTCCTCCAATCGCTCGGCCGCAACGGCGGCCAGCGCCGGATCGCCGCTGTTGCCGACGGCGTAAAGGACGTTGCGCACGAAACGGTCGCGGCCGATGCGTTTGACCGGGCTCTTGGTGAAAAGCGCGCGAAAGGCGGCGTCGTCCAGCCGGGCGAGCTCGGCCAGGCGGGGCCGCTTCAGGGCCTCGCGCGCCTGCAGACGCAGTTCGCGACCGGCCTGGGCGAACTTGTTCCAGGGGCAGGCGGCCAGACAGTCGTCGCAGCCGTAGATCCGGTTGCCCACCGCCGCACGGAACTCTTCGGGCCAGGGCCCCGCGTGCTCGATCGTCAGGTAGGACAGGCAGCGCCGGGCGTCGAGCTGATACGGCGCGGGAAAGGCCGCCGTGGGGCAGGCGTCCAGGCAGGCGCGGCACGACCCGCAGTGATCCGTTTCGGGCGGGTCCGGCTGAAGCTCCAGGGTGGTGAGGATGCTGCCCAGGAAGAGCCAGTTCCCGTGGGTGCGCGACAGGAGATTGGTGTGCTTGCCTTGCCAGCCCAGGCCCGCCCGCTGGGCCAGCGGCTTCTCCATCAGGGGCGCGGTGTCGACAAAGACCTTCACCTCGCTCGGGAAACGGGCGACCAGCCAACCGGCGAGCTGCTTCAGCCGGCCCTTGATCAGCTCGTGGTAGTCGTCGCCCTGAGCATAGACGCTGACGGCGCCCCGGCCGAGGTCCGTCTGAGCCTCGCGGGGGTCATGGTCGGGGCCGTAGTTCATTCCCAGCACGACCGCGGAACGAGCCTCGCCCCACATCGCCTTGGGATGGACGCGCCGTTCGGCCGTCTCGGCCATCCAGCCCATGGAGCCATGGCGCTCGGCGGCGATGAACTCGGCCAGGCGCGCCGAGGCGGGCCAAGGCGCCGTGAGGTCCGCAAACCGGCAGAGATCGAATCCCAGCTCCAGGGCGCGCTCACGGATCCGCGCCTCCGCCCCCCTCTTGGCGAGGGACGGGCGGGCGGCGCCAGCGCGGGTGGCCGGCTCGCAGCCTTCGGAATGGGGCGTCAGAACGGACGGCTCAGAAGTCGAGGTCGTCATAGTGGGCCGAGCGCGGGATGCCGGGCCAACGGTCCTGGAGCAGCGAGCGGAAGCTCGGGCGCGATTTGATCTTGCTGTACCAAAGCTTGGTCGCCGGAAACTCGCGCCACGGGGCGTCCCCGAAATAGTCCAGCACCGATATGTGGGAGGCGGCCGCGATGTCGGCCAGCGACAGACGGTCGCCCGCCAGCCAGTCGCGCATGTCCAGCAGGTGCTCGAGATAGGCGAAGTGGTGGCGCAGCGCGTTCCAGCCGGACCGGATCGCCTGCATGTCGGGCGAGCCGCCGCCGGTGATGCGCTTCTCCAGCTTTTCGTGCAGCAGCAGGCCGTTGACCTCGAAATCGAACTTGCGGTCGAACCAGGCCTGCAGGCGGCGGGTCTCCGCCCGGCCTGCGGGGTCGGACGGCAGCAGCGGCGTCTCGGGATAGGTCTCCTCGAGGTGGTCCAGCACGGCGCGGGCGTCGCACACGGCGATGATCGGTCCGCCGATCGGCTCCTCCACCAGGACGGGGGGGAGACCGGCCGGGTTCAGGGCCATGAACTCGGGGCGCTGCTCCCAGAAGCGTTCGATCACCTCCTGCCAGAGCAGGCGCTTCTCGCCGAGCGCCAGCCGGACCTGGCGCGAAAACGGGTCGAGCGGGAAGTGGTAGAGGGTCCGCTCGGCGGCGGACAGGGGGGCTTGGGGCGCGTTCATGGGGGCGCGGTCAGGACTTCAACTTGGGGCGGTCCGGATAGCGCGCATCGGCCCGGTGCGCCAAACGTTCCTCCGAGTATTCCTCCGGATGGTGCTCGGCCTCGCCGCGCGGGTCGACGTGCAGGATCACGTCCGCACCGGGGAACAGGGCCAGCAGCCGGCTTTCCGCCGCTTCAATAACATCGTGGGCCCGAAGCAGGGTCATGGTGGGCTCTACATCGATGTGGGCTTGGACGTGGACGTAAGGGCCGGACGCGCGGGTGCGGAGCTGATGCACGCCTTCCACGGCCGGGTCGGCGAAGAGCGCCTGGACCAGGGCCTCGCGTTCGGTATCGGGCAATTCACGGTCCATGAGGTGGCGCGAGGCGGCGCGGAAGACCTTGAAGGCGCCCCAGACCAGCCACAGGCCGACGACCAGACCCGCCGCGGCGTCCAAAACGGGGCGGTCCAGCAGGACGGCGGCGGCGATGCCCAGCAGGGCGACCAGGTTCGACGCCACGTCGGCGGCATAGTGTGCGCGATCTGCCTCCACCGCCACCGAGCCGGTGCGGGCCAGCACGCGCGTCTGCGCCGCGACCAGCACGCCGGTGATGAGCAGCGAGGCCGCCATCACCCCCATGGCCCAGCCCTCGCGTGCGAGCGGCCGGGGGTCCACCAGGCGTTCGATGGCCTCGCGACCGATCAGGGCGGCGCTCACCAGGACCAGGGCGGCCTGGATCAGGCTGGTGAAGGCTTCGGCCTTGCCGTGCCCGAAGCGGTGTTCCGCGTCGGCGGGGGAGGCCGCGTAGCGCACGGCGAAAAAGGTCGCGAGCGAGGCCAGCAGGTCCAGGCCCGAATCCGCCAGCGAGGCCAGCACCGCCACCGAGCCGCTGAGGCCCCACACCACCGCCTTCAAAGCCAGCAGGAGCAGCGCCGTGGTCGCCGACAGCAGGGTGATGCGTCGGGTCAAGGCGGCCGCCTCCGCCAGCGAGGGACGCGTAGGAGAGGGGCTGGAGGCCATCGGGTTCCGGGTCGGGGGCTTTCGTTCTAGCTGCGACGCGCATTACAGCCCAGCGGCATGGGTGACTATCTCATTGCGGCGCTCCTGGGCCTGATCGAAGGCTTGACGGAATTCATCCCCGTGTCGTCCACGGGGCACCTCCTGCTGGCCAAGGAGGCCCTGGGGCTGACCGACGCGCGCTGGAACAGCTTCGTCGTGATGATCCAGCTGGGGGCCATCCTCGCGGTGATCGCACTCTACTTCGGGCGGTTGTGGGCGGTGGTGCGCACCCTGCCCACCCAGGCCGACTCGCGGCGGTTCGCGCTTAGCGTTCTTCTGGCCTTCCTGCCCTCGGCGGTCCTGGGGCTGCTGCTTTATGACTTCATCAAACAGGTGCTGTTCGAAAGCCCCACGGTGATCTGCGTGAGCCTGATCGTGGGAGGGGCGGTGCTGCTGGCCTTGGAAAGGTTCGCACCCCGGCCCCGCCACAACGACGCCATGAAGCTGTCCTGGTCGGCGTCACTGGGCGTCGGGCTGTGCCAGGCGCTTTCCATGGTGCCGGGCGTGTCGCGCTCCGGAGCCACCATCGCTGGGGGGCTGCTGCTGGGCCTCGACAAGCGAACCGCAGCGGAGTTCAGCTTCTTTCTGGCGATCCCCACCATGACCGCGGTCTTCGTGCTGGACGCTTCGGAGAACCTCGATGCGTTCCGGGGCGACTTCCTGCCCTTGCTGGCCGTGGGCTTCGTCGTGAGCTTCCTGAGCGGCGCCTTTGTGATCCGGACCATGCTGGACTTCGTGGCCCGGCACGGGTTCACGCCTTTCGCCTGGTGGCGGATCGTGGTGGGCGCGGCGGGACTGCTGGCCGTTTCGCTGGGCGCCCTCTGACCCCCCGTACGGGCGCCGAACTCGGGCCGGGCCGGCCGGCGATCAGGCGTGGCGAGGCGCGGCGTCGCGGCTGGCGCTCTTGTCGGGCGTAATGGTGCTGTACTGGCCGCCGCGACGGAAGCGGTAGAGATAGCTGCCGATGATGCCCTCCGCCGCCACCGGCGTAACGCCCAGCTCGGCCAAGCCGGGCATGTTGGGGCTCGCCACGTTGTCCTTGCGCAGCAATTCGACCTGATCGGCGGTGAGCGGCGGGTCGAAGGGCAGCACCGGGGTGACCAGGTCGAAGGCCCGGCCCATCAGATTGGCCGCGGAGAAAGGCAAGGGCGCGAGCGGGCGGTTCCGGCCGGTCTCGCGCAGCACCAGCTCCAGGATTTCGCGGAAGGTGTAGATGGTGGGGCCGCCCAGCTCATAGGTCCGGCCGGCTGCGGCGGGATCCTTGAGCGCCTGGACCACGGCGCGGGCCACGTCGCCGACATAGACGGGCTGAAACCGGGTCTGGCCGCCGCCGATAAGGGGCAGGGCCGGCGCGTTGGCAGCCATGTTGGCGAAACGGTTGAAGAACTGGTCTTCGCTGCCGAACACCACGGACGGACGGAGCACGACAGCCGAAGGGACGAGCTCAAAGGCGGCCTGCTCGCCTTCCGCCTTGGTGCGCGCGTAGGCGGAGCGCGAGTTCAGATCCGCGCCGATCGCGGAGATCTGCACCAGATGATTGATGCCGAAGTCCGCCGCCGCCTGGGCGAGGTTGCGCGCGCCCATAGCCTGGACCGCCTGGAAGCGCTGGCGGCCGCGCTCGAACAGCACGCCGACCAGGTTCACCACCGCCACGGCGTCCGTGAGCATCTCGTGCACCGAGTCGGGCTTGCGGATGTTGGCCGGCAGCACCTGGATTTGGCCGACCTTGCCGTGGATGCGCAGGCGCTCCGCCTGCTCCAGGTGCGGGTTGCGGACCGCAGCGCGGATGCGCCAGCCGTCCTGGGCCAGAGCTCGCACCACCTGGGAGCCCACGAACCCGGATGCGCCGAAGACCGTGACCAACCTGTCCATGAAGCTTCCCTGATCGCCGCGCGCGTTCGCTTAGGCCGAACCCGTGGACTGCGCAAACGCTCCCAACTCCGCCCGGAGCGCCTCGGCGGCCACCGCCACGATGCGGCCGCCCTTCTCCGGCGTGGCCTGAGCGGGGTCCGAGCCGATCCGGCCGTCCGGGAAACGGGCCCGATAGTCCTGGGCGTCTCGGATCGGGCCGGTGGGCGCGATCCGCGGCGTGAGCTCGGCGGTCTTGATCCGGTCCGGATAGGCCCACTGGGTGACGGCCACCTCCGACGGGGTGGCGTGGCCGCCGTGGCCGGTCGGGAAGAGTTCGCCGATGAGGCGCATGACGCCGGGAAGCTCCCACCAGTTGCGCAGCCTGAGCTGCACCGAGGCGGCCCGACCCAGCAGGCTGTGCTCCGCATAGACCTCGCTAAAGGCGGCCTCCAGGCTGGCGACGTTCCCGCCATGGCCGTTGAGCCAGTAGATGCGCTCAAAGCCGTGGGCGGCCAGGGACTGGGTCCAGTCACGGACGGCGGCGATAAAGGTGCTGGGGCGCAGGGTGACCGTGCCCGGAAAGGCCATGTGGTGCTGGGCCATGCCGACGTTGAAGCTGGGCCCGACCAGGATGGCCTCATCGGCGCGCTCCGCTTCCCGGGCGATGATCTCCGGGCAGAGCGCGTCGGTGCCGAGGAGCCCGGTGGGGCCGTGCTGCTCGGTTGAACCGACAGGGATGACGATGGCGCGCGAGCGGGTGAGCTGGGCCTCGATCTCGGGCCAGGTGGAGAAGGACAGGATCATGGGCGCGATATAGGGCCGCGGGGCCGTCCGGCGTGCTGCGCCAGGCGGAGCGCGGACCGACCCTTACCGAGAGCTCACTTGGGCAACGCGGCGCGGCGCATTCTGAGCCGCCCCAGGCCAAGCATCCCGAAATGAGGGTGATTCCCTTTGGCGGAGCTGGATCCAGCCTCGCCCATGCTGCAGCGGGGGGGCGGCGGCGGGTTAGGCGTGCTCCGCAAGCTGGAGCCGGCCCGTGGCGACCAGCAGGCGTTCGGCGGCGTCCACGCCGCTGC
>JAHWJX010000153.1 GCA_019348195.1 Pseudomonadota bacterium | reverse complement strand
AGACCTACGACCTCGAGGTCTGGCTGCCGGCGCAGAACGCCTACCGCGAGATCAGCTCCTGCTCGAACTGCGAGTCCTTCCAGGCGCGGCGCATGCAGGCGCGCTACCGCGGGCCGCAAGGCAAGCCGGCCTGGGTGCATACGCTCAACGGATCGGGCCTGGCGGTCGGCCGAACGCTCGTGGCCGTGCTGGAGACCTATCAGGACCAAGGCGGGCGGATCGCCATCCCGACGGCCCTGCAGCCCTACATGGGCGGGCTGACCCACATCGGGGGTGAGGCGTGAACCCGGCGCCGAGCCACCCTTTGGGAACGTCACCCTGGGAACGAGTCCGAAGGTGACGTTCTTGTTTGTTGTTTCGCGCGGGGGGAACACGGCCTGATGCGCATTCTCCTCACCAACGACGACGGGATCGCGGCCGAGGGGCTGGCGGCGCTGGAGCGCATCGCGCGGGCGCTGTCCGACGACGTCTGGATCGTGGCGCCGGAGCTGGAGCAGTCGGGGCAGTCGCGCGCGCTCACCCTGACCGCGCCCATCCGGGTGCGCGAGCTCGGGCCCAAGCGGTTCGCGGTGGGCGGCACCCCGACCGATTGCGTCATCCTGGCGGTGCAGGATGTGATGGACGGACCTCCGGACCTGGTGCTCTCGGGCATCAACCGCGGCCAGAACCTGGCGGAGGACGTCACCTTCTCCGGGACGGTGGCGGGCGCCTTGGCCGCCATGGCGCTCGGCGTGCGGGGCATCGCGCTGTCGCAGGCGCTGTCGACCTTCCACGACGACGAGCAGGCGCTCTACGCCACGCCCGAGCACCACGCTCCGGGCCTGATCCGCGCGCTGCTGGCCGAGGGCTGGCCGCCGAACGTGGTCATCAACCTCAACTTTCCGGATGTCCCCCCGCACGAGGTGCGCGGCACGGAGGTGACGGTTCAGGGCTTCCGTGACGTGCACCACACCACCGCCTACAAGCGGCAGGACCTGCGCGGCCGCCCCTATTACTGGATGGGCTTCCACGGCGTGCCGCACGAGCCGGCGCACGGCACGGACCTGGCGGCGGTCCGCGAAGGGCGCATCTCGGTGACGCCGCTGCACATCGACCTGACGCATCGCGAGACGGTGCATCGGCTGCAGGGGCTGTTCGGCGCGCTGCCCCCGTCCAAGCTGGCGCTGGAAGAAGCCGCGGAGGGCCGCGCCGATGGTTGAGCCCGCCCACACCGAAGCCGCCCGGCTGATCCTGGGCCTTCGCTCGGCCGGAGTGACGGAACCCCGCGTCCTGGCCGCGCTGGAGGCGGTGCCGCGCGACCTGTTCGTTCCGCGCATCTTCGAGGACCGCGCCTGGGAGGACAGCGCCCTGCCCATCGCCTGCGGCCAGACCATCAGCCAGCCCTTCATCGTGGGCCTCATGACCCAGGCGCTGGCGATCGAGCCCCGCCACCGCGTGCTCGAGATCGGCACCGGCTCCGGCTACCAGACCGCCATCCTCTCCCGGCTGGCCCGCTATGTGTACACGGTGGAGCGGTACAAGACGCTGCTGACCGAGGCCGAAGCCCGCTTGCGGCGCCTGGGCGCAGCCAATGTGATCACCCGTTTCGGCGACGGCGGGGTGGGCTGGCCCGAACAGGCCCCCTTTGACCGCATCCTGGTCACCGCCGCCGCCCCGGAGGAGCCTCGCGCCCTGCTGGCCCAGCTCAAGCCCAAAGGCGTCCTGGTGGCGCCCGTGGGCAAGGGCCCCGTCCAGACGCTCCGCCGCTACCTCCCGGACGGGGAGGGGGGCTTCCGCATGGAGACCCTGGGCGATGTCCGATTCGTGCCGCTGCTGGAGGGCGTGGCGAAGGAGGGGTGAGGGAGGCCGGTGATTGACCATTGGTGCGTCGTCAGGGTCGGATCGCTTCTGCTTAGGCGCGGGTCGCTGTGAGGGCGTTCAATCCGGGAGCCGCGCATCGCAATCTACGGACACCACTCACCACTCACCACCCCCCTCCCTCCCGCCCGTTTCCCGCCGTAAACTCGCGCTTAAGGTGGCGGCCTC
>JAHWJX010000152.1 GCA_019348195.1 Pseudomonadota bacterium | reverse complement strand
GACCGGGAGGCGATGCGTCCCTAGAATGCGAACAGATTAGAACATATGTACTATTCCAGGCCGTGAGGGCACAGGCTCCAGTGACGGACCTCACGTCTATCGATGTCCGGCTCGTCCGTGGCCTACGCGAACGCAAATCGCCCGACGACGATAGGCACCATGACACACAGTCCGGACGATAGACTAACCCTGCGATCCACCGCCCACAGCGTCCATGCGTCCGGGCGGCTCCATGCCGCTCCGCTCGAGCTTCGACGTGCGCTTCCGCCGTCGATGGACGCTTCCCGCTGAAGCCATCGATCCTCGGAGAAGAAACATGAAGACCGCCATCGGAGCCGCTTTCGCGGCCCTCTCGCTCGCCGCCGCCCTCCCGGCGCTGGCCGATCAAGCCCCTCGCACCCCTGCGCCGTCCCAGACCGCCCAGGCGCCGGCGCAAGCTGGCCCTCGGACCGGTCCGTCCGCGCCGGCTCAGGGCATGATGTCAGGGAAGGGCATGTCCATGGACATGAGCCGGATGATGTCCTCCTGCGCCTGCTGCAGCAAGGCCGTGCAGGGCCAACCCGCCAAGGGTTCCTGAGCGACCGAACGGGGCGGCTTCGGCCGCCCCGTTCCCCTCGGAACGACTGACAGCCACCCTCGCGCGCGCGTCGCCGGCGTTTCTCATGTCGGAAGGGTGCGCCGAGGCGGCCTGGAGATCAGCCCATGACCAACCCCTCTTATCGCCCAGGTGCGCGCCATGTGGCGCGTGCGCCTCTGTCCTCCACGCTCAAGCTCCTGCTGCCGCTGGTCCTCGTCGGGGCACCCGCCGGAAGTTGGGCTGAGCCGCTCACCTTGTCGGGCGCGCTTCGGGCTGCGGAGACCGGGTCGCCGGACCTGGCCGCCAAGGAACTCGGAGTCCGGGCGGCACGCTCCGCGGCCATTCCGGCCGGCGCCCTGCCGGACCCCAAGCTGTTCGGGGGGCTGGAGCAGTTCCCCATAAGCGGCCCACCCTCGTTCAGCTTCGATGACGACATGACCATGGTCAGCGTGGGCGTGATGCAGGACGTGCCTAACCGCGCCACCCGGCGGGCCAGGGTCGCACGGGCCGAGGCGGAGGTGGGCGTCGCCAGCGCGGAGCTGCGCACGCATCACCGCGAGGTGGCTGAGGCGACCGCGCGGGCCTGGCTCGCACTCTTCTACGTCGAGCGGCGTCTGACGGCGCTCGGCGCCGTGGAGCGCGAGAATCGGATCCTCGCCGAAACGGTTCCCGCTCTTATCGGCAGCGGGACGGCGCTGCCGGCCGACTCGGTGTCTCCGGGTCTAGAGAGCGCAGCGCTCGCCGACCGACGGGCCGAGTTGAACAGCCAAGGGCTGAAAGCCAGGGCGGAGCTGAGGCGCTGGGTCGGGGCGGCGGCCGATGAGCCGCTCGCTTCGGCGGCGCCGACCTTCCCTATCGACCCCGCCGGGCTCCGCGCCGGCCTGGACGACGGCCGACCCGCCGCGCGGGCCGCGCCGCGAGCTGTCCCTGAGCAGTCGCGGGCTCACCGACGACGTGCCGTGCGTCCTGTGGTCGGCGGTGGGGGTGCAGGAGGACCACGAGGCGCCGCTGCTGGTCGTGCACGACGGCCCGGAGTACGACGCGCTCGCCGGACTGACGCTGTTCCTCGACACGATGGTGGAGCAGGACCGGCTCCCGCCGATGCGCGCGGCGCTGCTGGCGCCGGTCGAGCGCAACGAGACCTACAGCGCGTCGCCGACGTACGGCCGGGCGCTCGCGCTCGGACTGGTCCCGCGGCTCACCCGCGAGGTCCCGACGAGCGTCGTGCTCGGCATGGGCGCGTCGCTGGGCGGCCTGGCGATGCTGCAGTCGCAGCGGGCGCACCCGGGCGTCTTCGCCGGGCTGTACCTGCAGAGCAGCAGCTTCTTCCACCGTGTGCTCGACGAGCAGGAGAGCGGCTTCGACCGCTTCAACCGCATCGCCGGTTTCGTCGACAGCGTGCTGCGCGCGGGGCCGGCACCCGACCCGGTGCCGGTCGTCATGTCCTGCGGGCTGATCGAGGAGAACGTCGACAACAACCGGCTGATGAC
>JAHWJX010000151.1 GCA_019348195.1 Pseudomonadota bacterium | reverse complement strand
CGCGGGCTCGTCCTGGTCGCTGCGCTGGCCCAGCGGTGGGGGAGCGACCGGCTCGCGGCCGGCAAGTGCGTGTGGTTCGAGCTCGGGGTGCCCGCGGGCGGCTGACGGCCTGACGGCAGACTGCCAGGCATGTCGAACCCTGCGCCTTCCCTGACGTCCCGCGAGGTCCGCCTGGCCGCCCGCCCCCAGGGCGAGCCGCGCCCCACCGACTTCGAGCTGGCGGAGGCCGAGGTCCCGGAGCCTGCCGAGGGGCAGGTGCTGGTGCGCAACCTCGTCATGTCGGTCGACCCCTACATGCGCGGGCGCATGAACGACGTCAAGAGCTACGCCGTGCCGTACGAGGTCGACGGGCCGATGTACGGCGGGGCCGTCGGCGAGGTCGTCGCCAGCGAGGACCCGCGGGTGCCGGTCGGCACGTTCGTCCAGCACGAGCTGGGCTGGCGCACCCACTCCGTCGTACCGGCCAGGGCGGCGGTCGTCGTCGACCCGGAGCAGGCGCCGCTGCCCAGCTGCCTGGGCGTGCTGGGGATGCCGGGGATGACCGCCTGGGTGGGGCTGTTCGACATCGGCGCGGTGCGGCCGGGCGAGACCGTGTGGATCTCCGCGGCGTCCGGGGCGGTCGGCAGCCTGGCCGGCCAGCTCGCCAAGCTGGCCGGCTGCCGCGTCGTCGGCAGCGCCGGCGGCGACGACAAGTGCCGGTACGTCGTGGAGCAGCTCGGCTTCGACGCCTGCATCGACTACCGCCAGGGCGCTCTGGAGGAGCAGCTGGCCGGCGCCGCGCCGGACGGCGTCGACGTCTACTTCGACAACGTCGGCGGCGACCACCTCGAGGCGGCGATCAGCGCGCTGAAGGTGCACGGACGCGCCTGCATCTGCGGGATGATCTCCGCCTACAACGCGACGACGCCGCCGGCCGCGCCGCGCAACCTCGGACAGGTCGTCGGCAAGCGCCTGCGGCCCGAGGGGATGCTGGTGCGTGACCACGCGCACCTGCAGGGCGAGTTCGTCCGCGAGGTCGGTCAGCTGCTCGCCGACGGGCGGCTGACGGCGCAGGAGACGGTCGTGGACGGCATCGAGCACGCCGTGGACGCCTTCCTCGGCCTGCTGTCCGGGCGCAACACCGGGAAGATGGTCGTCCGGGTCGGATGAGCCTGTCCCTGGGTGCCCTCGCCGAGGCCTCGCTGGAGCGGCTCGGCGACCACCGGTCGCTGGAGTTCGAGTCGACCTGGCACACCGCGGCCGAGCTGCACGACCGGGCGGTCCGGCTGTCCGGCGGCTTCGCCGGCCTGGGCGTACGGCCCGGCGACCGCGTCGTCGTCTGCATGACGAACTGCCCCGAGGTCCTGCTGGCCTACCAGGCGATCTGGCGGGCCGGGGCGGTCGCCACCCCGGTCATCAGCGCGGTCACGCCGGCGGAGCTCCGGCACATCCTGCGCGACGCCGAGGCCGTCGCGGCGATCGTCTCGCCGGCGAGCCTGCCGCTCGCGCTGGCGGCCGGGGCCGACGTGCGGCTGGTGCTGGCGGGAGAAGAGCTGCTGCCCGGCGCCGACGTGCTGCTCGGCGAGCTCGAGCAGGAGGCACCCGGCCCGGTCGTCGGGCGTGCGGACGACGACCTCGCCGCGCTGCTCTACACCGGCGGCACGACCGGCCGCAGCAAGGGCGTCGCCCTCACCCACGCCGGGCTCGACGCGGCAGGCGCCGCCGCGCACGCGGTCGCCTACTCACCGGGCCGCAACCGCGGTCTGCTGCCGTTGCCGCTCGCCCACGTCTACGGCCTCATGGTCTCGGTGAGCGGGCTGCACGCCGTCGAGCAGGGACGCGGCGAAGGGGCGGTACAGCAGGAAGCCGGACAGGGTGAAGAACAGGACGACACCCGCGGTCCCGATGTTCGTCAGCAGGACCCCCAGCCGGCCCACGTCGTAGCGGCCGCCGTCGGGCGAGGCGTATAGGTAGACGTGGCTGAGCAGCACGGCGGCTGCGGCAACGCCGCGCAAGCCCTCCACGCCCACCAGGCGAGGGGCGGCGCCCGCGGCATCAGCCATGGCCCGAGGTATCGGCGCGCACGCCCTCCGACCCAATCCC
>JAHWJX010000150.1 GCA_019348195.1 Pseudomonadota bacterium | reverse complement strand
CAGATCGACGTCGCCGACCGACACGATGTCGGCGGTCGGGCCGTCGACGACCTCGGCGGGGAAGAAGGCAGCGTCGGCCGTGGCCGGGACGGCCAGGGTGGCGGCGAGCGTGGCAGCGAGGGTCAGGCGGCGCATGAAGGCTGGGGAACGGCTCCGGGACGGGGGCGGACCGTGCTCAGAACACGACCCGGCGGGCAAGGTTGCGGCGCGGCAGCCCAAGCCGCGTCCCGGACCGCCCTAGGAGGCGGTGGCGACGATGCCCTCCGCCGCCGCCTCGGCAGCGAACCGGTCGACCTCCTCGTCGACCCGGGCCTCGATGCGGCGCACCGCCGTGTCGAGCAGCGGGTCGTCCGGCGGCGCGACGCGCTCCGCCGCCTGCACCGCGGCGGTCCCCGCCTCGAGGGCCCCCGTCTCGGCGTCGCGCGCGCCGTCGCGGGCCAGCTCGGCCTCGGCGCGCGCCCGGTCCGCGCGCGAGGCGGACGCCCCCGCCTCCTCGATGACCAGCCCGACGCGTGCGTCGACCGCCTCGTCGACGACCTCGTCGAGCGCCGCATCGACCGTCCTGAGGCGGCCCGGCGGCTGCGCGCGGTCGTCGCCGCTCGGCACCCGTAACGGCGCCCGGTCGTCACGGCCGCGCGGGCGTCGCTCGCGGCGTCCGTCGCGATGCTGCTCGGCGGCGGCCCGACGGTCATCGCCGCGGCGTTCGCCGCGGCGAGCTCCAGCCGGGGATCGGTCAGAGCGCCTGGCGGATGACCGGCCGCTTGGCCGCACCCGCCTCGTCGAGGCGGCGGACCGGCGTGGTGTAGGGCGCGTTGCGCGCGACCTCGGGGTCCTGCGCCGCCTCGCGGAGGATCTCGGCGATCGCGTCGGCGAAGGCGTCGAGCGTCTCCTTGGTCTCCGTCTCGGTCGGCTCGATGAGCAGCGCCTCGTCGACGAGGAGCGGGAAGTAGACCGTCGGCGGGTGGAAGCCGAAGTCGAGCAGCCGCTTGGCCAGATCGAGCGTCTTGAGCCCGAGCTCGCGCTTCATCGCCGCGCCCGAGAGCACGAACTCGTGCATGCAGAGCCGGTCGTAGGCGACGGGCAGGTACTCCGCCACGCCCGCCTCCTTCAGGCGCGCGAGCAGGTAGTTGGCGTTGAGCACCGCCACCTCGGACGCCTCGCGCAGGCCGTCGCCGCCCAGGGAGAGGATGTAGGCGTAGGAGCGCACGAAGACGCCGTAGTTGCCCTGGAAGCCGCGGAGGCGGCCGATGGACTTCGGGCGGTCGTACTCGAGCTCGAACCGCGGCCCCGCGCCGTTCTCCCCGTCCCGGCGCACCACCTGAGGCCTCGGCAGGTACGGCTCGATCCGGTCGGAGACCGCGATCGGCCCGGCGCCCGGCCCGCCGCCGCCGTGCGGCTGCGTGAAGGTCTTGTGGAGGTTGTAGTGGACGATGTCGAAGCCCATGTCGCCCGGGCGCGAGATGCCCATGACCGCGTTGAGGTTCGCGCCGTCGTAGTAGAGGGTCGCCCCCACCCCGTGGACGATCGAGGCGATCTCCTCGATGTTGCGGTCGAAGAGCCCGAGCGTGCTCGGGTTGGTGAGCATCAGGCAGGCGACCTGGTCGTCGGCCTTGGCCCGCAGGTCCTCGACGTCGACGCCGCCGTCGGCGTTCGTGCCGACCTTGACGACCTCGTAGCCCGCCATGGTCACCGTCGCGGGGTTCGTGCCGTGGGCGGTGTCGGGCGTAAGCACGCACGTCCGCCGGTTCCCGTGGTCCTCGTGGTAGGCGCGGGTGAGCAGCACGCCCGCGAGCTCCCCGTGTGAGCCGGCGCTCGGGTGCAGTGAGACGTGCGGCAGGCCGGCGATCTCGGCCAGCGCCCGCTCGAGCTCCCACATGAGCTGCAGGGCGCCCTGGGCGCGACGCGGGTGTTGGAGCGGATGCAGGCGCGCGTTGCCGGGCAGCGATGCCACCCGCTCGTGGAGGCGCGGATTGTGCTTCATCGTGCACGAGCCGAGCGGATAGAAGCCCGAGTCGAGGTCGTAGTTGCGCTTGGACAGCCGGACGTAGTGGCGGACGATCTCGGGCTCAGTGACCTCCGGCAG
>JAHWJX010000014.1 GCA_019348195.1 Pseudomonadota bacterium | reverse complement strand
CCGAACTGCATGATCTCCGGGCGCGGTCGAGGCACGTCTAAGGCGCCCAGAGAAACCCCCTAGAGCACGAAGTTCGACGCGCCCGTGAAGTTGCCGTTCATCTCCAGCACGAAGTCGGCCACGCCGTCCCCGTTCTGGTCCAGCGAGAACGTCGTCCGGTTGGTCGCTTGGTCGAAGGTCACCAGCGCCTGTCCCGCTTGGTTGGAAAAGGCCGTCACAAGAACAAAGGCCTGGTCCCCCGCCTGGTTGAGGTTGGCGTCGATCCGCGACACGTCCACCAGATCGCCTGTCGCGAAGTCGTCGATCCGGTCCCGGGCGACGTTGGTCGAGTCCGACAGGGCGTTGAAGATGAACCGGTCGTTCCCAGCCCCACCGAGGAAGACGTCCCGGCCCGCGCCGCCCTCCAGCTGGTCGTTCCCGGCCCCACCGTCCAGGAAGTCGTCGCCGTCCTGGCCGCCGAGCCGATCGTCGCCGTCCTGGCCGAAGAGGGAGTCGTTCTCCGTTCCGCCGATGATCAGGTCGTTGCCCGCATCGCCGAACAGCACGTCGCGGCCGGCGCCGCCGTCCAGGAAGTCGTCATCGGCCTCGCCGCCCATGAAGTCGTCGCCGGCCTGGCCGAACAGGCTGTCCCGGCCCGCGCCGCCGCCGATCAGGTCATTGCCGGCGTCGCCGAACAGCACGTCGTCGCCGTTCTGGCCGTTGATGCTGTCATTGCCGTCCTCGCCCCCGACGAAGTCGTTCCCGTCCCCGCCCTGGATAGCGTCGTCCCCAGCCCCGCCGCCGATCAGATCGTTCCCGGCGTCGCCGTTCAGGGCGTCGGCGTCCGCGCCGCCATTCATCGCGTCGTCGCCGCCACCGCCGTTCAGCAGATCCCGACCGTCCCCGCCCTGGAGGGCGTCGTTCGACAGGCCGCCCTGCAATTGATCGTTGCCCGCGCCGCCTTCCAAGATGGAGCCCTGGCTGGGACCGGTCACGACCGCAGCCGACGGCACGGACACATTCAGGGTGTAGGTTCCGTTGGCGGGCAGTGCTCCGCCGCCGAACCTGCGCACGCTTACAAAGTAGGTTCCGGCCGTATTCAGCGTGACCCTCAGGAACGAATCGAGGCCCGAACTGCTGCCAGGGTCCAGGGGAAAGTTGTCGTCGTTGGACGCCAAAATCTGTCCGTTGGCGTCAAACAAGGTGATGATGGTGTCGAAGCTGGCGCCGTCGATGTCCAGCGTCACCACTTGGGAGCCGCCGGAGGTGGTGAAAAAGTAAAACTCCTGGTCGCCGCCGCTGGTCCCGACCGTGGCTCGGATCGTCGCGTGCGGCACGGTGGTCGAATTCTCGATATTCGGGTCCGCCTGCAAGTCGAAAGCGCCGCCCAGGGACACTGCATTGTCTCGGGTGTTGTTGTTGGTGGAAGCGGTTTTGATCACGTCCGGCGCGTTGGGCCCGACGCCTGGGCCGGCGATCAGCACGTCGTCGCCGTCGCCGCCCGCCAGCCGGTCCGAACCGCCGCCGCCTTCCAGCCGGTCGTTGCCCGCGCCCCCGTCCAGGAAGTCGTCCCCGGCCTGGCCGTTCATGCGGTCGTCGCCGACCTGGCCGAACAGACTGTCGTTGCCGTCGCCGCCGAGGATGGCGTCATTCCCAGCGTCGCCGAACAGAACGTCGTTCCCGCGTCCACCGTCCAGGGAGTCGGCGCCGTCCTCCCCGCCCATGAAGTCGTCACCGTCCTGACCGAACAGGCTGTCCTCGCCGGTCCCGCCGCCGATCAGGTCGTTGCCCGCATCTCCGAACAGCACGTCGTTTCCGGCCTGGCCGTTGATGGTGTCGGCGCCGTCTTCGCCGCCGATGAAGTCGTTGCCGTCGCCTCCCTCGATGGCGTCGTTGCCAGCGCCCCCGCCGATCAGATCGTCACCCGCGTCGCCGAAGAGGGAGTCGTTCTCCGAACCTCCGCTCAGCACGTCCCGCCCATTTCCGCCCCGCAGGGTGTCGGAGGAGAAGCTGCCGACCAAGACATCGTCGCCGTCCCTGCCTTCCAGCTCTATGCGGGCGTTGCCGCTTGAGCCGCTGATCTCCAGCCTGTTGTTCCCCGCGTCGCCGATGACCCGCGCTTGGCGAACGGCGAAGACGGCCAAGGTGACGTCCTCGATACCTGACAGGGCGACCTGAGCCGAGCCGATCGTCGCCGTGCCCGCGGTGAGATCCACCGTCGTCGCGTCCGTGACTGTCAGCCGGTCGCGCCCAGCGCCTCCGTCCACCGACGTTCCGGACAGCACGGGCCCGCCGGCGAAATTTGCAGCCAGCACAAGCGCGTCGTCGCCGCCCCCGCCCGACAGCCGGTCGACGCCACCCCCACCGACGATGAAGTCGTTCCCTTCGCCTCCGGTCAAGATGTCGTCGCCAAGACCGCCCTCGAGGGTGTCGCTCCCGGCGCCCCCGTCGAGGTCGTCGTTCCCCTCATTGCCGGCCAACGAGTCGGAATTGCCGCCGCCGCGAAGCTGATCGTTCCCCAGTCCCCCGCTCATAAAATCCGAACCGGCCCCGCCGATCAGCACATCGTCGCCGCCCCGGCCGTCTAGCCGTGCAGAATGATCGCCCAGAGCGGTGAGCACGTTGCTCCCGCCATCCCCCGATGCTGAGGCGAAACCAAAGGATGAAGTCTCAAGCGTTACATTCTCGATGCCGCTCAGATTTACATTGATGTTGGAGGTGGACCCTCGCCTCGCTTCCAGATCGACGTTCAGAAAGGCGCCGACCAGCACCAGAGTATCCGTTCCGGCTCCTCCGTCCACCAAGGTCGTGACCGCATTCCCGGTGTTCTCGGGCGTCACTCGGATGGTGTCATTGCCGTCATCGCCGAACAGATCGTCGCGGCCCCCGCCGCCGTTGATCAGGTCATCGCCGGCTCCGCCCCGGATGGTGTCGTTTTCGGCGGTTCCGTTCAGCGTGTCGTTGCCGCTCGTGCCCGTGATGGTGGCCATGGCGCTATCCCGAGAAAGACTGGTGCATTTGTGAGGCTGGCATGCCCTCCTGCAAGCCAAGCATGACTGTTTGGCCTAGACAAGCTCAGATTGCGCCCGAAGGCCGTTTGTGTTGTCAGCCGGCGCATCCAGAGGCACAACCGAGGCATGCCCGTAGCGCTGCCAGGACTTCAGGACCGGATCGGAGCCGTCATCTACGATCGGACGGTGCGCGCCGGGCCGCCGTCCACGGTCGAGCCCGATAGCTCGCCGCTGATCTCCTGCCTGATGGTGACGCGGAACCGCCCACGGCAGGCGGCCTTGGCCGTCGAGTGCTTCGCCCGGCAGACCCACCAAAATCGGGAACTCGTCATCGTGGACGGCGGCGAGCCCGGAAAGAGCCGGGACGATCTGGCCGCCACCGTGGCGGCTTATCGGGCGCGCGGGCTGCGCTTGAACCTGGTTCATGAGCCCCAGGGAGATCGCGTCCTGGGCGAGATGCGCAACATAGCCGTGTCGGCGGCCTCGGGCGCATATGTGGCCACCTGGGATGACGACGATCTCTCCGACCCGCTCCGCCTGGAGTTGCAGTACCAGGCTCTCCGACACGCTGGCGCGGTCGCCTCCTTTCTGGGGAAGGCGATCGTCTGGGCGCCCCGGCGACGTCTCCTCGGTGTGGCCAGGTTCGGCCGGTGGGAGAACACCATGGTCTGCGCCAAAGCCGCCTTGCCGGGCTATCCGGCCATGAGCGTCGGCGAAGATGTTGCGGTCGGCGATCGCCTGGCGGGAGCGGCTCGCATCGTCGTCCTTGAGCAACCGCGACTTTACCTGCACGTCCAGCACGGCTCCAACGCCAGCAACGAGCACGCTTTCCGCACCATGTGGACCCACGTGGAACGCGACCTGTCCGGCGCGGACTACGACGAGGTTCTCCTTGAGCTCGCCGATCGCATGCCGGTGGCGGCCTATCGTGGTCTGGTTCAGGAGCCGCCGACGCCGCAGCCGGTGGAGGCGCCCGAAACCAGGGACAAGGTCCGGGTGGTCACCGATCCCGGCCTGCGCGAACGGATCCTGGAAAGGCTAAGGAGCGGACCCGTGCGTTAGCAGGCCCGACCGACGCGGATCGGAGCGCTTGTCGCTTGCGCCCCGGGGCGGCTGGCCGCGGTAAGCCCTTCTTAACCATAGGCAGGCAGGTTCGGGACGTCTTTTCGAAGGCACCCCATCACCGACTTGCACAAGCCCGGCGCGGTGTTCGCGCCGGGCTCTTTTTTGTCCGGATGGGCGAACTTGCGCGGCGAAGACGCGAGGGCTAAGAGCGCGCCTCGGGCGACGTGCTGTTCCGCAGTAGCTCAGTGGTAGAGCAGCCGACTGTTAATCGGCTGGTCGTAGGTTCGAATCCTACCTGCGGAGCCACGTCGCCCCGAACTCGCGGAACGGGGCGAGTTCAGGGCCGAGTCCCCGCCCCTCCTGCTTTGCAGCCGCCGTTTGCAGCCGTGGACGTTTGCGCGCGTTGCAGGTGGCCGCCCACCCGTGTGGGAGGCCGGGTCGGCTCCCCGGCGGACCCGCGAGCGCTGCCCGATTAGCTCTGCCGAATGAACTCGGACGAAGCGAACCTTTCCGGTCCCATCTACGCCGTGGGCGACGTCCATGGCCGGCTGGACCTGCTGGAGCTCGCCTGGGACGCCATCGGGGCCGACGCCGGGGGAGAGCCCCATTCCGTGGTGTTCCTGGGCGACTATGTGGACCGGGGTCCGGACAGTTGCGGGGTCGTCGAGTTCGTCATGCGGGCCCAGGCGGTCGGCGCGGCCACCTGCCTCAAGGGCAATCACGAGCAGATGATGGTGGACGCGCTCCGAGGCGCCGCGCCGGTGAGCTGGTGGATCGGCAACGGCGGAGACGCGACCCTGGCGTCCTATGGCGGGACGGTCACGCCGGAGCACCTGGACTGGATGGCGGCCCTGCCCTTGACGCATCGGGACGCGCACCGCGTCTATGTCCACGCCGGCCTCATGCCGGGCGTCGCCCTCGAGCGCCAGGACGAAGAAGCCTGCCTGTGGATCCGCGAGCGGTTCCTGCGCGCGGGCCCCCAAGAGCTGCCCGCCCACGTGGTCCACGGCCACACGCCGTTCTGGGCCGGCAAGCCGGACCCCCGCGAGCCCGAACTGCTACCGCACCGAACCAACCTGGACACGGGCGCCTTCATGACGGGCGTGCTCACCGTGGGCGTGTTCGACCGCGGGGCGGCGGGAGGTCCCGTCCGCCTGCTCAGATGCGGAGGTCCGGCGCAGGAGTTCTGAGCCTCAGCCTTCTCCGATCTGCTTGCGCCACAGCGCCGCGTAATCGCCTTCCCGGGCGAGCAGCTCTTCGTGCCGGCCCCGCTCGACGATGCGCCCGTCGCGGATCACCAGGATTTCGTCGGCGTCGGCGACCGTGGACAGGCGGTGGGCCACCACCAGGGTGGTGCGGCCCTGGCGCGCCTTGCGCAGCGTCTCCTGGATGGCCGCCTCGGTCCGGCCGTCGAGGGCGCTGGTGGCCTCGTCCAGCACGAGCAGGCGCGGGTCGGCCAGGAGCGCGCGGGCGATGCCGACCCGCTGGCGCTCGCCGCCCGAGAGCTTGAGACCGCGTTCGCCCACCTTGGTCCCGAACCCGTCCGGCAGGGCCTCGATGAAGCCGCCCAGCTCCGCGGCTTCGGCGGCGGCGCGGACCTGCTCGGGCGTGGCCTGTGGGTCCCCAAAGGCGATGTTGGCGTAAAGCGTGTCATTGAACAGGGCCACGTCTTGGGGAACGAGCGCCGTCTCGCGGCGCAAGGAGGCCTGCCGGATGTCGCGCAGGTCGGAGCCGTCCAGCAGCACGCGTCCGACCTGAGGGTCGATCAAGCGCAGCGCCAGCCGCGCCACGGTGGACTTGCCCGCCCCGGAGGGCCCCACCAGAGCCACGGTGGTTCCCGGCGCCGCGCGGAAGCTGATCGCCTCCAGGCCCTCGCTGCGGCCCCCGTGGCGGTAGCTCACGCCTTCGAACGCGAGATCGCCGCCCTGCCTTGCCCCGGCCGGCAGGTCGCGGGCGTCCGGGGCGTCGGCGATGTCCGCCTGCTGGCGCCCGAGCTCGACCATCGCCTCCATGTCTATGAAGGACTGCCGGATCTCGCGGTAGGCGAAGCCCAGGATGTTCAGCGGCGCGTACAAGGACAGAAGGATCAGCACGGCCGCGGTCACGTCCCCCACGCCCAGCCGGCCGGCTGCGGCCTCATAGCCAGCCAGCACGGCCATCACCGCCAGACCGAGGCTCATCACGGCTGACTGCACGGCGTTGAGCAGGGCCAGCGAGCTGTTCGAGCGCACGGACGCCCGGCCATAGCTCTCCAGCGCGCGGTCGTAGTCGGCGGCGGCGCGGGTCTCGGCCCCGAAGGTCTTCACCGTCTCATAGTTGATCAGCGCGTCCACCGCCCGGCCGACGGCCTCCTGGTCCGCTTCGTTGAGCTCACGCCGTATGCCGATGCGCCAGTCCGATATGGCGAAGGTGAGCCAACCGTAGACCACCACCGTGACGACGGCGGTGGCGGCGAAACGCCAGTCGTACTTCCCGGCCAGCACGCCCGCCGCGAGGACCAGCTCCAAGGCGGTCGGGCCCAGGTTGAACACCAGGATGCGCATGAGGAAGTCCACCGCGCGGGAGCCCCGTTCGATGGTGCGGGACAGGGCGCCCGTCCGCTTGGTCTGGTGGAAGTCGAGGCTCAGGGTGAGCGCGTGGGTGAAGGCCTCCACCGCGGCGCGGCGCTGGGCGGCCTGGGACACGGCGGTGAACAGCGCGTCGCGCGCCTGGGGCGCCACCGAGGACAGGAAGCGGACCAGCGCCCAGCCCACGGCGAAGCCCGCGAATGCGAAGCCGACCTGGACGGCGGCGTCCTGGCCCGCGGCCAGCCGGTTCACTGCCGCGCCCAGCAGCAGGGGCGCCAGCACGCCCAGGACCTTGCCCGCGACCGTCAGCGCCAAGGCGGCGGCGAGCCGGAGCCGAAGCTGGGGCGCGCGCGAGCGTACGATCAGAGCCGCCAGGTCCCGCAGAGCCGCCCAGGTTGAGGGCTTGGCGCCGGACTCCGAGGGGCGGGCCAGGGCGTCGCCCCGGCGGCGGACGGCGGAGACGTAGCTCACCAGCGGCGGCTCACCGGCCCGCCAGGGGGCGGAGGAAATTGCAACTTGACCGGAACACGAGTGTTTAGATCAGCCTCCTCGGGCGGCAGCGCAAGCGCCGCTCGTCCCATTCCGGCAGGACCGCCTTGATCAAGTCCGTTTGCGTCTACTGCGGCTCGTCGAACGCCGCCGATCCCGACTTCATCCAGGCCGCCGCGGAGTTCGGACGCGCGCTGGCGGCCGAGAAGGTCCGGCTGGTTTACGGCGGGGGCGGCATCGGGCTGATGGGCGCCGGAGCCAAGGCCTGCCACGCTGCCGGCGGCAGGGTGTTGGGCGTGATGCCGGAGTTCCTGCGCACGCGCGAGGTGCTCTATGACGATGTGGAGACGGTCGTGGTGCAGAACATGCACCAACGCAAGATCCTGCTGTTCGACGAGAGCGACGCTTTCGTGGTCATGCCGGGCGGGGTCGGCACCCTGGAGGAGATCGTCGAACTGCTGTCCTGGCGACGGCTGGACCTGCACCGCAAGCCGATCGTCTTCTTCAACCCGAAGGGCTACTGGGAGCCGTTCTTCACCCTGATGCGCCACACGGTCGAGCAAAAGCTCACCCCCGCCTGGGTGCCCGACACCTGGCAGGTGGTGGACCGCGTCGAGGCCATTCTCCCGGCGCTCAGAACGCCTGCGGCTGTTCCGATCGGAAGGAGTTGAGGGCGCAGCCGAAGCTCCGCCCCCGTGGCGTCAGTGGCTGGCCTGTTCGCCGGCTTCCTTGAGTTGCAGGAAGCGGCGGGTGACGGTGGGGATGCTCTCGGCCACCCAGGCGGCCATGGCTTCCTCCTCGCGAAGCGTCATCTCCAGCAGGGGCCGGGCGCTGGTGAACGAGCCCGCCTCAGCCATCACGATGAGGGACCGGTAGCTGGCGATCTCGAAGTTCTCGAAGGCCTGGTTGGCGTAGGTGTTCTTCAGGATTTCGTCGCCGGCCGCGGCGTGGCCCAGCGCAGCCATGTTGCCGCCCATGGACAACACGGCGTCTTTGAACGCCGACGCGCTCTCGCCCATCTCCATGAGCACGGAATCGAGGCGCTTGATCTGCTCCTCCGTTTCGCCGACGTGCTGGCGCAGGCGGTCGGCCATCTCCGGATACTGCTCCAGCCGATCGATCTGGCGGTTCATGATCCCAAGCGCCTCCTTCTCAAGGGCGTGGGCGTTCTTGAGGCCGGTGATGAAGATGGAGCGGGTGGGGTTCTCGGCCATGGTGATCTCCTCGGACGGAAGCACAACCGCCGGGCGGACCTGCCTGTTCCTAGCCTGCCCGACCTTCGAGCCGCGCCAGCGCCGCCTCTCGGCCGATGAGCGGTAGCAGGGGCCCCATTTCCGGCCCGTGGTCCAGGCCGGTGAGCGCCTGCCGCAGCGGCAGGAACAAGGCCTTGCCCTTGCGGCCCGTGGTCGCCTTGATCGCGTTGGTCCAAGCGGACCAGCTGCTCGCGTCCAACGGCTCCGGAAGATGGCGGGCCGCTTCCAGCAGGAAGTCGGGGTCTTCGCGGATGACGTCCACCGGGCCGCTGATCACGCGCACCCAGGTCGCCACGCCGTCGAACAGGGTCAGATTGGCCCGGATGGCCAACCAGAAGGCCTCTCCGAGGTCCGCGCCGCGCTCGGCCAGCCGGGGCTGAGCCACGGCGTAGGGCATGGCGTGCAGGGCGGCGGCGTTGAGCCGTTCCAGATCGGCGCTGTCGTAGCGGGCCGGCGCCCGGCCCATCTTGCCGAAGTCGAAGGTGACCGCCAGCGCGTCCAGGTCGGAGGCGATCTCCAGCGCATCGCTGGTGCCGATCTTGCCTAGGTGGCTGAGCACCGCCATGGGCTCGAACCCGGCTTCCCGAAGCTGTTCGATCGACAGGCTACCCAGCCGCTTGGACAGGGCCTCCCCGTCGGCGCCGACCAAGAGCGGCATGTGGGCGAACTGCGGGGGCTTGGCGCCCAGGGCCTCGAACACCTCTATCTGGGCGCCGGTGTTGGTGACGTGGTCCTCGCCCCGGATGACGTGGGTGATCGCCATGTCCACGTCGTCGGCCACCGACGGCAGGGTGTAAAGAAAGGCGCCGTCCTCCCGGATCAGCACGGGGTCGGACATCGACGCCGTGTCCACCTCCGAACGGCCGCGCACCAGATCGTTCCAATGGACGCGTTTGCCGTCGAGCTTGAAGCGCCAGTGCGGGCGGCGGCCGTCCGCCTCCAGCGCCTTGCGTTCGGCGTTGCTGAGCCTGAGCGCGGCGCGGTCGTAGATCGGCGGCTTGTGCTGAGCCAGCGCCAGGCGGCGGCGGCGCTCCAGCTCCTCGCCCGTCTCATAGGCGGGATAAAGACGGCCCTGCGCCTTTAGCCGCTCGACGGCCTCCTGGTAGATGGGAAAGCGGGCGGACTGATTGCCTTTCTCGTCCCAGCTCATGCCCAGCCAGGTCAGGTCGGTCTGGATGCCTCCTTCGTATTCCGCCGTGGAGCGCTCCAGGTCCGTGTCGTCGATCCGCAGCACGAATCGGCCGTTGTGCGCACGGGCGTAGAGCCAGTTGGCCAGCGCGGTACGGACATTGCCGACGTGGAGCTTGCCCGTGGGGGAAGGGGCGAAACGGACTTTGACGGTCATGGCCGGTGGGTGCGGTTTGGGCGGGAGAGTGTCAACTGCATCCTCCCCTCTTCGCGGTCCCTCCCCCCGCTAGGCGGGTGGGGAACTCACCGCGGCGATGAAACGGTCACAAACGAAGTGGGCCTGATCGTCGGTCAGATAGGGGTGCATGGGAAGCGACAGCACGCGGCCTGAGAGGCGTTCAGCTTCGGGCAGGCCGCCCTCAGGGGCGTAGGCTTGAAAGGCGCGCATCCGGTGCAGGGGCTGGGGATAGTAGATCGCCGTGGGCACGCCGTCGGACTTCAGTGCGGCCTGGACGGCGTCACGATTGTCGAGGGCCAGGGTGTAGAGGCCCCAGCCGCTTTCGCCGCCGTCGCCGAATTGCTGCGGGTCGGCGTGGGGCAGCAGGCGCTCGTTGTAGATGGCCGCGACGGCCCGGCGGCGCCGGAGCTCGTCTTCGAAGATGGCCAGCTTCTCCAGCACCACCGCGCATTGGAGGCTGTCCAGGCGCCCGTTCATCCCGACCCGGACGCTCTCCTTTCGGGCGCTGTCGGTGCCGTGCCAGCGGATCTGCTCGCAGACTTCGAACAGGTCGTTGTCGCGGAAGAAGATGGCGCCGCCGTCGCCGTAGCCGCCGAGCGCTTTGGCCGGGAAGAAGCTGGTGCCCGTCACCGGCGCGATACCGCCCGCCCAGCGCCCCTGCCACCGCGCGCCGAAGGACTGGGCGGCGTCGGCCATGACGGTCAGGCCGTGCTTCTCCGCGATCGGAAAGATGGCGGCGTAGTCGGCGGGGATGCCGAACAGGTCCACGGCGATGATCAGGCGCGGGTTCAGCCGCCCTTCGCGCCCCGTCTCCTCTATGCGTCGCTCCAGATCCTCCGGGTCCATGTTGAAGTCACGGCCGCGAACGTCAACGAAGACCGGGGTGGCGCCGGCCAAGAGCACGGCGTTGGCGGTGGCGTTGTAGGTGAAGGCCGGAATGAAGACCGCGTCGCCAGGCTTCAGGTCCATGGCCAGCATGGGGATGATCAGCGCATCCGTGCCGTTGGCCACGGCCAGCGACTTCGACGCGCCGGTGAAGGCGCAGAGTGCGGCCTCCAGCTCGGCCACCTCCGGCCCGTTGATATAGGCGCCGTGGTCGAGCACGGCCTTGAAGCGCGCGTCGATGCGGTCCCGGACGCGCGCGCCCTGGGCCTTGAGGTCGATAAAGGCGATCGGCTTGGTCATGTTCGAGGCCTAGGCGGCGGCTTTTTCGATGCGGAGCGCGAGCGCCAGAGCGGCGGCGGCCTCCTCCCCCGTGACCAGGGGGCGGGCGGCCTCGCCGCGGCAGGCGGCGACAAAGGCCGCGACGCTGACCCCCAGGGGGTCGCGGCCGGCCTCCGTTTGTTCGAACTCGGCGTTGAGGGGAAAGGCGGTATCGTTGCGAAAGGTCCGGGCGAGGAAATCGATCTCGACCACGCCCGAGGGGTAGGTCAGGCGCATGGTGCGTTCGCGCCGGGCGGCGTCGCGGTCGGCCTCGAAGCGCGCGGTCATGCCGCCGGAAAAGCCGATCTCGCTCCAGGCGGAGTCGTGAAAGGGGCCGTGGGTTGTGCGCGAGTCGCCCTCAACCGTTTCAGGCGCGCCTTCAGCCAGGGCGATGGCGAGATCCAGGTCGTGGATCATCAGGTCCAGCACCACCGACACGTCGGCGCCTCGGCCGGTGTGGGTGTTGCGGCGGACGGCTTCCACGCGCAGCGGGCGCTCCGGAGCGTCGAACAAGCCCATGGCGGCGAAGACGGCTCGCTCCTGATGACCGCAGGCCAGGACGCGGCCCTGTTCCGCGGCCTTGACGACCAGCGCGCGGGCGCCCTGGAGCGTCGCGGCCAGAGGCTTCTCGCTATAAACGTGGCGGCCGGCGCACAGCGCGGCCCAGGCCAGCTCGAAGTGGGCTACGGCGGGGGCGGCGACCGTCACGGCCTCGGCCTGTTCCAGGAAGGCCTCCAGGTCGACAAAGCCCGGGGCGCCCAGGCCTTGCGCCAGGGCCAGAGCGCGGCCGGTGCCGCGGTCGTAGACGCCCACCAGCTCCACGTCCGGCAGGCTGACGTATTTGCGGGCGTGATGCCCGCCGAAGACGCCCGCCCCCGCGACGCCCGCTTTCAGCGCGGTGCTCATGGCCGGGGGGTTAGGGCGGGCCGGGTCGTCAAGGCAAGCCCGGACCGCTCACATTGCTTGCCCCATTGTTGCGCAGGACCGTAGGACCACCCCCAGGAGGGCTTCATGCGTTCACGTGAGATCAGGCTAAAGACCCGCCCGGACGGTGCGCCCGGGCCGGAGACTTTCGAGCTGGCCGAGGTGGAGGTCCCCTCCCCGGCTCCGGGCGAAGTGCTGGTGCGCAACCGCTGGATGTCCGTGGACCCCTACATGCGCAGCCGCATGATCGACCGGCCGAGCTATGTGCCGCCCTTCCAGATCGGCAGGCCGTTGGAAGGCGGGGCCGTCGGCGAGGTGGTGGCCAGCGCCTCGCAGGATTTCACCCCGGGCGACACGGTGATGTCCATGCTGGGATGGCGCGAAGCGTTCACGGCGCCGGCCAAGCACCTCACCAAGCTCGATACGCGGGGGCTGCCCGAGCAGGCCTTTCTGGGCGCCGCGGGGATGCCGGGGCTGACGGCCTGGGTAGGACTGCTCAAGATCGCGGAGGTCGAGCAAGGCGACACGGTGTTCGTGTCCGGGGCGGCGGGGGCGGTGGGCTCGGTCGCGTGCCAGATCGCCAAGGCGAAGGGCTGCACCGTGATCGGCTCCGCCGGCGGAGCTGCGAAGTTGGAGTTTCTACGCGAGATCGGGGTCGATCATGGGATCAACTACCGCGAGGAGCCGGACCTGGCCGCGGCCCTGGCCCGGGTCGCGCCCAAGGGGATCGACGTCTACTTCGACAATGTCGGGGGCGACCACCTGGAGGCGGCCCTGAGCGCCGCGCGGCCGTTCGCACGCTTCGCCCTTTGTGGAGCCATCAGCCAGTACAACGACCTGGAAGCGGCGCCCGGGCCGAAGAACCTGTTCTTCGTCATCGGCAAGCGTCTGAAAGTGCAGGGCTTCATCGTCTCGGACCACCATGCGGAGGCGCCGAACTTCCTGCGGGAGCTGTCGGGCTGGGTGGGCGACGGCAAGCTGAAATGGCGCGAAACCGTGGATCACGGGATCGAAGCGGCCCCGGGCGCCTTCTCCAAGCTGTTCACGGGCGGGAACATCGGGAAGATGCTCGTCAAGCTGGGAGACTGATGCGTGCGGCGTATTTTCGGCGCCTATGTGATGGTGGACTGGAGCGCGTCCGCCAAACCGAAGACGGGCAAGGACTCCGTCTGGATCGGCGTGGCCAAGCGCGACGTGCGTTTCCGGCTGAGTTTTGAGAGCTTCAACCCGCCGACGCGGGCGGCGGCGGAGGCGCAGCTGCGGACGGTGCTGGCGGACCTGAGGCGGCGGGGCGACCGGGCCCTGATCGGCTTTGATTTCGCTCTGGGTTATCCGGAGGGCACGGCGGCCAAGCTGAAGCTGGCCGATCCCGCCTGGGCTTCGATGTGGAAGTTCCTGGCGGACAACGTCCGCGACAAGGCGGACAACACCAACAACCGCTTCGCCGTGGCCAACAAGATGAACCGGCTGATGACGGACGAGGCGCGGCCCTTCTGGGGCGCGCCGGGGGCCGACGTCCAGACCTGGCTGAAGTCGACCAAGCCGGTGCACGGCGAGGATCTGCCGCCCTTGTTCCGGCGAACGGAGCTGGCGGTGCAGAAGCTGGCGGGGAAGACGGCGGCCAAATCGGTGTGGCAGATCTTCGGCAACGGTACGGTGGGCAGTCAGGCCATCGTGGGCATCCCCGCGGCACGGCGGTTGTTGGACGAACTGGGCCCCAAAGGCGCGGTGTGGCCCTTCACCACCGGGTGGCGGACGCCCTCGGCGGAGGAGCTGCAGCCCCTGGAGGCGCTGCTGGTGGAGATCTATCCGCGGCTCTACGCCGAAGGAGGTCAGCCAGGCGAGGTGGTGGACCAGGCGCAGGTGCGCGAGGCTTGCGAATATTTCGCGCGGCTGGACGAAGCGGGGCGACTGGGCGCGCTGTTCGTCCCGCCCAAAGCCCATGACGAGGCTGCGGTCGCGGCCGTGGAGCAGGAGGAAGGCTGGATCTTGGGCGCCGAGGTCTAGCCAGCCGGGAGAGGCTGGCGGGCCAGCCAGGCGAAGCGGCCGACGAGCAGGGCGGCGGAAACGAAGCTGGCGATGATGATGGCCCAGATGATGCCGTTCAGACCCAGGCCGGCGGGCTCGGCCAGGAACCAGCCGAGCGGGGCCATGATCAGGCCGTAGCTGACCAGGTGCATGGCGGTGGGCAGCCAGACGTCGCCCCGCGCCCGCAACGCCTGGGCGGCCACGACCTGAAGCGCGTCCACCACAAAGAAGACGGTGCACAGCGCAAGCGCGCCCGCGGCCAGGTCGAGCAGTTCGGGCTGGGTGGTGTAGGCGGAGGTGATCAGGCGGGCGCCCGGCCAGACGATCAGGGCGATCACTGTGGCCAGCACGGCGCAGACCGCCAGGCCCAGCACACCGGCGCGGACGACCTCATGCCGGTTGCGGGCGCCATAGGCGCGGCCGACCAGGACCGCGGTCGCACCTGCCAAGCCCAAGGGGGCCATGAAGATGATCGCCGTGACGTTCAAAACAACGGCGTAGGCGGCCACCGCCAGCTGGCTGACCCAGGCGGCGACGAAATTCATGCCCGCAAAGGCGCCCACCTCGATGGCGTAGGACGCTCCGGCGGCGTAGCCGATGCGGCGCTGGGCGGCTTCGGCCTGCCGGTCGCGGGGCGGGCGGGCGAAGAGGCCGAGCGCGCCCGCCTCGGGCAGCCGGGCGATATAGACGAGGGACATGACCATCAAGGCGGTGCGCGCCCCGAAGGTGGCCCAGGCCGAGCCCACGGCGCCCAGGGCGGGCAGGCCCAGGGTTCCGGGCACGAGCAGGAGATTGACCAGGAGGTTCAGTCCATTGGCCAGCCACATGATCACCATGGCCGGGGCGGCGCGGCGCGTGGCCTCCAGGAAGAAGCTGCAGGCCACGGCCACGAGATAGGGCGGGAGGGACAGGGCGAAGACCTGCAGCGCACGGGCGGCCCCGCGAGCCAGGTCGGGCTCCAGGCGGAGCGCCCCCAGCAGAGCGGGGCCCAGCGCAAACAGCAGCCCGGCGGCCACCAGGCCCAGCTGCAGTGCGTAGGCGATCCCCCGGCGCAGGATGAGGCCCGCGTGGTCCGGCCTCCCCTCCCCGATGGCCTGGGAGGTCATGACCTGGACGCCCAGGAGCAGGCCCACGCCCGTGGTCAGCAGTATGGAGGTCGGCGCCCAGCCCAGGGCGTGATAGCCGAGTTCCGTCGCCGAGTAGCGGCCGACCACCACGGCGTCCGTCAGGCCCATGACCATGATGCCGATGCGGGCCGCAATCACCGGTCCGGCCAGACTCAGGAGTTCCGCCAGCTCGGCGCGCGCACGCCGGGGCGGGAGGGTTAGGGCGGACGTGCTCATGCCGGCCCGTGTTGCCCCGCCCCGGCGGCTCAAGTCCAGCCCTCGACCGTCGGCCCAAAGCTTGGAGCAGCTTGGCCGTTCTGATAGCCTTGGGAGGATCACCGTATCGGGACGTGCCATGATGGCGGACGTGCTGGAGCGACCGGATCGAAGCACCGCCGCGGCGCTGTTCACGCCGGCCACAGTGGCGCCGCCGCCCCGGCGGCTGTCGTCGCTGCGGATGCTGGTGGCGATGCACCGCAATCCCCTTGAGGCGATCGACGCCGAGCTGTTCCACCTGCCCTTCCGGCGGAGCCGCTCGCTCGGCAAGGATCACCTCGCGGTCTGCGATCCAGAGCTGATCCAGGCTGTCCTGCTGGACCATGCCGACGCCTTTGGACGATCCGAACTGCAGCAGCGCGCGTTCCGGCCCACGGTCGGCGACGGCCTGCTGGTCGTGGAAGGCGAGGAGTGGCGTCGGCAGCGCCGGGCGGCCGCGCCCGCTTTCCGGCACGAGGCGCTGCGCCGGATGACGGCTGCGTTCGCGGGGGCGGCCGAAGCCTCGGCGGCGCGGCTGTGCGCCGCCTCCGGCGTCGTCGATGTCGAGCCGGAGATGCGCCGGGCCACGCTCCAGGTGGTCATGGACACCTTGCTCGCCAGCTATGACGGCGCTGCCCCCGAGGTGCTGGCCCACACCCTGTTCGGCGATGTGGTGGTCAGGCCCACAGCCCTGGATCTGATGGGCGCGCCCCCCTGGATTCCCGCGCCCGGGCGATCCCTCTACCGCAGCCGGGTGAGGGCGCTGCGGGAACAGGCCCGCGAGGCCGTGGAGCGGCGTCGGCGAAGCGATCTGGAGACCGGCGATCTCCTGGGCACCCTGCTGGCGGCCCGGGACCCGGAGAATGCGCGCGGCCTCAGCGACCAGGAATTGGTCGACAACATTTTGACCTTCATCGGCGCCGGCCACGAGACAACGGCGGTTACGCTCACCTGGACGCTGTACCTGGTCGCCAACGCGCCCGAGGTGCAGGCGCGGTTGCTCGCCGAGGCGCGACAGGTGCTGGGCGACGGCCCGGTGACGGCGGACGGCCTGGACCGGCTCACCTTCCACGAGCAGGTGGTGAACGAGTCTCTGCGGTTGTTCACCCCCGGCCCCCTCATCCTGCGCACGGCCAGGCGCGACGTCGATCTCGGCCCTGTGCAGGTCAAGGCCGGGACGAACGTCTTCTGCAATCTCTACGTCCTGCACCGAAGCCCGCGGCTCTGGGACCATCCGTCCGCGTTCGATCCGGACCGGTTCTCGCCGGAGCGGTCCGCGGGGCGGCGCCGCTTCGCCTTCATTCCCTTCGGCGGCGGCCCCCGCGTCTGCATCGGCGCCCGGTTCGCGATGATGGAGGCGAAAACCTTCCTGGCCACCTACGTCCGCGCCTTTGCGGTGGAGCCGGCGTCGGGGGCCCAGCCTCTCCCCCGCTTTCGCCTCACCACCAGCCCCGACGGCGGCATGCCTCTCCGGATCCGGCCGCGTGCGGGCTGATCCTACATCCGGAAAACGCCGAACCGCGTCTCGGGGATCGGAGCGTTCAGCGTGGCGGACAGCGCCAAGCCCAGGACGTCGCGGGTCTGCACCGGGTCGATGACGCCGTCGTCCCACAGCCGGGCGGTAGCGTAATAAGGGTTGCCCTCGCCTTCATAGCGCTCGCGGATGGGGGCCTTGAAAGCCTCCTCCTGCTCCGCCGGCCATTCCCCGCCCTTGGCCTCTATGGCGTCGCGGCGGATGGTGGCCAGAACGCTGGCGGCCTGTTCGCCGCCCATGACGCTGATCCGCGAATTGGGCCAGGTGAAAAGGAAGCGGGGGGAATAGGCGCGGCCGTTCATGCCGTAATTGCCGGCCCCGAAGCTGCCGCCGATGAGAACGGTGATCTTGGGGACCTCGGCGCAGGCCACGGCGGTGACCAGCTTGGCGCCGTCCTTGGCGATGCCGCCGGCCTCGTATCTGCCGCCCACCATGAAGCCGGAGATGTTCTGCAGAAACAGCAGGGGGATGCGGCGCTTGCAGGCCAGCTCGACGAAGTGGGCCCCCTTGAGCGCCGACTCGGAGAAGAGCACGCCGTTGTTGGCCAGGATGGCCACCGGATAGCCCCAGATGTGGGCGAAGCCGCAGACCAGGGTCGTCCCGTAGAGCGCCTTGAACTCGTCGAACTCCGAGCCGTCCACGGTGCGGGCGATCACCTCGCGGACGTCATAGGGGGCGCGGACGTCCTGCGGGATGACCCCGTAGAGTTCTTGGGGGTCGTAGGCGGGCGGGCGAGGCTGGCGGACGGCCACGGCGACGTTCTTGGTGGTGTTCAGGTGGGACACGATGCGGCGCACGATCTGGAGCGCGTGCTCGTCATTGGCCGCGACATGATCGACCACGCCGGAGCGCCGGCCGTGGGTTTCGGCCCCGCCGAGCTCTTCGGCCGAGATCACCTCGCCGGTGGCGGCCTTCACCAGGGGCGGGCCAGCCAGGAAGATGGTTCCCTGGTTGCGGACGATCACCGTTTCGTCGCTCATGGCCGGGACATAGGCGCCGCCGGCGGTGCAGCTGCCCATGACGCAGGCGATCTGCGGGATTTCGGCGGCGCTCATGCGAGCCTGGTTGAAGAAGATGCGGCCGAAGTGGTCGCGGTCGGGGAAGACTTCGGCCTGGTGGGGCAGGTTCGCGCCGCCGCTGTCGACCAGGTAGATGCAGGGAAGCCGGTTCTGCTGGGCGATCTCCTGGGCGCGAAGGTGCTTCTTCACCGTGAGGGGGAAGTAGGCGCCGCCTTTCACCGTGGGGTCGTTGGCGACGATCATGACTTCGCGGCCGGACACGCGACCCACACCCGCGATCATGCCGGCCCCGGGCGCCTCGCCGTCGTAGAGGCCGTTGGCGGCCAGTTGGCCGATTTCTAGAAAGGGGGAGCCCAGGTCGAGCAGGCGTTCCACGCGGTCGCGAGGCAGCAGCTTGCCCCGGGCGACGTGACGCTGGCGGGAAGTTTCGGGACCGCCGAGGCCGGCTTGGGCCACCTTGGCGCGGAGCTCGGCGGCGAGCGTGCGATTGTGTTCGGCGTTGGCGGCGAAGGCGGGCGAGGCCGAGTCGATGGCGGAGGCGAGCTTGGGCATCGCGGTCGGGGGTAGACCGGGGCGCGACGGGGCTCAAGGCCGGGGCGCTTCAACGGGAGGGGCGCCGAGAGAAGACCCGGTCAGCGCCGCTCTCACGGACCGCTCCACCCGCTCGGAAACCCGAGAAGCGCGACCTGGGGTCGCGCCTCTCCCGTCGGGCAAGCGCCTGGCCTGAGCTGGGCGGCCTGCTGGGCTCCGCCTAGTACCGAGTCCAGGAGTCCGGGCGCCGCCAAGCCGAGAGCGGATCGGTTCCCGGGCGCCCAGCCGGACCCGCTTGGGCCACGGCGGGCCGGCCGTATGCGGAGGTCGGCCCCGCGCGGTAGGCCGCCGCCGGAGCGGCGGTTGCAGCCGGGGTCGCGTAGGCCGCGGCTTGCGCGCTGTAGGCGACGGCGGTCGGCGTGGCGGCCGCCGCGGGGGTCGCGGCCGGGCGCCAGCGGATGCTGCGAGTTTCGGCCAGGCAGTCGCCGGTGTCCTTGAGGCCGTGCTGGCCGATGCAGAAGACGTCCTCGTACCAGGGCTTGGCCACGGCCAGACACTGGAACAGGTTCAGCTTGGCCATCTTGAGGCAGGAGGCGCACTCCGGCTCGGTGAGCAGCGGTTCCAGCGCGGCCTCGTCCTCGCCGGCTTCGCCCAGAGCCGCCAGTGCGGCCACGGCCAGGGCCCGTTGCACCACGGGGGAGTAGATGGGCTTGACCGCAGGGGCGAGCGTCAGGGGCGTATCGCCCACGGCCGCCAGCCGGAGCCGCTCCACGTCCGCGGGCGAGGTCGGCAGGGGAGACAGGGACAGGGCCTTGACCTCGGCCAGCCGCTTGTCGCGGCCCGCGACTTCGTTCTTGGACCAGGGCTGCTGTTGTATGTCGTACGCGGACTGTTTGATCCGATCACCCACACCGCGCAGGCGTGCGCCTTCGTCCGAAACCGCAGCCACGACCAAGCCGGCGGCGGAGTCCGCACCCGGAAGGCTGACCACCACGGCCGGGTCCCGCCAGATCCGGGCGGCCAGTTCCTTGCGGCGCGCGGGGTCCAGCGAGCGCCCGCGCAGGCTGCGCACGAAGGCCGGATCCTGCAGTGCGACCAGGGCGCCGTAGGCCACGGCGCCGCGGCCGAGCTGGCGCGGTTCGTAGGCGGCGCCGCCCCGCACGGTTTCCGCAATGGCCGAGCCGTTGGCGAAGCTTGAGGACAGCCCGGCCGCCCGGCCCATGTAGAGCTGAAAAGCGACCGCCTCCTCAAAGACCGAGCGCGGAAGCTCCAGGGGAGCCGGCTTGGCCATGGCCGCGGATTCCTCCGGGCCCGGAGTATGAAATTGAGCATGAGCCGGCGCGCCGAACACGCAGGCGAAAGCGAACCCCGCGGCGGCGATGGCTGCGGAACGTAGCGAGCTGGAGATCATGAGAACGCCCTCCCGAAAGGCCCGGTCAGGCTACTCTCGCGGCAGGCGATTGAGGATCTAAGAAGATGTTAAGAAGCCCCGTCCCGCGTGCGGCAGAAGGACGCACACGGACAGTCGCCTCGCCGGGTCGGCGAGCGATCAGCTCGGCACGAGAAGGGGTGTTCGGCCCGTCTGGGCCGGACCGCGAAGCGGGTGCGGCCCGGGCCGCACCCGTCACCGCTTAGGAGGCGTAGTACTCGACCACCAGATTGGGCTCCATCTGGACCGCGTAGGGCACTTCGGCCAGTTCGGGAACACGGACGAAACGGGCGGTCATGCCGCGCGGGTCCACTTCCAGGTAGTCGGGGGTGTCGCGCTCGCCGGAGCTGAGGGCTTCGAGCACCAGCGCCATGTTGCGCGACTTCTCGCGCACCTCCACCGTGTCGCCCGGGCGGACGCGGTAGGAGGCGATGTTCACGCGCTTGCCGTTGACCAGGATGTGGCCGTGATTGACGAACTGGCGCGCGGCGAAGGGGGTGGGCACGAATTTGGCGCGGAACACGATGGCGTCCAGCCGGCTTTCGAGCAGGCCGATCAGCAGTTCGGAGGTGTTGCCCCGGCGCCGCGCGGCCTCGTCATAGGTCTTGCGGAACTGCTTTTCGGTGAGGTTGGCGTAGTAGCCCTTGAGCTTCTGCTTGGCGCGGAGCTGGAGGCCGAAGTCGGAGACCTTGGACTTGCGGCGCTGCCCGTGCTGGCCGGGGCCGTAGGCCCGATCGTTGACGGGTGACTTGGGGCGGCCCCAGAGGTTCTCGCCCATCCGGCGGTCGATCTTGTACTTGGCGCTGTGGCGCTTGGACATGAGTGAGCTTTCGTAAGCGACGCGGCCCGGCCCCTCCCCGATGGAGGTGCGATCTCAACGGCGGTCCACGCGTCATCCGTGTAGGCGCGCCAAGGCCCCCCGATTGGGATGACCGGGCGCGTGAGGTGGAGTGTTTAGCGCGCCATGCCGGGCTTGTCGAGGCGGCTCAGCCCACCGGCGCGGAGGCGGGCGGCGGGGGCGTGGGGCTGGTGGGCGGCAGGGTCCCGCAGCCGGGGGCGGCCAGCACGCCGGCCGCGAGCAAGGCCGGGAACACAAGCTTGGGGCGGATGCTCATCTGGGGTCTCCGGTTGAACAAGTCCGGCAAGGCCTGAAGCGCCACCTTGTTCCCGGAGCCGTCGCGGCCCTTCGCTCCGTGCCCTGCTCCGGAGCTCCACGGAACCGGCTCCGCGGTCAAACGCTCCGCGATCCAGGCCCCAGGAGAGTCGCATGCTGAGTGACGGGATCAGTCGTCGGCAAGGGTTGAGGGTCGCTTCGGCCGCCCTGGTCGGGGCGGGCCTCAGCGGGTGCGCCAACCTGGTCCCGCAGAGTCTGGGGATCGCGCTGACGCCGCAGCCGCTGACCGACCCGGCGGTGTTCAACTTCGCGCTCAATCTCGAGTACCTCGAAGCCGAATACTACCTCCGCGGCGTCACGGGTCAGGGGCTGGCGCGGGCGGACATCGGGCCCAATCCGCGCGAGGTGGTCGGCGGCCGTCGGGTGGCCTTTCAGACCCCGGAGATCCGCGACTTCATGGAGGAGATCGCGTCGGACGAGCGAGCCCACGTGCAATTCCTGCGGCGCGCGATCAGCAACTCGCCCCTGGTGGAGTTGAGCCGGCCGCGGATCGACCTGGAGGCCTCGTTCCGGGCGGCAGGCCAGGCGGCGGGCCTGGGACCGAACTTCGATCCGTTCGCGGACGAGGACAGCTTTCTGCTGGGCGCCTTCATCTTCGAGGACGTGGGCGTGACCGCCTACAACGGCGGGGCCAAGCTGATCGGGCGCAAGGATTTTCTCGAAGCCGCGGCGGGCATCCTGTCCGTCGAGGCCTATCATGCGGGGCTGATCCGGGCTCAGCTCTTTATGAAGGGGCCGGAGGTGGTGCGCGCGGCCGACGCCATCTCGGCGGCGCGCGAGCGACTCGACGGCTCGGGCATGCCCACGGAGGAGCCGCCGGGTGCGACTGGCCGGCCGGTGGTGGCGCCGGCCGATCCGGAGGGTCTCAACTTCAAGCGTACGCCCGAGCAGGTCCTCAACGTCGTGTTCCTGACGCCCAGGCGCGGCGTCCACCAGGGCGGCTTCTTCCCCGATGGAGTCCAGGGCGTGGTGAGACACACATGATCACGCCCCCCTCCCCGTCCGCGGCTCAAGAAGCATCTATGGAGAACACGCCCGAGCCCCCCGATGAGGGGCGGCGCGCACTGTGGGGCGGCCGTCTGGCGGGCGCGGCCCTGGCCGGCGCCGCCGGTGCGGCGCAGGCGCAGATCGCCGCGCGGCAGGAGCCGCCCCCGCCGGGTCCGCGGCGCGGGGTGACCGATGTCGACGTGTTCAACTTCGCCCTCAACCTCGAGTACCTGGAGACGGAATACTACATGCGCGGCCTGACCGGCCGGGGGCTGGACGGCGCCATAGCCGGTCGAGCGCCGGGACCGGTGACGGGCGGCGGGCTGGTCCGGTTCGAGAACCCGGTGATCCGCCAGTTCATGGAGAACATTCTCGATAACGAGGTGGGGCACGTACGCTACTACCAGCGCGTGCTGGGCGGGGAGGCCATCTCCCGCCCCGCGCTGGACTTCGCAGGCGGGTTCGCGGCCGTGGCGCAGGCGGCGGGGCTGGGGCCCAACTTCGACCCGTTCGCGAACGAGACCAGCTTCCTGCTGGGCGGCTATCTGTTCGAAGACATGGGGATCACGGTCTACAAGGGCGCCTCGCCCCTGATCCGCAACCGAGACAACCTCAAGGCGGCGGCGGCCGTGTTGGCGACGGAAGCCTATCACATGGGCGTGGTGCGCAGCGTGCTGTTCCGCAAAGGGCCTGAGGCGCGGGCCATGGCGCAACGGATCTCGGATCTGCGGGACACCCTGGACGGACCGGCGGAGCTGGATCAGCCGCTGGAGGTGAACGGCCGCGCCAACATCGTGCCCAGCGATTCGGCCGCGATCGCCTTTAGCCGCACGCCGGAGCAGGCGCTGAACATCGTCTACGGTCAGCCTGGCCGGGGCGTCCGCAGCGGCGGCTTCTTCCCCCAAGGACTGAACGGCCGGATCCAAACAAGCTGAACCGGCGACAGCCCGGAAGGAACAGGGGTGACCTCTTTGCTCCGTGGGGGCGGTCGGTCTCGGTCTCAGGCAAGAGGGAAATCGACCATGAAGCCCTGCGGACCTCTGCAGGGTCGCTGGTCCTCGGTTAAGCGCCCTCCCCAGCCGCCCGGCTGCGGGCGAAGCGCTGGCCTCTGCCCCGCACCAGGGCGGCCACGACGCCGCGAAAGGTGCGGACCTCCTGGTCGGTGAGGCGGGCGCGCGCCAGGGGGACGCGGAGGTTGCGAACCATGGCGGGCGTCTTTTCGGGCGGGTGAAAGAAGCCGGCCTGCTCCAGCTCGGACTCCAGATGGCCGAACAGTCCATGGAGGGCCGCGGCGTCAGCCGGCGGGTCTCCGGTCAGGAAGGCGGGAGGGGGCGCATCCTCCAGGGCCACCCGCCATTCATAGGCGTTGACGCAAACGGCCTGGGCCAGGTTCAGCGACCAATGGCGAGGGTCGATGGGGATGGTGACGATCGCCTGGCAGAGGGCCACGTCCTCTGCGCTGAGCCCCGCGCGCTCGCCGCCGAAAAGCAATCCCACGGGGCCGTGCTGCGCCACCGCGCGGAGTTCCGCCACGGCCGCCCGGGGCGTGTGGACGGGCAGTCGGGCCTCGCGCGGCCGGGCGGTGGAGGCCAGGACCAGGCGGAGATCGGCCAGCGCGTCCTCCGTTCGATCGAAGGTGCGGGCTGCGTCCAGGATCCAGTCGGCGCCGGAGGACGCCTCCCAGGCCCGGCGCTGGGGCCAGCCGTCGCGGGGGCGGACCAGCCGGAGGTCCTCCAGTCCGAAGTTGGCCATCACGCGCGCGACCGCCCCGATGTTTTGGGCGAGCTGGGGCTCGGCCAGGACCACAACCGGCGGGCGCATCAGCGGACGTAGGAGGCGGCGTTGATGTCGATCGTGGTTCCGGTGGCGTGGTCGGCCAGACCGCTGGCGAGGAAGACCACCGCGGGGGCGATGTCCTCCGGTTCGGTGAAGCGGCCGAGCGCATTGTCGCGAAGCGCGACATCGGGACCGTAGCGGTCGATGAACTCCTGCGCCATCTCGGTCCGGGTGAAGCCCGGGGCCACCACAAAGGCGGTGATCCCGTCTCGGCCGTAGGCGCGGGCGACCGAGCGCGTGAGCGCCACCTGTCCGGCTTTGGAGGCCGCATAGGCGAGATAGTCAGGAGCGTCGCCGCGGAAGGCCGCGCGGGAGGCCACCGTCACGATCCGCCCTCCCCCGTTCGCCTGGAAATGGCCGATCGCCGCCCGGCTGAGCAGGGCGGTGGCGCGCAAGTTCACAGCCAGGGTCCTGTCCCAATCTGCAGCCCACTGCTGGTCGGGGACGTCCAGGGGCGAGCCCACAGCCACCCCGGCGTTGTTGACTAGGACGTCGATGCGGCCGAACCCGCGCTCCACATCGGCCCACAACCGCCCGCAGGCGTCCGCGTCGGCCAGGTCCGCCCCGAAGGGCTCCGCGCCCTGCCCGAGTTCGGCGGCCAGCGTCTCGGCCGCCTCCCGACCCCGGCCGTAGTGGACGGCCACGCGCGCCCCGGCGCCCGCCATGCCGCGGGCTATGGCCACGCCGATGCCGCGGCTGGCCCCCGTGACCAGAACCGCCTTTCCGGACAGGTCGATCCGCATCAGCGGGACGCAATGGGGAGTGGCGCGACCAAGCTGGCCCCATCCAGGCCCGGCTCGCGCCGGAGGTGTCCAGCCTCGCTGACCATCTTTCCGCCCCCATCCACGATCACATCTGCGGCAAGCCTAGGCCGCAGGCGCGTGGTCGTCTACGACGGACCCGCAATACGACGGCCCCGAGAGGAACCGACCGAAGTCCATGCGCACGCCGATCGTCCTGCTGCTGGCCGGCGCCGTCCTGGCCGGATGCGCCGCTCCGGCCGCGCGCACCGGGCCCGTGCCCCTTTACACCCGGCAGCTCGCCGCCACGGTGGAGCCGGGCCAATATCCTTATGTGGCCGAGCATAGCCGGAACGGTCGGCGGCTGGCCTTTGTCGCCGCCGCCCATTCGTCCACCCCGGGCAGCCCCACCCACCTCGAGGTGCGTCGCGCCTTTGAGCGCATCCGCCCAGCGGCTGTGATCATCGAGGGGATTCCGTCGTCCTGGGGTGAGAACCCCGCGCCGATCGTGGAGCTGGCGCGCATGACGGACGATCCTGGGGCTGAACCCTACGCCCGCGGCGAGGCCGGCTACGCCGCCAGCCTGGCGCTGGCCTCGGGCGTCCCGTTCATGGGCGGTGAGCCGACCGAGCGCGACCAGACAACAGCCTTGATCGCGCAAGGCTTCAGCCCCCTGGACATCTTCTACACGGACCTGCTCAAGCTGCTGCCGCAGTCGATCCGAGGCGGAGAGATCACGGCCCTCGGCGACGTCAGCTTCGAGCGGGCCTTTGCACACTGGACCACCTCGCTCGCGCTCGAGCGCAACGACGCCCCGGACGTGGACCTAGACGGGTTCGCGAGGTGGTACCAAGTCCAGTACGGTTTGGATTACCGCACCGATCCGCTGTTTGATCGCCGAGCCGATCCCGGCGCGGAAACGCTCCCGGGCCGAATCTTGCAGGCGCAAGCGCTGATCCGCGATCAGCATCTGCTGGACCTCATCTTGCGCACGGTGCGCAAGCGCGACCGCGTGCTGGTCGTCTATGGGGGCACGCACAGGGCCACGCTGGCTCAGGCGCTCTCGCGGGAGCTGGGGCCGGCGGTGGTGTGGCCCGGCCAGCCGGTCCTGACGCCGGTGGCCGGCGCGGGTTCCGCCGCCGGACGCTAGCGGGTATAGGCGGCGCCGACCTAGCCTCCGGAGCCGGATACATGCCCAAGATCGCCGTCGCCAACCCCGTCGTGGACATCGACGGCGACGAGATGACCCGGATCATCTGGAAGATGATCAAGGACAAGCTGATCTTCCCCTTCGTCGACCTGCCGCTCGACTATTACGACCTGGGCATGGAGCACCGGGACGCCACGGAGGACCGGGTCACCACCGAGGCCGCCCAGGCGATCCAGCGCCACGGCGTGGGCGTGAAGTGCGCCACCATCACTCCGGACGAAGCCCGGGTGCAGGAGTTCGGGCTCAAGAAGATGTGGAAGTCCCCCAACGGGACCATCCGCAACATCCTGGGCGGTGTGGTTTTCCGTGAGCCGATCATCTGCCGCAACGTGCCCCGCCTGGTGCCCGGCTGGACCCAGCCGATCGTGGTGGGCCGCCACGCCCATGCCGACCAATACAAGGCCACAGACTTCGTGGTGCCGGGACCGGGCAAGATGACGGTGCGCTGGGAAGGGGCCGACGGCCAGGTGATCGAGCACGAGGTGTACGACTACAAGGGCGGCGGCATCGCTCAGTCCATGTACAACACCGACGAAAGCATCACGGAGTTCGCGCGGGCCTGCTTCTCCTACGCCCTGAACCGCGGCTTCCCGCTGTACCTGTCGACCAAGAACACCATCCTCAAGGCCTATGACGGACGGTTCAAGGACATCTTCGCCGAGATGTACGAGGCGGAGTTCAAGGACCAGTTCAAGGCGGCGGGGCTGACCTATGAGCACCGGCTGATCGACGACATGGTCGCCTCGGCGCTGAAGTGGTCGGGCGCTTTCGTCTGGGCCTGCAAGAACTACGACGGCGACGTGCAGTCCGACATGGTGGCGCAGGGCTTCGGCTCGCTCGGGCTGATGACCTCGGTGCTGACCACTCCGGACGGCCGCGTGCTGGAGGCCGAAGCCGCCCACGGCACGGTGACGCGCCACTACCGTCAGCACCAGCGCGGGGAGTCGACCTCCACCAACTCCATCGCCTCCATCTTCGCCTGGACGCGAGGCCTGACTCACCGTGGCAAGCTGGACGGCAATGCGGAGTTGATGCGGTTCTCCTCCACGCTGGAGCAGGTCACGGTGGCCACCGTGGAGAGCGGGTTCATGACCAAGGACCTGGCGCTCCTGGTCGGAGACCAGCAGGGATGGCTGACGACCGAAGGCTTCCTGGACAAGGTGGCCGACAACGTCGCGGCGGCCATGGGCGGCGCCGGTTCGGGCGCGGCGGTCGGCGCCACGGCGCACGCGCAGCTGGACATGTGAGCCGGGGGTGACGGTCAGGATCGGGACGGCCGGGTGGAGCATCCCCCGGCGCGTCGCCGACGCCTTTCCGGCGGAGGGGACCGGGCTGGAACGCTACGCCGCCCGTTTCCAGGCGGCGGAGATCAACAGCACCTTCTACCGCTCGCACCGGCCGGGGACCTTCCAGCGTTGGGCGGCGTCCACACCGGACGCCTTTCGCTTCGCAGCCAAGCTGCCCAAGGCGATCACGCACCAGCGCCGGCTCGTGGAGGCGGAGGAACTCGTGGCCGCCTTCCTGGCCGAGCTCGGTCCGCTCGGTGGGAAGCTTGGTCCGATCCTCGTCCAGCTGCCGCCCAAACTCGCCTTCGAGGCCCAGGCGGCGGAAACCTTTTTCCGCGGGTTCCGAGCCCGTCACGAGGGCCCGGTCGTGTGCGAACCACGGCACCCGACCTGGTTCGAGCCTGCGGCGGACGCGCTCCTGCGAGAGATGCAGGTCGCCCGGGCGGCTGCCGATCCAGCGGTGGTTCCGGAGGCGGCCCGGCCCGGAGGATGGCCTGGCCTGGCCTATCACCGCCTGCACGGCGCGCCGCGGCTGTACTTCTCCGACTACGAGCCCCGGGCGCTGGACGCCCTGGCGGCGCAACTGGGCGAGAGCCCAGTGGAGACCTGGTGCATATTCGACAACACGGCCTCCGGAGCCGCAGGGGCCAACGCTTTGGAGCTGCAGGCCCGCCTCAGCAGCTAGATGTACTGGTTGGCGTTCAGTTCGTCCCGCACCGCTTGGACGCCATCGCCCGCCTTTGATCCGTCCGGGGCGCCGCCTTGGGCGAACTCGGACTTGCCCCCCGCGCCCGCGCCGCCCATGGCGGCCACGGCTACCCGCGCGAGGTGAGCGGCGTCGAAGCGGTCGGTCAGGTCGGGGGTGAGCGCCACGGCGATCGCGGCCTTGCCCTCGTTGGCCGCGGCGTAGGCGACCACGCCCGAGCCCAGGCGTTTCAGCGCGTCGTTGACCACGCCTCGCAGGTCCTTGGCGCCCACGCCCTCCAGCACGCGGCCCTCGAACTTGGTGCCCGCGATCTCTTCGACGGCCGCAGCGCCCTGTCCGCCCCCGCCCAGGGCGAGTTGCTTGCGGGCCTCGATTAGCTGACGCTCCAGCTGCTTGCGCTCGGCCTGAAGGGTCTCGATGCGCAGCGGCAGCTCGGGGATGGGCGACTTCAAGTTGTCGGCCAGCGTACGTGCGGCCTGGGCCTGGCTCATCAGCCAGAGACGGGCGGGCTCCCCGGTCAGGGCCTCCACCCGGCGAACGCCCGCGGCGATGCCCTGCTCGGAGACGATGGTGAACAGGCCGATGTCGCCGGTTCGAGCCACGTGCGTGCCGCCGCAGAGTTCGATGCTGTAGGGCGCGTCACCGACCAGCGAGCGGCCAAGGGTGAGCACCCGGACCTCGTCGCCGTATTTCTCTCCGAACAGGGCCACGGCGCCGTGCTCGATCGCGGCCTGCGGATTCATCAGCCGGGTCTCGGTGGGCGTGTTCTGGAGAACCACGGCGTTCACCTCCGTCTCCACCCGGTCGAGTTGTTCGCGCGAGAGCGGGGCGCCGTGACTGATGTCGAAGCGCACCCGCTCGGAGTCCACCAACTGGCCCTTTTGCGCGACATGCGGGCCCAGCACGTTCTTCAGGGCGGCGTGAAGCAGGTGGGCGGCGCTGTGGTTGGCGCGCGTGCGCCGGCGGCGTTCGGGGTCGACCCGGAGGTGCAGGTGCTGGCCCGTGCGGAGTTCGCCGCCGGTGATGTGCAAGCGGTGCGCATGCAGGTCGCCGGCTCGTTTCTGCGTATCGAGAACAGCGGCGGCGACGCCCTCCCCTTCCGCGGCGCCCTGGTCGCCGGCCTGACCGCCGCTTTCGGCGTAGAAGGGCGTGCGGTCAAACAGCACCTCGACCTCCTCACCGGTGGCGGCGCTGTCGACGTCCGCGCCCTGGCGGACGATGACGAGCACTTCGCCCACGCCTTCCACGGCGTCGTAGCCGTCGAACGCCGTCGGTCCGAGACGGTCCCGGATGGACAGCCACTCGGCGGCCTGGGCGGTCTGGCCCGAGCCCTTCCAGGCCGCCTGAGCCATCTCGCGCTGGCGGGTCATGGCGGCGTCGAAGCCGGCGGTGTCGACGGACAGGCCCTTGGCGCGCACGGCGTCTTGCGTGAGGTCCAAGGGAAAGCCGTAGGTGTCGTAAAGCTTGAAGGCCGTCTCGCCCGGAAGGACCCCGCCTTCGGGGAGGCTGGCCGTGGCCTCTTCCAACAGGCCGATGCCGCGGCCGAGCGTGGTGCGGAAGCGTTCCTCCTCCTGCCTCAGGGTCTCCACAATGGTGGGCTGGGCGCGGCGAAGTTCCGGGTAGGCCTCGCCCATCTGCTCGACCAGGGTGGGCGCGAGCCGGTGCATCAGCGGGTCCTTGGCGCCCAGCAGCCAGGCGTGGCGCATGGCGCGGCGCATGATCCGCCGCAGGACATAGCCGCGCCCTTCGTTGGAAGGGCTCACCCCGTCGGCCACCAGGAAGGACGAGGCGCGCAGGTGGTCGGCGATGACGCGGTGACTGGGCCGTTGGTCGCCCTCGGCGCGCGTGCCGGTCAGCTCCTCGGAAGCGGCGATCAGGGTCCGGAACAGGTCGGTTTCATAGTTGGAGGTGACCCCCTGAAGAATGGCGGCGATGCGCTCCAGGCCCATGCCGGTGTCGATGGACGGCTTGGGCAGGGGCGTGCGCGTCCCGTCCTGCGCCTGGTCGAACTGCATGAAGACCAGGTTCCAGAACTCAAGGAAGCGGTCGCCGTCCTCCTCAGGGCTGCCCGGAGGACCGCCGGGGACGCTCTCGCCTTGGTCGAAGAAAATCTCGGAGCAAGGACCACAGGGGCCGGTGTCGCCCATGCTCCAGAAGTTGTCGGAGCTGCCGATGCGGATGATGCGGTCGTCGGAGAAGCCGGCGATCTTGCGCCACAGCTGGGCCGCCTCCTCGTCGGAGGCGTAGACGGTGACCAGAAGCCGTTCCTTGGGCAGGACGAACTGGCGGCTGATCAGGTCCCAGGCGAGCTCGATCGCACCTTCCTTGAAGTAGTCCCCGAAGCTGAAGTTGCCCAGCATCTCGAAGAAGGTGTGGTGGCGCGCGGTGTAGCCGACGTTGTCCAGATCGTTGTGCTTGCCGCCGGCGCGGATGCATTTCTGCGAGGAGGCCGCGCGCCGCGACGGGGGCTGCTGGGCGCCGGTGAAGACGTTCTTAAACGGCACCATGCCCGCGTTGACGAACAACAGCGTCGGGTCGTCCTGCGGCACCAGCGGCGCGGAGGGCGTGACCGCATGGCCGCGCTGGCCGAAATGGTCGAGAAAGCTGGAGCGGATGTCGTTCAGGGTCGGCATGGACGGCATATAGAGCTCGCGCGCAAGCCGGGCCAAGCGGCGGCTCACCCGATGTTGGGCGCCGACCCCACGAAGCCGCTCCCACGATCCAGGTTGGACCCGGGCTCGGCGACCGCCCACTGCACGAGCGCCATGCCCTCCGCAGTCGCGAGGACTTGCTGTCCGGGGCCGGCGGGCGCGTCCCCCTGAGGACGGACTTGGAAGGTGAGGCCCGGAGCCAGACTGTCCGGAAGCACCCGACCCACGACCAGGGCCGATCCTCCGGCCTCGAGTTCGAGTTGGTCGAAGATCCAGAGGTCGCGCCGGTCGGGCAGCCCGGTCCACCAGGCGGCGGTGTCGGCGAGGTCAAGCACCACCACCGCCGTCTCGCTTTCGGCGGCGCGGAGCGCCTCCTCCGGCGCGGCCCTCCGGTAACGAGCCGAAATCCCGAAGCGCAGGCGCGCGGCGTGCCTGATGGAGGCCACCTCCGAGGCCACGATCACGGTCAGCTCGGTCTGGACCGCCAGGCCCGCGCTCATGATTTCGCGCCAGAGCGCGAGCACGAGCCGCCGGTCCGCGGGCGCCGCGCGCTCGACCAGCCGTCCGACCACATGGGCCTCGCGGTCCGGTCGAAGCTTCAGCGCCTCATGCGCGGGCGGCTTCAGCTCGTTGATCCTGCGGGCCAGGTCCTGACGTCGCAGGATCAGGGCCAGCACGGCGTCGTCGATCTCGTCGATACCGTTCCGCAACGTCGACAGCGACAGGTCGGACCCGGCGCCCGGGGCATCAGCGCCTCCAGTCATGAGCAGCCCGGAGGAACTGCGAACCCACCTCGCCCGACGTTCATCCGACCCGGCGCGCGCGCTCGCCGGCCTGCACCCCCTTCAGCGCTTCGGCGATGCGGAAGGCGAGCTCCAGCGCCTGATCGGCGTTCAGGCGAGGGTCGCAGCTGGTCTGGTAGCGGTCGGAGAGCTCGGCCTCGGACAGGGCGCGCGCGCCGCCCAGGCACTCCGTCACATTCTGTCCCGTCATCTCCAGGTGGACGCCGCCCGGGTGAACGCCCTCGGCGCGGGCCACCTCGATGAAGGTCTCCAACTCGGACGCGATCCGGTCGAAGGGACGGGTCTTGAAACCGTTTCCGGCGGTGAAGGTGTTGCCGTGCATGGGGTCGGAAGACCAAACCACCGCCCTGCCCTCGCGCTTGGTGGCGGCCATGAGCTCGGGCAGCCGGCTGGCCGCCTTGTCCGCGCCGAACCGGCCGATGAGCGTCAGGCGGCCGGGCTCGTTCGCGGGGTTGAGCGCGTCGATCAGGCGCAGGAGCTCGTCGGGGGCGAGCGTGGGGCCGCACTTCACACCTATCGGGTTGGCGATGCCCCGGGCGTATTCAACATGAGCGCCCCCGATCTGGCGCGTGCGTTCGCCGATCCAGACCATGTGGGCGCTGGCCGCGTACTGCTGGCCCGTCACCGGATCGACGCGGGTCAGCGCCTCCTCATAGGGCAGCAGAAGGGCCTCGTGACTGGTGAAGACATCCACGCGTCGAAGCTCCGGGTGGTTCTCGGGCGTGATGTTGAGCGCGGCCATGAAGGCCAGGCTCTCGGTGATCTTGTCTGCCAGTTCGCGGTAGCGGGCCGCTGCGGGGCTGCCGGCCACGAAGTCGAGCGTCCAGCCGTGGATGTTGTTCAGGTCCGCATAACCTCCGCCGGCCAGAGCACGGAGAAGGTTCAGGCTGGCCGAGGCCTGGGCGTAGGCGCGGATCAGGCGCTCGGGATCGGGCGCCCGGGAGGCTGCGTCGAAAGCGGTGTCGTTGACGATGTCACCCAGGTAGCTGGGCAAGGTCTCGCCGTTGCGGGTCTCAGTGGGCGTGGAGCGGGGCTTGGCGAATTGGCCGGCGATGCGGCCCACCTTCACCACGGGCTTGCCGCCCGCAAAGGTGAGCACGAAGGCCATCTGGAGGATAAGGCGGAAGGTGTCGCGGATCAGATCGGCGCTGAACTCCTGGAAGGACTCGGCGCAGTCGCCACCCTGGAGCAGGAAGGCTCGGCCCTCCGCGACCGCGCCCAGGCTGCGCTTGAGCGCATCGGCCTCCCCGGCGGTCACCAGGGGCGGCAGGGCGCGCAGCCGCGCTTCCGCAGCCTCCAGCGCGGCGGGGTCGGGGTAGGACGGCAGATGGGAAGCGGGCTTGGCGCGCCAGGAGTTGGGGGACCAGGAACTCATTGCGCTCTTATAAGGGTTGGAGTTGGTTCGGGTGCAACGGCGCAGGCGCCTCGGCCATGCGGGCGTGCGCGCGGGCGACGGCCAGGGATGCGCATAGGGCGGCCGCCACGGCGCCTAGGGCCAGCCACCACTCCTGCCAGACCCCGAAGCTGAGGTTGCCGATGACGAAATAGGCGGCTGCGGCTCCGACCGCGGCTCCGGCGGCAGGCCGGTCGTGCTTGGCCAAGCGCGCCACACCGGCGAGAGTCACCCACCAGACAAGAGCGCCGAGCCCCGCGCCCACCGCGCCCAGCTCCAGCCAAAGCTGTATGGACATGGCGTGCGGATGCAGCGGGATCTCCGGCGAGAAGCTGCGACTTGCGTCCAGGCCCCAGCCGAAGATCGGACGCTCGGCGACCCGGGCGGCCGCGAAGGTCCAGATGCTCACCCGAGCCTCCCACGAGGCCGGGAGCACCCTTGCAATGGCTGCAAAGAGACCCGCCCCGGCGGCGGCCTGCACCAGCCACGGTGCGGCCAGCAGCACGACGGCGGACAGCGCGCCCAGGCCGCGGACGGCTGTGGCCCCGAACCGGAGCACCAGCCAATAGCCGAGACCGCCGAGCGCCACGGCGATCACGGCCGACTGCTGTTGAAGAACAATGCCGCCCAGCACGGCGCAGGCGAAAAGTGCGATCGTCAGGACGCGGAGGCGGGTTCGGTTCAGCACCAGGGCGCAGGGCCACAACAGCACGGCGGCCACCACGGTGCCCTGCCCCACCTCCCGAGCTGCGATGTCGGGCCGCAGCGGCTCGTCGAAGGTCGCCGTCAGCCACTGGTACAAGGGCACGCCCACAGCCGCGTCGATCGTCAGAACGGCGGCGATCACGCCCAGCCAGGTCGCCAGCACCGTCACGAACCGCTCCGCGGCCGAGCCGGATAGCGACGACGCTGCGAACACAACGGCGGCGTAAAGCGGAAGTTGAAAGACCAGCTTGAGCCCGACCAGATCCTCTATGTCGCCATAGTCCAGTCCCGTTCGCGACGAGGGTGCGACGGGGCTCCAGGCGTAAGTTCCCAAGCCCCAGAGGACCAGCGCCCCAAAGGTCAGCATCTCGCGCCGACCCAGGGGGCGTTTGGCCCATAGCGGAAACAGGCACAGCCCCGCGACCGCCAGCAAAGGGCCGAAGCCAAGGGGGCCGAGGTAGGCCATGAGCGGGATCAGGACGGCGACGGCGGTCAGCACGACCGCCGCCCACCGCGTGCGCACCGGGATCCCTGCGGCGGTCATGCCATTGTCAGGGTGGGTGGTACGACCTTATCGCGCATGGTGACCATCTCCTCCGCCAGGGTGGGGTGGAGCGCGCAGGTGCTGTCCCACTGGGCCTTGGTGACGCCCGCCTTTACTGCGATGGCGGCGAACTGGATCATCTCCGGCGCTTCGGGGGCCACAATGTGGGCGCCCAGGATCCGATCGGTGACCGGGTGCACGATCAGTTTCATGAGGCACCGCTCGTCCTGGCCGGTGAAGGCGTATTTCATGGGCCGGAAGCGGGACATGTACACGTCCACCTGCCCGCCGGTGATCTTTCGGGCTTCTTGCTCGGTCAGGCCCACAGAGCCGATCGGCGGCTGGGAGAAGACGGCCGTGGGCACCAGTTCGTGGTCGAAGCGCGTGGGATTGTTCCTGAACTCGGTTTCGGCGAAGGCGGCCCCCTCGCGAATCGCCACGGGGGTCAGGTTGATCCGGTCGGTAACGTCGCCCACGGCCCAGACGTGGTCGGCGGCGGTCTTGGAGAAGTCGTCCACCACGATGGCGCCCGCCTCGTTCAACTCCACCCCCACCGTCTCCAGGCCCAGGCCCTCCGTGTAGGGGCGCCGGCCGACCGCGAACATGACCACGTCCGCCTCCAGGTGCATGCCGTTGTTCAGGTGGCTGATGACGCCGTGGTTGGTCTTTTCCAGCCGGTCGTGCTGCGTCCCGAGCACGATGCGGACGCCCCGCTTCTCCACCTCGTCGCTGATGTGGGCGCGCACATCCTCGTCGAACCCGCGCAGGATGTTGGCGCCGCGATAGACCAGGGTCGTCTTCACGCCCAGCCCGGCGAAGATGCAGGCGAACTCCACGGCGATGTAGCCGCCGCCCGCGATCAGCACGCGTTCAGGCATTTCCTCGATATGGAAAGCCTCGTCGGAGGTGATGGCGTGTTCGATCCCGGGAATGCCGTCGGGCATCCAGGGGCGGCTGCCCACCGCCACCAGGATCTTTCGGGCCGTGACTCGACGGCCGCTCTTCTCCAGCTCCACCGTGTGCGGCCCGGCGATGCGGGCGCGCTCGTGAATGAGGTCGGCTCCGGCCTTGTTGAGATTGTTGACGTAAAGGCCGGACAGGCGCGCGACCTCGATGTCGCGGGTCTCGTTGAAGCCGGGCCAGTCGAAGGTGCTCTGGGCCGGCGACCAGCCATAGCCTTCGGCGGTCTTGAAAGTCCGCGAGAACTCGCTGGCGTAGACCATGAATTTCTTGGGCACGCAGCCGCGGATCACGCATGTGCCGCCCACACGACTTTCTTCCGCGATGGCCACGCGCGCGCCCGAAAGGGCGGCCAGCCGCGCCGCGCGAACCCCGCCCGAGCCGGCGCCGATAACAAACAGGTCGTAGTCGTATTCAGCCAAGCGGGGCTCCGTTCATGTCAGGACGCGAGCCGCAGGACCCCGTCGTTCGTGCCGATCAGGGCCTCATCGGCGAGGCCCAGGAAGAGGCCGTGCTCAATCACGCCCGTGATCCCTTTCAGGGTGCGGGCGAGACGGTGGGCGTCGACCACCGCGCCGCACGGGAGGTCGTAGATGGGGTTGCCGCCGTCGGACGTCAGGGGCTTGGCGCCGCTCTGCCGCAAGCGGGGCGCGGCCTCACAGCCCAGCGCGGCCACGGCATGGGCGATGCGGCGGGCGGTGACGGCGTGGCCGAAGTCGACCACCTCGACGGGAAGGGGGAAGCGGCCCAGCTGGGCCACCCGCTTGGCGGCGTCGGCGATGACCACTCGGCGGCGGGCGGCCTCCCACACCAGCTTCTCCCGGAGCAGGGCTCCGCCGCCGCCCTTGATGAGATCCAGCCCGGGGCCGATTTCGTCGGCTCCGTCCACCACCAGATCGATCTCGCCCGCCTCGTCCAGATCGATCAGCGGGAGGGCGCCCGCCCCCGCCAGTTCGGCCGTGGCCTTGGACGTCGGCACGCCGCGGATGCGCAGACCCTCCACCGCCGCGCGCCGTGCAAGCGCACGAATGAAAAAGGCGGCCGTGGAGCCGGTCCCCAGGCCCACCACCATCCGGTCCTCGACAAGGGCGGCGGCCGCCTCGCCAGCGGCGCGCTTCTGATCCTCGGCGATCACCTGGCGGCCTTTTCGGCGCGCTTGCGATGGCGAAAGGCGGCGGCCCAGCCGGGCTTCTCAACCTGCGGCGAGCGTTCCAGCGCCAGGGCGTCAGGGGGCACGTCCCGCGTGATCACCGAGCCTGAGCCCGTCATGGCGCCGGCCCCGATGGTGACGGGGGCTACCAGGGCGCAGTCCGACCCCACGAACGCGCCCTCCCCCACCACGGTGCGATGTTTGAAGACGCCGTCGTAATTGCAAAAGATCACGCCCGCGCCGATGTTGGCCCGGGGCCCCACCTCGCCGTCGCCCAGATAGGCCAGGTGGTTGGCCTTGGCGCCCTGCCCCAGGCTCACGTTCTTGACCTCGACGAAGTTGCCGACGTGGGCCGCCTCGCCGATATCGGCCCCCGGGCGCAACCGGGCGTAGGGACCCACAACGGCGCCTGATCGCACCACCGCGCCCTCCAGATGACTAAAGGCGCGGATGGTCGCCCCGGCCTCGACCCGGACCCTGGGACCGAACACCACGTGCGGCTCGACGGAGACGCCGCCCGCCAGCTCCGTGTCGTGGGCGAAGAAGACCGTCTCGGGCGCAACCATGTGCACGCCGGCCTCCAGGGCGCGGCTGCGGCGAACCTCCTGGAACAGGCGCTCTGCGACCACCAACTCGGCCTGGCTGTTCACGCCCATGACCACCGATTCCGGAGCGGACGCGGTGCGGGCGGTGAGACCCCGCGCGCGCGCCAGGGCCACCACGTCCGTGAGGTAATACTCGCCCTTGGCGTTGTTGTTGCGAACCTCGGCCAGGAGCTCGAACAAGAGGGGCGCGGAAGCGGCGATCACGCCCGAATTGCAATGGTGGACGGTGCGCTCGATCTCGTTGGCGTCCTTGGCTTCCACGATCCGCAGCAGGGCGCCGTCCCCGCCCAGGATGAGGCGCCCGTAGGCGGCGGGATCGGCCGCCTCGAAGCCCAGCACGGCGACCTCCGCTCCGGCCCCACGCAGTTCGAACAGGGGCAGAACCGCCTCGGCCGTGAATAGGGGCGTATCGGCGTAAGTGACCACCACGTCGCCGTCGAAGCCGGCCAGCGCCGGCTCGGCCGCGCGCACGGCATGGCCCGTGCCCAAGGGCGGATCCTGGATGGCGACGGAGGTCTCGCCCAGTCGCTGCGTCGCGTGTTCGATCACCGCCGGGCTGTGGGGACCGGCCACCACCACGATCTTCTCGCAGCCCAGGTTCTCGGCCAGGTCGATGGCGTGGTCCAGCATGGTGCGCCCCCCCACCGCGTGCAGCACCTTGGGCAGGGGCGATTTCATGCGCGTGCCTTGTCCGGCGGCGAGGATCACGGCGGCGCGTCGGGTCATGAAGCTCGCTCTGGCGGGGCGCGCCCAAGCTGCGGGCCCGCGCGACTTAGCCCATCGCCCCCCCGCCCCGAAACCCCCGGCTGCTCGGGGCGGAGTCGCTTGCGGCTGGGCGGGGGCCTCGCTATACCGCCGGTCCGCACGGCGGCCGGATGCGTAGCTCAGCGGGAGAGCACCTCGTTCACACCGAGGGGGTCACAGGTTCAATCCCTGTCGCATCCACCACCGGTCCAGCTCAGATCAAGCACATCGCCGTTCACTGACGCGGCGCGGTAAGAGGCCTGGAGCGGCTCGCGTCCAAATCGCTGCCGCCGAACGACAACTCAGCCGTGATTCGCCAGCCGGAAGGCCGCCAGGCTGACCGAACGCTGCAGCCATCGAGGGCAAGTGCTCAGGCCGCCATGGCCTATCGGTTCCCACGAGAGCGTGCGACCGATGGCCACTTGTTGGCAGGTCTTGTCGATTGTCGCTTGTTCCCCGCCCGATTTGCGGGTTCAACCTTCCGGGGAATAAAGACACAGGGGGCTCCCATGATCGGCCATCAAATGCTTACGGCTGGCGGGCGGGCCGTGACCGCTGAGTCGGGGGGAGCCGGGGCCGCGATCGCATCGGGCGGGCCGGCTTATGTGGCGGGGGAGATCCTTGTCCAATTCAGCCCGGGCGCCGATGCGGCGGCGCGTAGCGCGGCGCTTTCCGCGATCGGAGGGGGCGTGGCAGAGGTGCTGCGCGGCGGCCCGAGCGCCGCCGAGGGCATGCTGACTCGCGTGAGCTTCGCGCCCGGCCTGAGCGTGGAGCAGGCGGCCGAGATCCTGTCCAGACTGCCCGGCGTCAGGTTCGCCGAGCCCAACTACATTCAAACCGTCCAGGCCACGAGCAACGACCCCGCCTACACCAGCGGCCAGCTCTGGGGCATGTACGGGGACGGGACCTCGCCGGCCAACCAGTTCGGCAGCCAGTCGGGCGAGGCCTGGGCCGCCGGCCACATCGGCTCCACCAAGGTCGCCATCGGCGTGATCGACTCCGGCGTCGATTACACCCATGCCGACCTTTACCTGAACATCTGGCTGAACCAAGGCGAGATCCCCGTCGAGCTCCGGGGCCTGCTGACCGATACGGACGGCGACAACCTCATCAGCTTCCGCGACCTGAACCACTCCGCCAATTCCGCATACGTCAGCGACATCAACGGGAACGGCCGCATCGACGCGGGCGACCTTCTGAACGATGTCCGCTGGGAGAACGGGATCAACGAGGACGGCAACATCGACGCCAACGGGCGAGCCTATGTCGACGATCTGATCGGCTGGGACTTCGTCAACGGCGACAACGACCCGTACGACGACAACAACCACGGCACCCACGTCTCCGGAACCATCGCCGGGATGGGCGGCAACGGGGCGGGCGTGGCCGGGGTGGCCTGGACGACGCAGATCGTCGGTTTGAAGTTCCTGTCCGACACGGGTTCGGGCTCCACCTCGGGCGCCATCCTGGCGGTGGATTACTTCACCAACATGTCCAAGGTCGCGGGCGGGGTGGACTTTGCGGCCACCAACAACAGCTGGGGCGGGGGCGGGTTCTCACAGGCGCTGCTCGACTCAATCGGCCGCGGCGCGCTGAGCGAGATCCTGTTCGTGGCCGCAGCGGGCAATGGCGGCCGGGACGGCGTGGGCGACGACAACGACAGCACCGCCAACTACCCGTCCAACTACGACACCACCGCCATCGCCGGCTACGACGCGGTTATCGCCGTGGCCTCCATCACCAGCTCGGGCTCGCTGTCCTCCTTCTCGAACTACGGCGCCACCACGGTCGACTTGGGCGCCCCGGGTTCGTCCATCTATTCGACGCTGCCGGGCGGCACCTACGGCACCTTCAGCGGCACCTCCATGGCGACCCCGCACGTTGCGGGCGCCCTCGCGCTCTTCTCCGCCATGGCGGGCGCCGGCGCGTCCGCGGCCGCGATCAAGGCCGAGCTGCTGGGCTCGGCCGCGGCGACCGCATCCTTGACGGGCAAGACGGTGACCAACGGGCGGCTCGACGTCGGCAACCTGATGGATCTGTCGGCCCCGCCGCCTCCGCCGCCCGGACCCAACCTGATTTACGGCACGACGGGCAACGATGTGGTGACCGGAACCACGGCCGCCGACAAGATCTGGGGCATCCCGGCCGATGGGACCCATCTCGGGCGCGGAACGGTGGATCGGCTCGGCGGAAACGGCGGCGCGGACGTCTTCGTCTTCGGCGACTCGCGCGGTCGCTTCTACGACGACGGGAGCGGCAAGTCGGCCGGCACGTCCGACTATGCAGTGATCACCGATTGGGGCTCGGACGACAAGATCCAGCTCTTCGGAACCGCTTCCGCCTATTTCCAGAAGACGGTCACGATCGGCTCCGACTCTGGGATGGGCATCTATCACGACAGCAACGGCAACGGACGCCTGGACACCCGCGACGAGCTGATTGGGATTGTGAAGGACGTAACGACTCCGTTGGGCTCCAGCGCCTTCGAGTTCGTGACTTAAGCCGGGAGCAGCAGGGGAAGCGCCTGAGGCGGCGAATGATCGGTTCAGGCGGGATCTCTGACGTCAAGGTCGCAAGTACCGAGCAGCTGGCAAGCCTGGACGGCGATGGCCAGTCGCCAGTGAGGGACGCGCGACCGGCCGTCTGCGGCTCTGTCGAGACGCGCGCCCCGCTTAGGACAAGTCGTTCCTCGGTTCCTTGTGCACCCTCAACCTACTCGGTGAGCATGGCGCGGCTCGGAGAGCTTCGCGAGCGCGTTCGCGTACTCCCGGGCCTTCGTCCGCAGAACTTCGCTGCCGTGCATCGCCTCGGTTAATAGGCTGGCGCTGTCCCGCATGACGCCGCGGGTCACGGCTTCGATCTCGGCTTGTCGGCGCGCCTCCTGTAGCTCATGAGCTCGCCAGACCAAGCGGATCTGGAAGGCCAGGAGCCGCCAGTTCACCGGCTTCGTGAAGAAGGCCGTCGCACCTAGATCGAACGCGCGTTCAACCTCCGTCACATCCTCCCGCTCGGTCCCGACGATGATCGGCGTGTATTCGGTGAGCGGCTCTGACCGAAGGCGCTCCAGCAGCGTGAAGCCCGCCGATCGCGCGAACGCTAGGTCGATGAGGATGACATTGAACGGGCCCTCCAGAAGCTTGCCTCGCGCCTCTTCGCCGCTCGTAGCGGTGATCACGTCGTGGGCGTCGCTGGCCAGATGGACCTTGGCGAACGCGCTCAGGACGGAGTCATTGGTGACAAAGAGCGGGCGCATCGTGCGGCCACAACTCTCGAAGGTCCTCAGGTCAGTGCCGGCCAGGGCGGACATTGACCCATGTTGTCACGACCAGCTTAACCGTCTGTGTTCACCAACCTGCCCAGCATCCGGCCCTCCACCCACTTCAGGGGAGCCCTGAGGACGGCGAACTCTCCCGCCAGCTCGCCTGACCTCCGACCCTGTCCGTTTGGTTGATGAAGACGCCCCCGCACTCTCCAACGCCCGGCGCACGGCGGCAACCGTCGTCGCATCGGCGAATACTCCGCCTCCATCGCCCTCAGCCTCCTGATCTCGACAGCCTGCGGCTGGAGCACCCGGACGCCGGGGCCACCGCCTGACAGGCAAGCTCCGCCACCCGGCTCCCGCCCTATTCAGGGACGTGGACGCTCCGGTAGCGCCCCTGGAAGTAGATCAAGGGGTCCTGGCCGGGCTCGAAGCGCAGGCGGCTGACCCGGCCGATGAGGATGCAATGGTCGCCACCGTCGTAGGCGGCGTGGGGACGGCAGCTGAACACGGCCATGGCGTCCCGCAGCACGGGGGCGCCGTCCTCCTCCACCAGGTCGACGCCGTCCATGCCCTCCGACGTCCCCCGGGCGAAGCGGGTCGACAAGGCCTCCTGCCCGGCATGCAGCACGTTGACGGCGAAGCGCTCCGCCGACTGGAAAACCGGGGCCCGTCGGGAGCGGCGGTCCAGGCAGAACAGCAGCAGGGGCGGATCCAGGGAAACGGAGGTGAAGCTGTTGGCCGTGAGCCCGACCGCCCGACCGTCCGGGTCGAAGGCGGTCACGATGGTGACCCCCGTGCCGAAACAGCCGAAAGCGTCGCGGAGCCGGCGCGGATGAAGATCGAGGGGATCAGCGGCATGCGTCATGGGCTTCGCCGTTTGCCCCGGCGGGACCCTGGCGTAAAGGACGCCACGCCGCCAGCCGTTTGCCCCGGGCTTGCGAATGCGTAAAGGAGCGCGGCCCAAAGGAGCGCTCCCATGGCTGAAGACCTGCCCCGACAGCGCGCAAGCATAGGCGGCGCGCCGGAGATCGCCCCTGCGGCGCCTTTGAGCCCGCGACCGGAACAGGCGGAGGTGGAGGCGGCGCTGAAGGTGCTGATCCGCTGGGCCGGAGACGACCCCGACCGGGAAGGTCTGCTGGACACGCCGGCGCGCGTGGCCCGCTCCTACCGCGAGCTGTTCCAAGGATATGAGACCGATCCCCGCGCCTACCTGGAGCGCACCTTCGAGGAGGTCGGCGGCTACGACGAATTGGTGGTCCTTCGGGACATCCGATTTGTCAGCTTCTGCGAGCACCACATGTTGCCGGTGCTGGGTCGGGCCCATGTGGGCTATCTGCCCACCAACCGCGTGGTGGGAATCTCCAAGCTCGCGCGCGTGGTGCACGGTTTCTCGCGCCGCCTGCAGATCCAGGAGAAACTCACGGCCGAGATCGCCGACACCATCAATGACGTGCTGCAGCCCAAGGGCGTGGGCGTGGTGGTCGAGGCGGAGCACCACTGCATGACCCTACGCGGCGTCAACACCCCGGGCGCCAGCCTGTCCACCAGCACCTTTCTGGGCGCCTTGCGGGAAGACCCGCGCACCCGCCAGGAGTTCCTGGGCCTGGTGCGCGGGGGCCGGGCTCCCTAGCGGCGGGCCAGCAGAACGCCGAACACCACACCAGCGGCGAAAGCGGCCCCGGCGGAAACGAAGGGGCGCTCGACGACCGTCTGGCGGGCCACGTCCGTTTGCATGGACGCCCAGTCGCGGGCGGCCTGGCTGCGCTCATTGAATTGCGAGGCCGCGTTCTGGGCGACCGATTGAAGGCCGGCCAGAGGGCTGGAGCCGCCGCCGGAGGCCTGGCCGCCTTGGCCGCCCTCGCCGCCGTTGATGGTGGTGTCCGTCATGCCTTGTTCTCCCGAAGTGAAACGTGGAACCGGAACCACTTACCGTTCCGCTTGGTTCCGATGTTGAGCTGGCGGCAGCCCACGCCCCTGCTCGGCCGCATTCGAGAGTAAGGATTGCGCCGTGACCGACATGCCGACCCACACGCCCTTCCCGGGCGCGCCTGACGTGGCCCAACCCGACTACGAGCCTGGCGGCCCCGACCTACCGGACTCCCCGGCGATCCCGCCCGAGATGCCGGACTCGCAGCCGTTCGGCGATGACGGTTCTCCTTCCGCCTAAGCTCCCGGCCAAGCTGCGACGAAACGCGCACGCCCGGCGCGAAAAAAGCTCAGCTGGAAGCGGAACAGGCATGAGGGTCGACGGGTTCAATCCTCGTCATCCCGCCGGCCCCACGGCTCACCCCCCAGGTTAAGGAATCCCCGCAATGGCGCAGGAACGCTCCGACTCGACGGTCCCCAAGAAATCGACTCGCGGCTTTGCGTCGATGGACGCCGCCCGCCAGCGCGAGATCGCCAGCAAGGGCGGCCAAAGCGTCCCGCAGGAGAAGCGCAGCTTCAGCCAGGACCGTGAACTGGCGGCCCAGGCCGGCCGCAAGGGCGGGCAGAATAGCCGGGGCGGTCGCACCGGCGAGGATCAGAACACCGCCGCCGACTGAGCCTTGTGCTCCCGACGACTGCAACGCCCGCGGCGCCCGCCGCGGGCGTTCGCGTGTCAGGCGTAAGACGGAGCGTCCGGCCCACAAGCGCCTATGATGGGTCCGGATGGCCGCCCGACTCGCCGCGGGGGCCCAGGAGGTCTCGATGTCCAGCACCGACCAGCCCACGGGCGACGCCGCCCAATCCGTCTCCGGAGTGTCCACGATCACCGATCCCTCCGTTCTCGACACCCCCCACGACCACGCGCACCCCCGCCGCCACGACCACGATGTCGGGACGGTGCACGAGAATGCGCCCTACGCCTACAGCCTGATCAACTGGGGATCTGTGCTGGCCGGGGCGGTGATCGCGCTGGCCATCGGCGGCATGCTCAGCCTGGCGGGGCTGGCCATCGGCGCCACCGCGCTGGATCCGACCGACGCCCGGAGCGCCGCCTCGGTGGGCGTGGGCGCCGGGCTATGGCTCGCTTTGTCGACCGTCCTGGGCATGCTGGTCGGCGGCTATGTCGCCGCTCGCTCCGCTCACAATCCGGACCACCATGAGGGCGCCCTGCACGGCGCCTCCGTTTGGGCGGTGGGTTTCGTGCTGGCCTTCTTTCTGACCGGCTCGTTCGCCACCAACGCCGTCTTCAACGGGCTGCAAGCCGCCGGTCAGGCGGCCGAAGCCGTGACGCCGGCCGCCGCGGACCGGGTCTCGAGCACAGCGCGCCAAGCCGCTGACGCCGCTACGCCCGACACTGCGCAGGAGCGCGAGGCCGTGGACGCCGCAAAGGACGCCACCAGCGCCGGCGCGTTCTGGGCCTTCATCACCATGCTGACCAGCGCGGTGGCCGCCATGATCGGCGGCACGCTGGGGGCCCGGCACGACGAGAAGATGCACCGCCCGCGCCGCACCAGCGGCGCCTCGGCCATGTTCTAGGCCTCAGCGCTTCAGCAACACCACGGCGAACAGCCGCCCCGCGTCGGTCCAGACCCGGTCCTGCCGCCAACCGGCGCGGGCGGCGAGTCCAGAAAACCCGTCCACGGTGAACTTGTGCGAGTTCTCCGTGTGAAGGGTCTCGCCTTTCTCGAACCGGTAGACGCGACCATCCATCCGCACCGTCTGCGGGCGCAGGCTTTCCAGGTGCATCTCGATGCGGCGCAGGGCCGGGTTCCACACCGCCCGGTGGGCGAATCCCTCCAGGTCAAAATCGGCGCCCAGTTCCCGATTGGCGCGGGCCAGCAGGTTGCGGTTGAACTCCGCCGTGACGCCCTGGGCGTCGTCATAGGCCGCCAGCAACACCGGCTCGGGTTTCACCAGATCGATCCCCACCAGCAGATAGGCCCCCTCGCCCAACACGGAGGCGGCGGACCGGAGGAAGCCCACGGCGCCTTCCTCGGTGAAGTTGCCGATGGTGGAGCCAGGAAAGAAGCCCGTGCGCGGCCTCCCGGCGGCCGCTTCGGGTAGGTGCAGACCCGCGGTGAAATCGCCGGCCAGGGGTTCCACCCGCAGGTGGGGGTAATCCCGCCGGATCTCGGCCGCGGCGGCCTGCAGCCGCTCCAGGCTGATGTCGACGGGAACATAGACCGCGAGTTGGGGCGCGGCGTTCAGCACGATGCGCGTCTTCACGCTGGCGCCGCTGCCGAACTCCACCAGGGCTGCTCCGGGATCGATCTCCGCGGCGATGTCCGGGGCCGCCTCTCGCAGGATGGCGAGCTCGGTGCGCGTCGGATAATATTCCGGCAACTCCGTGATGGCCTCGAAGAGTCGCGAGCCTTCCTCGTCGTAGAGCCACTTGCTGGATAAGGTCTTCTGCGCCTTGGAGAGCCCGTCGACCACGTCGGCCAGAAAGGCGTCGCGCTGCTGGTGGCTGCTGTCGAGGCTGATCACACGGGGTTCGGCGTCCCAGGCCAGGCGCACGCCAGTGAACTGCCATCGATGCCAGGGTTGGAAGAAGTTGCGATAGGTCGGCCGGATATGGCGTGCGGGCGTCAGGCATGACCCCCCGCGCAGCACCGCCTGGCTGACCATGAACTTGCCGTTGTACTCGCCCACCGCGCCGGCCGCAGGCTTGAAGCCGGGGTACGGGGCATAGGCGCTGGCCGTCCATTCCCAGACATCGCCGAACATCTGCCGCAGCCGGCCTTTCGGGCCTCCGGCGGCGGCGGGCTGGAGCCAGCCGGAGTCCCGCAGGTTGCCCTCGACAGGGATGTCCCCCGCCGCATGCTCCCATTCGGCTTCGGTCGGCAAGCGCGCGCCGGCCCAGCGCGCATAGGCGTCCGCCTCGTAAAGGCTGACGTGGACCACAGGCGCGAGAAGGTCCAAGGGCCGCAAGCCGCTAAGGGTCATCACGAACCAGGCCCCGTCGATCGCCTCCCAGTACAATGGAGCCTTCCAGCCTTCCGCCTGCACGCGGGCCCAGCCGTCGGCCAGCCACAGCTCAGCGCGGCCGTAGCCGCCCCCGTCCATGAACTGGAGCCACTCGGCGTTGGTCACCAGGCGATCGGCAAGGCGGAACGGCTGGAGAAGGACCCGGTGGCGCGGCCCCTCGTTGTCGAAACCGAAGCTCGAGGCCTCCGCGTCCCGTCCGATCTCGACCAGACCGCCCTCGAAGGCCAGCTTGCCCATCTCGCCGGGACTGCGCGACGGCGGGAGGGGCAGGTCGGCATAGGCGGGACGGCGCGGCGTCTGAGCGAACAGGTGCAGCACGTCCGTCAGGATAAGCTCGCCGTGCTGCTCTTCGTGGGCCAGGCCGACCTCGATGATGGACTCCACACGCCCCTGCGCCCGCGCTCCGAGCGCCAGCACGGCGGTGTTCACATGGCGGCGATAGGCCAGCACCTCCTCCAGGCCCGGGCGGGTCACCAGCCCACGCGCGCCCCGTTCGCGGCGCTCCCCCAGCGCCTCGTAGTAGGAGTTGAACAGGAACTGCAGCTCCTCGCTGTAGGCCGTGTAGCCGGGCGCGTGGGGCAGGAGCACGAAGGTTTCGAAGAACCAGCTGGTGTGCGCCAGATGCCACTTGGCCGGGCTGGCGTCCGGCATGGACTGCACGACCTGATCCTCGGCGGACAGCGGGGCCGTCAGACGCAGGGTCTCCGCACGGACAGTCGCGAACCGGTCCAAGATCGATTCCACTCCGACGGCCGGAGCGGGTCGGGAACGCGTCGAGGCGGGCTTGTCCATGGGGTCTATGTGGGCCTCTGCAGCGAACGTCGCAGCCGCGACATAGCATTTCTTGCACCACAGCACGCTTCGTCCGACCAAGCCTGGAGGCGACCGCAGGGGGAGCTCCGCCCCCGGAACGCTTGGGGGGAGCCGGCGTTACCTGCAACGTCCAGCCCAGCGCGTCACGTCCGCCCCTCAGAACGACTCCCCTATTCGGGAGGCGACGTCGTGCGCCTGGGTTGAGGGCGGGGAAGCGGGGCGCGCGCGCGTGACGGTGGCCGACGGTGCGATGAACTGGCGGGACGAGGTGATCGCCCAGATCCCCGCCCTGCGCGCCTTCGCCTGGAGCCTGTCGCACAACGGCGCCGACGCCGACGACCTGGTCCAAGACACCCTCACCAAGGCCTGGACCCACCGCAGCAAGTTCGAACCAGGGACGAACCTGCGCGCCTGGCTCTTCACCATTCTCAGGAACACCTATTACACGGCCGTGACGCGCCGCCGCCGGGAGGTCGCCGACGAGGACGGCAAGCACGCCGCAACCCTGGCCACCCCGGCCACACAGGACTGGAGCGTCGCCATGCGGGCGCTGCAAGCCGCCATGCACAAGCTGCCCGACGAGCATCGGGAGGCGCTGATCCTCGTTGGGGCGGCGGGCCTGACCTATGAGGAAGCCGCGGAAATCTGCGACTGTGCGCTGGGTACGATCAAGAGCCGGGTGAACCGGGCCCGCACGCGCCTGCTCAAGATCATGGAAGCGGACTCGGCGATGGACACCCTGGTGGCGGAGTTGCACGGCCCCGCAGCCCTCGCCAGCGGGGATTAGGTCTTCTCAGCGCCGTTCAGTTGATCCAGATGCCGGAGCAAGGCCTCCGGAACGGGCTGCATCGTCAGGGCGTCGAACCAGGCCCTGAGCAGGACATCCACCTCCGCATCCACGGGCGTCGAGGTCCGGCCTGCAGCCTCGGCGGGGATGGGCGTGGGCGACATCTTCTATGTCCAGCTGACGGCTCCGTTCAACAAACCACGGCGGCCTGAACAGCCGCTTAACCTTGCGCCGCCCCGGGCCGGTCAAGGGGAACAAGCCAGGCCGGCG
>JAHWJX010000149.1 GCA_019348195.1 Pseudomonadota bacterium | reverse complement strand
CCCAGCTGGCGCGCCTTGGACAGATCGTAGCCGAACGGGCGCGAACCGTTCAGCACCCGCGCGCCCAGCCTTTCCCAATGATCCAGCAGGGCGGCGGTGTAGAACAGGGGGTGACCGCCCTCCGAGCGCTGCGGCGCGGACATGGCCATGCGGTTGAGGATCACCGGCGCGGGCGCCGCATCGTCGGGGCCGAAGCTGTGGCCCTCGGCGGGAATGCGGGCGTAACCCACGCCCCGCCGGTCCAGGGCCGCCCAGAGCGGCTCGAACCAGCGCGGGTGTTCGAAGTAAACAGCGAGATCGTGTGTCATGCGCGCGATATGGTGAGCCCTCTCGGGGCAACCCAGCCCTTATCGGTCCACTTCTTCTTCGATCCGGACCGCCCGCGCATCCTCGCTCCCGCGCGAGGCTCCGATGGCTGTGACTGCCGGTGCGCTCGCGAGCACTTAGGCGGACTGGACCCGTTCAGCCTCTCCGGAGATTGAACCGTAGTCAGCGGGCGCGGGAGGTTCATCCCCGGCTGGACGAAGGGGACAGCATCAATGCGAGCGAGTGGTGAGCCCTCTCGGGATCGAACCGAGGACCCTCTGATTAAAAGTCAGATGCTCTAACCGGCTGAGCTAAGGGCTCGCACGCATGAAGCGGGCGGACCTATAGGCGCCCCGGTCCGGCGGGGCAAGCCGTCGCACGGGAAACGGGGGTGGCGTTCATCGGGTTTGTGGTAATGTGATCCTCATGAAACGCATCGCCCTTCTCAGCTTTGCAGCTTTGTCGCTCGGCGCCTGCTCGACCGCGGTCGGCAAGGGCACCAGCGACACCTACAAGATGACGCGCCTCGGCATGCGGGAGGCCGTGACGGCCCCGCTGAGCGATTTCAACCTCCTGCGCAAAAAGGTGCCCGCGGTGCTCGAGGCGGCGGCCGAGGATCCCTACAAGCTGCCCGGCGACGCCGAATGCCCGGCGCTGGAAGACGAAATCCGCAGGCTGGACCTGGCCTTGGGACCCGACGCGGACATGCCGCGGGGCGCTGACCGGCCGACCATCGGCCGCAGAGCCTCGCACGCCGCGTCCGACGCCGCCCTGGACGCGGTGCGGGACCTGACCACGGGCTGGATCCCGTTCCGCAGCACGGTTCGCCGGCTGACGGGGGCGTCGCACAACCAGGACCAGGCGGAGGACGCCACCCAGGCTGGGGTGATTCGGCGGGCCTATCTCAAGGGGTTGGGCCTGCAAAAGGGCTGCGCCTACCCGGCCTCGCCGCTGCCGGCCCCGACCAAGGAGGTGCTCATCGCCCAGGAGAAGCCGTCCACCGTGGTCGCGGAGGCCGAACCCGCCCAGGTGGCCACTCCCGAGCAGCTGCCCGCCCCCTTGATGCCCACGGCTGAGCCGGCCCCGCCTCCGCTGGTGCTGCAGCCGGGCGCTCCCGTGCAGCAGATCCCGCCCTACGATCCGCCCCGCCGGCCGGGCGTCTGACGCTCGGCGAACTCGGCCCTGAACCGGGCGAACCGTCCCTCCGTGATCGCAGCGCGCATGGCGGCCGTGAGCGCGCCGTAGAAACTGACGTTGTGCCAGCTGAGCAGGACCTGGCCCAGGATCTCGCCCGCCCGGAAAAGGTGGTGCAGATAGGCTTTGGAGTAGTCGCGGCTGGCGGCGCAGTCGCTGGCCTCGTCCAGGGGCGAGTCGTCCTCGGCGAAGCGCGCGTTGCGCAGGTTGAGCGGACCCTCCCAGGTCCAGGCTTGGCCGTGGCGGCCTGAGCGGGTGGGCAGGACGCAATCGAACATGTCCACGCCGCGGGCCACGGCCTCCACGATGTCCAGGGGCTTGCCCACGCCCATGAGGTAGCGGGGGCGGTCGGCGGGAAGCTGACCGGGGGCGTAGTCCAGCACCTCGGCCATCCGGCCATGGCCCTCACCGACCGCCAGGCCGCCGATGGCGTAGCCGTCGAAGCCGATCTCCTGGAGGCGCTCGGCCGATTCGGACCGCAGGTGATGGAAGGTCGATCCCTGCTGGATGCCGAACAGCGCCTGGTGATCTGGTGTGCCGAACGCGGCCCGGCTGCGCGCGCCCCTGCGGGCGGAGAGCTCCATGGCGGCGCGAGCGCGAAGCTCCTCAGCCGGCCATTCTATGCACTCGTCGAGCTGCATGACGATGTCGGAGCCGAGCAGGCGCTGGATCTCGACCGAGCGCTCGGGCGTCAGCCGGTGGGCGGACCCATCGATATGCGATCGGAATGTGACCCCGTCG
>JAHWJX010000148.1 GCA_019348195.1 Pseudomonadota bacterium | reverse complement strand
CGCCGCGCTCCCGGCCTTGTTCCGTCCGACCGGAGAGATGCTGCGCTGGTCGAAGCCAAGGCCGGGGTGAGCTTTCCGCATGCGCGGTACGCCCAGGTGCTGACGACCGGAAACGCCGCCCAGGAACTGGCCTCCCACGCCCTGATCGGCCGGATCTTTCTCGATCCCATCCTGGAGACCCCGGAGGAGGACTGGGTCATCGCCCACGAGCTCGCCCACCAGTGGTGGGGCAATCTGGTCACCTGCGAGAGCTGGAGCGAGTTCTGGCTCAACGAAGGCGTGACCACCTACATGGTGGCCGCCTGGAAGGAGCATCGCTGGGGCCGAGCCGCCTATGACCGGGAGATGGAGATCGCCCGCCGCGGACGGGAGCGAGCCGCGGCGGCCGGCTTCGACAAGCCCCTGAGCTGGCCCGGCGACTACCCGTCGCTCGGGTTCCGCCGCGCGGTCCAGTACAGCAAGGGCGCGCTGTTCATGGACGCGCTGCGCGGCCAGCTCGGCGACGCCGCGTTCTGGGCGGGCCTGAAGCGGTTCACCCGCACCCACGCCGGCGGGACGGTGAACAGCCGCGACTTCCAGCGGGCTTTCGAGGCCGAAAGCGGCCGGAACCTCCAACCGCTCTTCGACCAATGGGTGTTCTAGCGCCCAAGAGCGAACGCCCTCGCGATCGCCTTGCCGCCCTAGACCGCCTCGGCCTGGGCCTCGGGCGAGCGGGTGTCGCTCTTGCCCTCCCTGCGCACCAGAAAGTCGGCCAGGGCCGTTTCGAACTGCAGCAGGTCGTCCGGGTCCTCGACCTTCAGCTCCTGCGCCAGCACGCCGTCCGTATAGGCCTCGAACACCGCGGGGTGGATATAGGCCTTGCGGCTCACCGCCGGCGTGTTCCCCAGCCGGGCGGCCACCGTCTTGGCCGTCGCCGCCAGCACCTTCTTGGCCTCCGTCGCCGTCTTGGGCGGCGGGTAGCCCAGCAGCGCCTGGGCCGCGGCCACCGTGCCGGCCCATGTACGGAAGTCCTTGGCCGAGAAGTCCTCCCCGATAGCCTCGCGCAGATAGCCGTTCACATCGGACGAGCCGATCTCGTGGCGCTGACCTTCGCGGTCCACCCACTGGAACAGGTGCTGCCCCGCCACGTCCTGCGAAGCCCGCACGATCCGCGCCAGCCGCCGGTCCTTCAACCCCGTCTCGTGCTCCACCCCGCTCTTGCCCTTGAACTTGAAGCGGATCTCCGCGCCGTCCACCTTGACGTGCCGGTCGCGCAAGGTCGTCAGGCCGAAGCTCTTGTTCTGCTTGGCGTACTCCGAATTTCCCACCCGAATGAGCGTGAGCTCCAGCAGCCGCACCACCGTGGCCACCACCTTGGCCTTGCTCAATCCCGGCTTGGACAGATCCCGTTCGATCTTGTCCCGCAGCCCGGGCAGGGCGCGGGCGAACTCGATCGCCCGGTGGTACTTGGTCTCACCGCGCGCCTCGCCCCAGTCGGGGTGATAGCGGTACTGCTTGCGCCCCTTAATGTCCCGGCCGGTGGCCTGGATATGGCCCCGCGGGTCCGGACAGATCCAAACCTCCGCATAGGCCGGCGGAATAGCCAGGGACCGGATCCGCTTCAGCGTCTCCGCGTCCTTGATCAGGCCGCCGTCCGCGGATCGATAGCTGAAGCTCTTGCCGACCCGCCTGCGGGTGATCCCTGGGTCGTTGTCGTTGACATAGGTGAGCTGACCCTGCTCCGGCGCCGGGCCCACCTTTTCGGCGTCGAACGCCATCTCAGTCGGCCTTTCGCGTCGAAGCGGCTCGGCTCTCGGCCAGCTTGTCGTGCAGGCGCGTGATCCAGGCGCGACCCTCGTCGCCCCCCCAAAGCAGCCAGGCCACATAGCCCGCCGTGGGATTGTCCGGATCGTCCCAGTCCGGCCGGTGGTCGACGTCGTGCCGCTGGAAATAGCTGTAGATGTGGCCGATCTCCTCCGGCCGGATCGGGGCGCGATCCCGCAGCCCCTCCGCCCGGTGCTCGCCCACCTCCGTGCCGCCCCGGTGCAACCGCTCCCGCACCTCGGGCTGGTCGCCGTAGCGGATCGCCTCGATGAGCAGGTCGCGCAGAGCCCTTCCCGGTAGGGCGGCGCCAAGGACGTCCCATACCTGGCCGCCGAGCGCTCGCCGCTGCTCCTCCAGCTTGGTCAGCAGTCTCCAGTAGACCTGTCCCTCCCGGGTGTTCTCGGCCACGAGGTTCCAGAGGTGGCACACGTGCTGTTGGCCGATCCGGTGGACCCGGCCGAAGCGCTGCTCGATGCGGTTGGGGTTCCAGGGCAGGTCGTAGTTGACGAGAAGGTGGGCGCGCTGAAGGTTGATCCCCTCGCCCGCGGC
>JAHWJX010000147.1 GCA_019348195.1 Pseudomonadota bacterium | reverse complement strand
CTACGCCGGAGGGGTCAACGGTCCTCGAACGGCCGCGAGGGGTGGCGAGTCTGCCTGCGAGCAATGTCTCGGACGAACAGCTTGCGGCCATCGCTAAGCGCGCCATCGCGGTTGGCGAGGACGCCCGCCTGCAGGCCTTCCTCGACGCCGCTTTCGATGCCCGCGCCGCGCTGAACCCGCAGTTCCTGACCACCCTGGGCTCCCGCGACCGCTATGGCGAGCTGGACGACTACACGCCCGCCGCCGACGAACGCCAACTGGCCCTGCTGGAGCGGCAGCTCGCCCAGATGAAGCGGGAGTTCGACCCCGGCCGGCTGAGCCCCGCCGCCCGGCTCTCCTTCCAGCTGTTCGAGAGCCAGGTCGAACGCGCCCGCGCGGAGGTCCCCTGGCGCGACCACGACTTCATCTTCGCCGCCAACGGAAGCCCTGCGGGCGAGCTTCCCGTGTTCCTGATCAACAACCACCGTGTGGACACGGTCGCCGACGCCCAGGCCTATGTCTCCCGCCTGCGCGACATGGATCGCGTCGGCCGTGAGATCGCCGCCGATTTCGAACGCCGGGCTGCCAAAGGGATCACCCCGCCGACCTTTGTCTTCGGACCCGCCATCGCCGACGCCCGCAAGGTCATCACCGGCGCGCCGTTCGGCCCAGGTCCCGACACCGCCGTCTGGGCCGACTTCCAGGCCAAGGTCGGCAAGCTGAACGCCGATCCCGCCGTCAAGGCGCGCCTGCTCGCCGAAGGCCGCGCCGCCATGACCGGCCCCTTCCGGGCCGGGATCACCCGAATGGTCACGGCCTTGGAGACGGTGCGCCCGCGCGCCACCTCCAACGCCGGCGTCTGGCGCCTGCCCAACGGCGACGCCTATTACGCGCACCGCGTGCGCCAATCCACGACCACCGACCTCACCCCCGACCAGATCCACCAGATCGGCCTGTCCGAGGTCGCCCGCATCCAGCGTGAGATGGAGGCCATCAAGCGCCAGGTCGGCTTCAACGGCACCCTGCAGCAGTTCTTCGCCCATCTGAAGAACGACCCCCGCTTCGAATACCCCAACACCGACGCGGGCCGGCAGCAGTACCTTGCCGACGCCCGCGCCTACATCGCCGGGCTCATGGCCAAGGCGCCCCAGTACTTCCACCGCCTGCCCAAGGCGCCGCTGGAGGTTCGTGCGGTGGAGCCCTGGCGTCAGGCCACCGCGTCCGTGGCCTTTTACAGTCGCGGCACGCCCGACGGCTCCCGCCCGGGCATCTATTACGTCAACCTGGCCGACATGACTCAGGTGTTGAAGCCCCAGATCGAGGGCATCAGCTACCATGAGGGCGCCCCCGGCCACCACTTCCAGATCGCCTTCGCCCAGGAGCAGGCTCAGCTGCCCAAGTTCCGCCGGTTCGGCGGCTACGGCGCCTATTCCGAAGGCTGGGGGCTTTATACCGAGAAGCTCGGCAAGGAGATGGGCTTCTACCAGGATCCCTATTCCGACTTCGGCCGGCTTTCGCTGGAGCTTTGGCGGGCCGCGCGCCTGGTCACCGACACGGGCCTGCACAGCAAGCGCTGGTCGCGCGAGCGCGCCATGGACTACTTCAGGCAGAACACCCTGCTCAGCGACCTCGACATTCAGAAGGAGGTCGAGCGCTACATCACCAACCCCGGGCAGGCGACCAGCTACAAGGTCGGTCAGCTCAAGATCCTGGAGCTTCGCGACCGGGCCCGCCGTGAACTCGGGCCCCGGTTCGACATCCGCGACTTCCACGCCGCGGTGCTGGACAACGGCGCCCTGCCGCTGGACGTGCTGGAGCAGCAGGTGGAGGCCTACATCGCCGCCAAGCGGGGCTAGAACCGCTTCTCCATGCCCTGAAATTGGGTCTGCGGCTCAGCCTGGCCTTTTAGCGCAGCTGGTTTACCGCCCAGAGCCGCCGCACCGGGTCGCCCGGGACGGCGGCGCGCAGCTCGCGCGTGTTCGACAGCTCCAGCCCGATGAAACCGCCTCGGCGCCAGATGACCACGGCCCGGTGCGCGCGGCCCGAGCGACTCTCGACCAACTCCATAGCCGGCGGCAGCGGCTGCCCGTCGGGGAACCGCACCGCCGCCCCGCAGGGCGTCAGGTTCCAGATGGTGCATTCCGGCGTGAACTGGCGCTGGTCGCCATAGACGAACTTGGCGGCCAGCAGCACGCGGTTGCGCTTGCAGCGCCGCTGCTCCAGGGCCGCGTCGCGGGCCTGAACGTCCCGGTGCAAGGCTTCAGCAAAGGACATGGCGAAACTCCGATCCGGCCGGAGTTTCGCCCACAAGCCTTAAAGTCTCCTCCACCCCGGACACCGCCCCCCTCAGTCATCGCGCCACGCGCGCTGACAGCTCCCCCGCTACGCAGGGGAGCAGACGGGGCCATAAGCTCCGCCCATGCGCGCTCCGGACGCGACTATGCAACGGGCGAAAGCGCTCCGCCGCTCGCTCACCCCTCCTGAAGCCCTGCTCTGGAAGCACATGAAAGCCGGCGCCCTCGGCGGCCTGCACTGG
>JAHWJX010000146.1 GCA_019348195.1 Pseudomonadota bacterium | reverse complement strand
AAGACGAGGTGGACAAGCTGCTCTCTCGTGGAGAGGGCTGGCTGCATGCTCACCCTGCCAGGGACCTTATTACGCGCCGCTATCTTCGGCACCGGAGCGTGCTCGCGCGCGCGGCGTTGGAACGGCTCGCCCCCGAAACGCGCGAGGAAGCGGCTCCGCGCGAAGGGCGTGCGGCTCGCGAAGAGGCGCTCGAGGCGCCCCTGCGGCTGCACGATGAACGGTTGGCTCAGGTCGCGGAGGCGCTTCGTGCGGCCAACGCCCGGGTGATTGCGGACCTCGGCTGCGGCCAGGGCAAGCTGCTCCAGCGTCTCCTGCGTGAGACGTGGGTGGAACGCTTGATCGGCTTGGACCCGGCTTCGCGCGAACTCGAATGGGCGGCCAAGCGGTTGAAGCTCAACGAACACGGGGGGCCGCCGGAGGGCCGCGTGACCCTGCTGCACGGGTCGCTGACTTACCGCGATCGACGCTGGGCCGATGCGGACGCGGCGGCCCTTGTGGAGGTGATCGAACACCTGGACCAGGATCGGCTGCCGGCTCTGGAGCGCGTCGTCTTCGGCGAGGCGCGGCCGTCCGTGGTGATCGTGACCACGCCCAACGCCGACTACAACAGCCTCTTCCCCAAGCTCGAGGCGGGCGCCTTCCGCCATCCCGACCACCGGTTCGAATGGACGCGGCCGGAGTTCCGCGCCTGGGCCGAACGGATCGGCGCGGTCCACGGCTACCGCGCCCAATTCAGCGACGTGGGTCCCGTTCACGAGGCCCTCGGGGCGCCCACCCAGATGGCGGTGTTCAAACGGTGAGCGCCCCCACGCGTCTGGAGATCCCCGACTTCGCGCTGGTGGTGCTGATCGGCGCGAGCGGATCGGGCAAGTCGACGTTCGCGGCCAAGCACTTTCTGCCGACCGAGGTCATCTCCTCGGATCGGTGTCGGGCTTTGGTCGGCGATGACGAAGCAGACCAAGCCGTGACGGCCGACGCCTTCGAGCTGGTCCGCGCCATCGCCGAGAAACGGCTCAAGAACCGCAGGCTGGCGGTGATCGACGCCACCAATGTCCGCGCGCCCGACCGCAAGGCCTGGGTCGAACTGGCTCGCAAGTGGCACGCACTTCCGATCGCGGTGGTGGTGGACCCGGGGGCGGACGTCTGCGTGGAGCGGAACAGCACTCGGCCCGATCGCCCGTTCGGGGCTCAGGTCGTGCATCGGATGGTGACGGAGGTCCGCAAAGGCCTGGGGCGCCTCCAAGGCGAGGGCTTCCGTCAAGTCTGGAAGCTGTCGTCGCCCGAGGCGATCGACAGCGCCGAGGTGGTGCGCCAGCCCTTGTGGACCGACAAGCGCGCGGACCCGGGGCCCTTCGACATCATCGGCGACGTGCACGGCTGCGCCGAGGAGCTGGAGTTGCTGTTGGGAAAGCTCGGCTACGGCGTGACGTGGTTCGAGGACCGGGGCGAGCGAGGCGTGCAGGTCACCCCGCCGGTTGGCCGCAAGGCGGTGTTCGTGGGCGACCTCGTGGATCGCGGGCCGAACTCTCCGGACGCGCTCCGGATCGCCATGAGCATGATGGAGGCGGGAACCGCCTATGTGGTTCAGGGCAATCACGAGCGGAAGCTCGAGCGGTGGCTGAGCGGCCGTAAGGTGACCGTTGCGCACGGCCTGCAGCAGACGATCGACCAATTGGAGACGGAGGACCGAGGGCTTCGCGCGGCCTTGCCGGGCTTTCTCGACTCGCTGCGCAGTCACGTCTGGCTGGACGGCGGTCGGCTGGCGGTCGCCCACGCGGGTCTGAAGGAGGAGATGATCGGGCGGGGCTCCGGGGCCGTCCGAGAGTTCGCCCTCTACGGCGAGACCACGGGCGAAATCGACGAGTTCGGCCTGCCGGTGCGCGCCGACTGGGCGGCCGCCTACCGCGGGCCGACCGCGGTCGTCTACGGACACACGCCCATGCTGCGGGCCGACTGGGTGAACAACACCCTGTGCATCGACACCGGCTGCGTTTTCGGCGGCAAGCTGACCGCGCTCCGCTGGCCGGAGAAGGAGCTGGTCGAAGTTCCTGCGCTGAACACATGGTTTGAGCCGATCCGCCCGCTGGGCGGCTCAGGCGACAGCCGCTCCGGGCAGGCGGAGGCGGACGACCTCTTGGACATCGAGGACGTCCTCGGCCGGCGCTGGATCAACACCGAGCTGAAGGGCCGAATGGTCGTGGCGGAGGAGAACGCCTCGGCCGCCCTGGAGGTGATGAGCCGGTTCGCGCTCTCGCCGCATTGGCTGACCTACCTGCCGCCCACGATGTCGCCGGTCGAGACCAGCAAGCACGAGGGCTGGCTGGAGCGGCCCGAAGAGGCCTTCGCCTTTTTCCGGGATCGTGGGATCGACCAGGTGGTCTGCCAAGAGAAGCACATGGGCTCTCGCGCCGTGATCGCGCTCTGTCGAGACCCCGAGACGGCGCGGCGACGGTTCGGGGTCGTCGGGGAGGAGTCGGGGGCCGTCTGGACGCGTATGGGACGCGCCTTCTTCTCCGACGGAGGCACCACTGAGGCCCTTCTGGGGCGGCTGCGCGAAGGCGTAGCCGCCGCCGGGCTTTGGGATGAA
>JAHWJX010000145.1 GCA_019348195.1 Pseudomonadota bacterium | reverse complement strand
CGGCGCATGGCGCGGGCGTAGGTGAGGAGCCGGGCGGGTTCGGCCATGGTTGAGCTTAGCAGCGCGGCGGGGCGGGGGGGAGGGGTGTTCGCGGGCGGGCGGGCGGAAGCCCCATCCGACGCGATTGCGGCGAGACCCCCTCATCCGGCCCTGGCTTCGCCGACCTCCGGTTCACGCGCCACCTTCTCCCGCGAGGGGAGAAGGGTGCGGGGGTGGTAACCATGTCTGTTGGGCCTTGATTCACGGTGAACGGGGTATGTAGGCGGCGGTGATCCGCAGAATGCAGTCCAAACCACGCGTCCCTGAAGACAGGCTCTCCGCCGCTGACCCGCGGCGACGGGCGGCCGAGCTGCGCGCCCAGGCGGCCCGCTGCCGCCGACTCGCCGACGGAGTGGACCACGCGATCACGGCCCGCACCCTCACGGAGTTGGCGGCCGAATACGAGGAGCAGGCGGCCCGACTGGGCGCCGCCGGGGAGACCTCGCCCACCACGAACGCTCCGCCCGCCAAGGCGTCCCACGCGGCCTGAGCTGCGCGCGATATCCGAATCCGCCCGTCCCTTCGCAGGGGGGTGAGGCCCCTGGCCCGGCCGCCGGACGACGGCCGCATGCGGGATCGAGCCGGCCCCGAAGACCAGGCCCGGGCGGCTCAACTTGCGCGCGCGAGCTCGGCCGCCGCCCGGGCGAACCGGCCCACGCGCCTCCTGCGCGCGAAACCGCCGTGTTTTAACGCCTTTCCGCATTCTGAACGCTTACGCTTGGCTCAAATCAGGCGTAAACAGGGCGAAGTGCCAATGACGAATAAAGGGAGGCGACTTTGCTTAAGTTCAGCGTGCTTGTGTCCATCCCGCTTATTTGCGTGCTCGCGGGATGTGGCGACGGCGGAGCGGCCCAGGCCGAAAAGGAGCTGGCGGCGCGCCGCGCCGCTGCGGCGGGCGTCGATCCGGATGTGCCGACCATCGCGCCCGGGAAGTGGCGCGTCAGCGTGGCCGCCATGTCGGGGCCCGAGTTTCCGGCGCAAACCGTGTGCCTGTCGCCCGCGGACGCAGCCGCCAAGAAGGGCCTGGGCGAGCGCGCCAGCCAACTGCCCTGCGCGCCCCGCGATGTGCGCAAGGAAGGCGACCGCGTGGTCACCGAGGCCGTCTGCAACGTCGGCGGGGTGATGCGGGCCATTCGCACCACCGCCTATGGCGATTTCAACTCCGACTATTTCATCGACTACATCGAGAACAACGATCCCATGCCGACGGACGGGCCGCCGGAGGTGCAACGCAAGCTCCACGCCCGCCACATGGGCGACAGATGCTAGGGAGCTGACCACAGGGGCTTGAGGCGGCGGGCCGTTCCGGTCCAGGTTGGGGCATGATCCGACCCGCCGCCGCCCTCGCCCTTCTCGCCGCCCTGTGCGGCTGCGCCATGCCGCCCGTTGAGAGCGGCGGCATGGCCCCGCCGGCCGCCGTTGCGCGACCGGACCCGGCGCTGGCCGCTGTTCTCGCCGGCGCCCAGCGCACCGCCGAGCAGCGGGCGCGCGACCAATACCGCCGTCCGGCCGAAAGCCTCGCATTCTGGGGCCTGCGCCCCGGCATGACGGTGGTGGAGATCGGTCCCGGCGCGGAAGCCTGGTGGACCTATGTGCTGGCGCCCTATGCGGCCCGGACCGGCGGTCGCTACATCGCGGGCTATGGGGACCTGGCGGCGCCCAACGCCTCGGCCGACGCGCGCAAGGCCCGCGCCGACTTCCTGACCGCCTTCTCCGATCCCAACCTCTACGGCCGGGTGGAGGCGGTGAACTTCGGCACGACCTCGGGCCTCGACGTGCCGCCCGCCTCGGCGGACCTGATCCTGGTCGCGCGCGCCTTTCACAGCTGGGCCCGCCAGGAGGGCGTCACGGACCGCTACATGGCCGCCTTCGCCCGAGCGCTGAAGCCGGGCGGGATCCTGGCCGTCGAGCAGCACCGCGCGCCGGAAGGAGCGGACCCCAAGGCGGGGACGGGCTATGTGCCGGAATCCTATGTGGTCGCGGCCGCCCAGCGCGCGGGCCTGGTTCTGGACGCGCGCAGCGAGCTCAACGCCAACCCGCGGGACACGCGCGACCACCCCTTCGGCGTCTGGACCCTGCCGCCCATCCGGCGCTCCAGCCAGGACGGCCGCACGCTTACGGCCGAGGAGCGCACCCGCTTCGACGCCGTCGGCGAAAGCGACCGCATGACGCTGAAGTTCCGCAAACCGGGCTAGGACGGGTCGACATCCCGGGTCGCCTTGGGCGAGACAGCGGGTCAAACCGGGCCAAGCCAAGACGTAGCGACCGCCTCCATACGCTTCGCCCGCCCGGCTCCCTCCATCCGCAAGGTCAAACACCACCAAGCGTCACCCTCGGACTTGTTCCGGGGGTCCATCTCTCCGCCCGACGCACCTTTGCGAGGTGAGACGCACGGGTGGGTCACCCCCAAGGTTCCGCATTGCTGAACGGTGGGCCCTCGGAACAAGTCCGAGGGTGACGCTTCAGGTGGGTGGTGGTCGGCGGCCCACCCCGCGGAACGTCGAACGGTTCTGCCCTCAACCCGGGCGCGACGATCGGCGCGATGGTCGCCGCGCCGCTCAGCGCTCGAGGACGATCCGCCCGAACACCAGCCCGCGGCCCTGTCAGC
>JAHWJX010000144.1 GCA_019348195.1 Pseudomonadota bacterium | reverse complement strand
AAGCGGCGGGGAGTTCGAGACCTTCAAAGCCCTCGCCCAATTCACGTCGCAAGGTGTCGAACCGCGCCGATCTGCAAAACAGCACGTCGCCATGGAAGCGTACGCCCAGCACTCTCAATCCGTCTTCACGGACCCTGCGCCGTGCGTTGGCGAGAGTCTCGGGCGTGACATGGATAGCCGCGGCCTTGGCGCGGGTGATCGGCAAGGGGAAGGATGGATGGGCCATGACAGGCGCGACGACCGAGGGGTCGAGAGTCAACGTCAGAGCGAAGTTCCCGGTGACGCACATGCCGATCGCACCCACGCCGCGACCACCGATTTCCTCGAAAAGCCGGCGCCCGAGGGCGCGCAACCAGTCAACTACCGGGCTTGAGCGATTTTCCGCAAGAACATGAAATTCGCGGCTGATGCAGAGCTTCGCCAGTTGGGCTGTGCGGTTGAACTCGGTCGTCTCGACGCCCACCGGCCCGAACAACCGGGGCATGAACACCGTGAACCCCGCATCCACGACTTTTCGGGCGAACCGCGCCACCTCGGCCGAGATGCCGGGCACCTCGTGCATGACGATCACGGCCGGACCCCCGCCTTTCCGGTAAACAAGCCGCTCGCGTCCAGCGTGCGAGAAAGCGAAGGTGGTGAAGTCCCGGAGCTCGTCCACGAGCCTAGAACGCGCAACACAGGAGTCGGAGCCGTTAGCAGAGGGCGGTCTTGCTCGACCACAGCGTGCTCCTTGTAGGTGGGCCGCGGGGTGCGCTTCCTCCCATATTGCGTACTCTAGCGTCCAATCATGAACCCCGACATGTAAAGCCTGAGGGCGCACGGGTATCACCTCGGCCGAGCAGTTCAGCACCGGCTTTAGGGGCGTTTCGAATTTCCGACTTGCAGACGCACAACGGGCAGAAATCGGCTGGCCGGGAGGAAGCCGAGCGACAGCCTGGCGACGCGAGTCAGCCTTCCAAGGCCGGGCAGAGTCGCTCAAGCCGTGCCCTTTGGAACCGGGGCGCCACCTCAGGCCAGCAGGAGAGCGCTCGCGCGCGCGTTGTTCAGGCGCCCAGCCACCGCCCCCCGTCTCGATGAACCTGCAAGGCCTCAAGGCGCGGCTGCGCCCACCTCCCGCCTCGACCCCGGACGCGGACTTCGACGCCGGGTTCTACCGCACGCATTACCCGGACCTGGCCGGCATGACAGCCGCCCAGCTATGGGGCCACTACGCCGCCCACGGCCGGACGGAGGGACGGTTCGCCAACCTGGCCCAGGCCATCGCGGCTCTCGAGGCCGAGCTGGGCCTCCTGCCCCCAGGGTTCCGCCCCGCCGTCTACCGTACGCTGCACGCGGACCTTCGCGCCGCGCTCAAGACCGACTGGGAAGCGGCCGACCATTATCTCCGCTACGGGCGTGCGGAGAAGCGGGCCTATCTCCGCTTCGACGCCGACCTGTACCGAAGCCTCTACTTCGCGGACAAGATCCTCACCGACTACGAGCTGGAGCTCGACTACCGCGAGCACGGGGTGGAGGCGGGCCGGGTCGGCTCCTGGGCGGAGTTCATCGAGCAGCAGGGCGTAGCCAGCGGCGCCTGGCTGGACCGGTTGAAGACAGACGAGTTCGAACTGCTCAACTGGTCCTGGACCGGCCCGGTCGTCAACAAGCTGGCGGCGGTTCGCCTGTTCCTCGACAAGGGCGTGGACCGCCTGGCGCCCATCGCCTTCGGCGCCGCCTTCGACCCCGCCTACTACCGCGAGACCCACCCCAAGAACGCCGCCGAGAGCGACGCGGCCCTGTACCGGCGCTGGCTTTTCGAGGGTCTGCCCAAAGGCGAGGCGGGCTCGCCGGAGGAGCGGCTGCGCAAGTTGAAGCTTCGCCTGCGCGAATACCCGGAGGCGTTCGACTGGCGGGCCTATCTGGCCCGCAATCCCAAAGCAGGCCGCGACCGCTGGTCGGCGATCAGCCACCTGCTGCGTCCCCCCGAGTACAAGACCCTGGCGAGCGGAGAGTCGACGCTCGTCAGCCGCGCCGCCGTGCTGGAATCGCTGCCCGTCTCCGGCACGACGGCCGGCCTCCTCGCCGAACTCGGACAGCACTTTCGCGGGTCGGACGACCCGGCGGCCGTGGCAGCCTTCATGCGGGCGCGAGCCGCCGGCGATCGCAGTTTCCCCACGACCCACCACCTGGCCGACGCGCTGTACCGCCTAAAGCGCTGGCGCGAGTCCCTGGCCTTGTTCAAGGAAGCTGCGTCCTTCCCGGAGGCGGAGGTCTGGACTTATGTGAACGGCGCCAAAACGGCGGTTCAGCTCGGCGCATTCCGCGCCGCGGAGGCGCTTCTCGCGGCCGGACTGGGCTCCGTCTCGGGCGAGCCGGCCTGGCGCGAGGCGGTCGAGCACCTGGTCGAAGTTCGGTTCGCGGTTCGCACCCGCCGGGCCCGCCAGCTCTACGCCTGGCCTGAAGGGCGCGCCCGTGCGGACGCTCTGATCCAGCGCGTGGTCACCGAAACGGCCGCACTATGGGACCGGCTGGACCCGATCGGGGCGCCCCTCCCCGCCTCCCCTGAAGGCCGGGTGGTGGTCCTCGCCAGCTACGACCTGCGCGTCTGCACCCACTACCGTATCGAGCAAAAGGCCGAGCTGTTCGCGCTCGCGGGACGCCCGGTGACCTTCTACGCCTTGCACGAATGGCGCGACTTCATCTCCGCCCTGCCCGGCGCTGCGGCGGCCATCATCTTCCGCCTGCCAGCCTGGCCTTCGGTGATGCGGGCCATGACCGCCGCCCGCAAGCTGGACGTGCCGCTCTATTACGAGATCGACGACCTTATCTTCGACAGCGCCGAATATCCCGACACCTGGGAGTCCTACGGCGGCCTGCTCAGCCGCGAGGACTATGAAGGCCTGCTTTACGGCGTCC
>JAHWJX010000143.1 GCA_019348195.1 Pseudomonadota bacterium | reverse complement strand
GTACCGAACTTAAAGGCTGTCAGACTAACTCAGCGTTAGCTAGTTCGAGCCTAGGTTCACGGGCCGTAGCTGCTCCCTCGCGCCCGCTTCGCCCTGGGCGATACCTTAGCCATGCCCTCCTGAACCGCCCGGAGGGAGCACCACGGCGGCCGCCGTAGATTACTCTGACAACGCCAGCGGAACACCTGCTCCGACGGAGCTTGCACTTTAGCTCATGCCCCGAAGCGAACCTTCACTGCGCGGTGCGGCGAGCGGCTGAGATCACGGGGGCGCCCGTCCGGCCGGCCTGGGCGAGCAGGGCGCCGCAATCGGCGTCGTCGGCCAGCCCGGGATCGACGAAGGGCAGCAGGGCGGCGATGGGGCTGATCAGCGCCCCCAAGGCGGCGGCGAGGCCGCCCTGGGCGATCACCTGCCCCGTCTTCACGCCCAGGTCCGGCTTGCGCAGCGAGCCCTGCACGGTGATGGGCGTCCACACGCGCAGCAGCCGCGGCTGCTTGGTCTCGCCGTCGATCAGCAGGTTCATCGATTCGTTGTCGAGGCTGATGGTTCCCGAGCCGCTGGCCAGCACGACGCCGGTGTCGACGATGATCCGCTGGGCGGAAAGCGTTCCGTTGGTCACCTTGAACTCGGCCACGGCGCAGCGCACCGGGGTCTCGCTCTGATCCTTGGACAGCAAGAGCATCAGGCCCTTGCCGGCGTTGATGCCCAGGAGCTCGGCGAAGGCCTGGCGCATGCGGCCGCGCGGCATGACTAGGGTGATCGCCCCGTCCGCGTTGGAGGCCGCCGCGTGGACCGACTCGCCGGCGCCAGTCAGCTTGGCCCGCGCGTGCAGCGTGCCTTCAAGCGGCGCCTGTGCGCCGCGTGTGGGGATGAACTGGCCGATCTCGATCCCCCGAAGCCTGGCGTCGAGCGAGGTCACCGGCGTGCTGCCGCGCCCGTCGATCTTGATCTTGGACTCCAGCCGACCCTGGGGGAAGCGGAACGACAGCGGGTCCAGGGTGAGCACGCCGTTCTTCAGCGTCAGGTCCAGCGTCAGGGCGCGCAGGGGGACCACGGACGATTTCACCTGGGTGGCGCGGAAGCGAACCTCGGCGTCCATGGCGCGCAGCCGCTCCACGTCCAGGCTGGCGTCGGGCAGCAGCCGGCCGCTGGCGCGCATCTGGCTGGCGACCGCCTTCTGCTGGGCCGAGGCGGTCTCGCTGGGATCGGGCGCGCCACCCAGGACGGCGTTGATGTCGTCGAAATCGAGCGAGCGCGAGACGAGGTCGGCGTCCAGGCGGAGCCGCTTGCCGCCGGTGCGGATCGTCAGGCTCCCGCCCATGTCGCTGTCACCCACGCGGCCGGCCAGGCGCCGCGCGCGGTAGACGTCCGCGTCGCGGCTCACCTGGGCGGACAGGCGGTAGGGCGGGGTATTGGGCAGGGCGACCCCGGTCAGGTGGTAGACCTCCGCCAGATCGGGCCCGGACAGGGTCACGGCCATTGAGAAGACGCCCAGATCGAAGGGCTTGGGAATCGAGCCGCGCGCGGTCGCCCGGGTGGGGCCCGCGGTGATCTCGGCATTGAACGGATAAGGCCGGTCGGGACGGACGTTGACCAGGGGCCCGCCGGTCACCAGCACGTTGAAGGGTTCGCGCTGGAGCTGTCCCTTGCCCTGCAGCCGGAAGGCCGAGGCGCTGTTGCGGTCGGAGCGTTCGCTGGTCGACACCGTCCCGCCGAAGGTCAGGCCACGCTTCACGTCGCGAAAGTCGAGCTTGCCCTCGTTGATCACGAAGTGCCGGATGGGCGGCAGCTTGGCCGGCTCCTTCTTGTCCTCGTCCTTGCCGAAATCCCAGTTCGCCCGGCCCTGGGCGTCGCGACGGAGCACCACGACGGGGCGATCCACCGCGAGCAGCGGCATCCGGACCTGGCCTCTCAGCAGGGGGAAGAGTTCGACCTCGACGGTCAGGCGCTGCAGCTCAGCCATTTGGCCGCTTCCGGCCCAGGCGGGCTGGCGCACGGTGATCCCGTTCGCAGTGGCGCGCGGCGTGCGTGAGAACAGCTTGACGTCCAGATCCCCGTGGATGCGCACCTCGCGGTCCAGCCGGGCGGAGGCGTAGCGGCCGATGGGGCCGCGCAGCCAGTTCCACTCGAAGAGCAAGAAGAAGACGACCAGCGCGATCGACAGCACGGCGAACAGGCTCGCCGTCCAGCGGAGGGCGGTCTTGCCCGGACGGCGGATCCGCAAGGCGCGGATCTCGCGGCCGAGACGAAGGGCGTCCGCCCGCGCGACGTGACCAACCGTCGCCAGCGACTCGGAAATGCGCGTCTTCCAGCCCGCCATGTCGGCCTCGCGCCAGTGCAACGCTCTGCCCCCCGACTCGCGTTCCGCCGGGCCCCTTTGTTTCGCGAACAGCAAGGTCGAGAGCACGGTGCTTCATCTCGTCGCTGAAGGACGCGCACCGTCATCGCGGAAATCTTACCTCATGACGCGCAGATTCGCGGCGGCGCTCTTTCCGGTGCGGGGGCTGGCGTGAATTTCGTAGGTGACTTTCTGACCTTCCTCCAAACTGGGAAGGCCTGACCGCTCAAGCGCCGAAGCATGCACAAACACGTCTTCGCCGCCCCCATTGGGTTCAATGAAGCCGGAGCCCTTGGTCGCGTTGAACCATTTGACCGTTCCGCTGCCCGCCCGGCCTTCGGATGCCCCGCTGCGTTCGGGTGTTCGGGGCAAGAAACCCGGCCGGGCTTCCTGCCGCGACGACTCGCCCGAACCTATGACCCGCAGGTTCGCCGCCGAACTCTTCCCGGCGCGGCGATCCTCCTCCAGTTCGTAGCCGATCGCCTGACCTTCGCTCAGGCCGAACAGTCCCGCGGGTGCTGTCAGTCCAACGGCAACTTGTCTCCACCAAGCGCGGGTGGGGCAGGGACGTCCTGGCTCTAGGCCGCCAGCGACCGCCACTCGGCCAGTGCGGCGGAGCGGTTCT
>JAHWJX010000142.1 GCA_019348195.1 Pseudomonadota bacterium | reverse complement strand
GGCTCCCGCCATGGCGTAGGTCTTGGTGAAGGCCAGCGGACTGAACAGCCGCCCCTCCTGAGCCTGCAGGGTGAAGATGGGGATGAAGGACAGGGTGATGATCATCAGGCTGAAGAACAGCGCCGGTCCCACCTCGACGGCCGCCTCGGTGATCACCTTCCAGTGCTCCTGTCCCTCCAGCTTCTTGTCCGGATGCTTCTCCTTCCAATGCTCGATGTGCTTGTGGGCGTTCTCGATCATCACCACGGCCGCATCGACCATGGCCCCTACAGCGATGGCGATGCCGCCCAGCGACAGGATGTTCGCGTTCAAGCCCTGGTAGCGCATGATGATGAAGGCGATCAGCACGCCCAGGGGCAGGGAGACGATCGCGACCAGAGCCGAGCGCAGGTGCCAGAGGAAGACCGCGCAGACGATCGCAACGACGATGAATTCCTCGATCAGCTTGTGGCTGAGGTTCTCGATGGCCCGGTCGATCAGTTCGGAGCGGTCATAGGTGGTGACCACCTCCACTCCGGGCGGGAGGCTGCGCTTCAGCTCCTCCAGCTTCGCCTTGACGGCGTCGATCACCTCCCGCGCGTTCTCGCCGGAGCGCAGGACGATGATCCCGCCCGCCACCTCCCCTTCCCCGTTGAGCTCGGTGATCCCGCGCCGCATCTCCGGCCCGAGCTGCACCCAAGCCACGTCGCCCAGGCTTACCGGTACCCCGCCCGCGGCGGTGCGTAGAGGGATGGCGCGGAAGTCGTCGAGCGACTGCAGGTAGCCGCCGGCGCGGACCATGTATTCGGACTCCGCCAGCTCCAGGACGGAGCCGCCGGACTCCTGGTTCGCCCGCTGGAGGGCCTCGACGACCTGGCCGTGGGTGACGCCGTAGCCCGCCAGTTTCTGAGGATCGAGGACGACTTGGTACTGGCGGACCATGCCGCCCACGCTGGCGACCTCCGCCACGCCCGGAATGCTCTTCAGCTCAAAGCGCAGGAACCAGTCCTGCAGGCTTCGGAGCTGGCTGAGATCGCGCTGCTTGGTGCGGTCCACCAACGCATATTCGTAGATCCAGCCCACGCCGGTGGCGTCGGGTCCTAACGCGGGGGCGACGCCGGGCGGAAGCCGGCCCTGCACCTGGCTGAGGTACTCGAGCACGCGCGAGCGCGCCCAGTAGAGGTCCGTGCCGTCCTCGAAGAGCACGTAGACGAAGCTGTCGCCGAAGAAGGAGTAGCCGCGCACCGTTCGCGCGCCGGGCACGGACAGCATGGTGGTGGTCAGCGGATAGGTGACCTGGTTCTCGACGATCTGCGGCGCCTGTCCGGGATAGGGCGTGCGGATGACCACCTGTACATCCGAAAGGTCCGGAAGGGCGTCCACGGGCGTGGTTCGGACGGCCCATACGCCCCACACCACAACGACCAGGGCGCCCAGGAGCACGAAGAAGCGGTTGCCGACCGACCAGCGGATGACCGAGCCGATCATCGCGCGGCCTCCAGCTTGTTCATTCGGCGCACGGTCGGCTGCGGCGCCTGAACGAAGGCGAAGGAGACGCGGTCGCCGGCCTTGAGACCGCGGGCCAGCGCCGGATCGTCCATCCGGAAGGCCATGGTCATGGCGGGCCAGCCGAGCGTCGGGACGGGCTGGTGCGAGAGGGTCACCGACTGCGGGTTGATCGCCTCGATCCGCCCGTTGGACGCGTGCAGCGCGCCGGGACCTGCGCCGCCTGTGCGCGCGGCGGGCGCGGCAGCCTGCGGGGCCGGCGTGGGCGCGACCGGCGCAGACGGCGCGCCATCGATCGGGCGCGCCTCCACGTCGGCCAGGCTCGCCTCCGAGTCGATCAGGAACTGGCCGGAGGCCACAACGCGTTCACCTTCTTGGAGGCCGGCGAGGATCTCGAGGCGCCCTCCATCCTCGCGGCCGATGCGGACCTGAGCCGGCTGGAAGCGGCCGTTGGCCAGGGCCAGCATGACAATGTTGCGTCGCCCGGTGCGGATCACCGCCTCGGCGGGAACCAGCAGCGCGGGACGTTGCGCGCGGTCCGTCAGCTCGACGGTGGCGAACATGCCGGGCCGTATCCGCCCGTTGGGGTTCGGCAGTTCGACCCGCGCCTCCAGGGTGCGGGTCTCCGCCTGCGCCGAAGGCAGGATGGTGGTGACCCGGCCGGTGAAGGTCTGGCCCGGATAGGCCGCAAAGCTGGCGCTCGCGGCCTGCCCCGCCCGCACTTGGCCGGCCTGCGCCTCCGGGATCGCCACGTTGAGCCACACGGTCCCCAGCCCGTTCACCTCGGCCAGGGTCTGGCCTTCGGAGACCGTCATCCCCGGGCGCACGTTCAATGTCTGGATCACGCCCCCGATCGGGGTGGTGATGGTGGTCACCGGGCGCGCGCGGCCCGTGCGCTCCACCTGGGAGATCAGGGCGGGCGGCATGCCGGTCAGCCGCAACCGCTGACGGCCCGCCTCGATCAAGCTGCGCTCGCCCGTGCGCCGCAGCGCCAGGAACTCGGTCTGGGCGCCGGCCCATTCAGGGACGTACACGTCCGCGAGGGGTGCGCCCGCGCGAACGACATCGCCCGGAGCACGGCGGTAGGTGCGCTCCACAAAGCCCGCCGCCCGCGGCTGGACCATGGCCACGTCGCGTTCGTTGAACTCGACCACGCCCGTGGCCTGGAGGCTCTGCTCGAGCGTCCCGCGCTCAACCACGGCCAGCCGAACCCCGAGGTTCTGGGTGAGGGCCGGGTCGATGCGGACGCCCGGCGCGCTCTCGGCGCCCTCGTCCGCGTACTTCGGGATCAGCTCCATGTTCATCGAGGACTTGCCCGGGCCTGGGTAGCGCTCGTTGGGGACCATGGGGTCGTACCAATAGAGGATGCGCCGGCCCCCACCGGCTTCGCCGGACGTGGAGTCCGCGCCCATGCCGGACATCTGCATGTGCGCAAGACCGTAACCGCCGCCGGCCGCGGCCAGCGCGATCGCGCCGAGCAGCGACGCG
>JAHWJX010000141.1 GCA_019348195.1 Pseudomonadota bacterium | reverse complement strand
CCTCCGACAAAGTTGGCATTCGCCTCACCCGGTACTCCGACCGGGATTGGAGCACGGCGCAGGTCAGGCGACTGCTGCGGTCGATTGCGGCGGCTCCTGCCACCGCCCCGTGACGCTTCCGATCGCTACGCCGACGGCAACCATGGGCGAGACCAAGACGCGCCCGCTCAGGAACGGCGCCTTCATCCCCGTCGTCGAGCGGGAGTTGGACGGCGGCACGGCGCGGGGCGCGGACGTGCTGGCGATGGCGCGGGCGGCGGAGCGGGGATCGCCCGTTCCGGCCGTCTGGGCGCTGGCGATCGCGGCGGTGCTGGCCGTGTGGGCGGCCTACGCCTGGGCCGGGGCGGGATTGATCCCGCGCCTGCCGCTGATGCGAACGGTGCTGGTGGCGATCAGCGCGGTGTATCTGCTGCGCGGCCTGGTGCTCGCGCCGGCCCTGGCCGCCTAGCTGGGCGGAGCCACGGATTTTGGGCGCTGGAGCCCCCAGTTCATGGTCTGGAGCTCGCTCGTCGTGCTGGGCTACGGAGCGGCCTATGGGGTGGGCACGTGGCGGGCCTGGCCGGCCTTGTCGCAAGGGAGGATCCGAGGCGGTCCATGACCTCCCGGAGCAGGGCGCCGGCTCATGAGGGGGGCGACCAGCCGCCTCTCTCGACGGCGCTCCTCCCCATCCCACATGACCGGGCGCGGGCCAGTGGAGAACGAGGATGGCGGAGCAGGGTAGCGGACGCGTCGAGATCGACGTCTGGAGCGATTACGTTTGCCCCTTTTGCTATCTGGAGCTTCCGGCGCTGGAACGTCTCGAGGCCGAGCGGCCCGTCCAGGTGCGCTGGCGCGCCTTTGAGCTCAGGCCCGAGCCGCAGCCCACGCTCGATCCTGACGGAGACTATCTGCACCGGGTGTGGAACGCCTCGGTCTACCCCATGGCGGCGGACCGGGGCATGGCCCTGAAGCTTCCGCCCGTGCAGCCGCGCAGCCGTTTGGCGCTGGAGGCTGCGGAGGCCGCCCGGGAGCGCGGGCAGTACGGCCCGATGCACCGGGCCCTGTTCCGCGCCTTTTTCGAGGAGGGGCGGGACCTCGGCGACCCCGCCGTGCTGAAGGAGATCGCCGGGGAGGCGGGGCTGGACGGGGCGGAGGTGGCGGCCGAGCTGGAGGCGGGGCGGTGGACCGGGCGGGTGCTGGCGGACCAGGAACTGGCGCGCCGGCTGGGGGTGAGCGGCGTGCCGGCGATGGTGCTGGGACAGGAGGGCGCGCCGCAGCGCTGGCTGGTCAGCGGGGCGCAACCGTACGCGGCTCTCAGAGAGGCGGTGGATCGGGTGCTGCTGCGTTAGGCCGCCGTGCCGGGTTGCGGGGTCAGGACCCGCGCGGCCCCGCGGCGGGCTGCCGCAGGGCGGCGGCTGCGGCGTCCCGCGCCCGCTCCAGCTCGGCGACCGGGTAGGGTTCCGGCGACCCGAAGCCCCAGACGGGGCCGGGCCAGGCGGGATCGTCGGCGCGGCGGCCCACCACGTGCAGATGCAGCTGGGCCACGATGTTGCCGAGCGCGCCGGTGTTCAGCTTGCCGACGGGGCGGCCGAGCGCCGGTCCCATCGCCCGGACAGCCTCGCCAGCCGCCACCGCCTCCTGGATGAGCAGATGTTGGTCCGGCGCGGGGAGGTCGTCGATCTCGACCAAGCCGGCGCGGCGGGGAATCAGCACCAGCCAGGGCCAGCGCGCGTCGTTCTGCAGCCGCACCTCGCAAAGGGCCAGGCTCGCCACGGGGACGGAGGTCGCGGCCAGACGTGGGTCGAGGACAAAAGAGGAGGGCGTTGGCGGGAAGTCCGGGTTCATGGCGGTGAGCCGTTCCGACGACTGCGGTTTTGTAGGCGGCGAAAGGGAGCGGGACGGACGGAGCGCGTCAAGTTGGACCGGCACGCTCGGCCGCTTGGACGCTGGCGCTGGAGGTTGCGGAGGCCGCCCGTGAGCGCGGGACGTCGCGGGGCGCAGCCCCCAGGTGCTCAACGAGGCGGCGGAACAGGTGTCGGCGGCGGAGCTGGCCCAACTTGGCGGGGCCCTCGGATGGTCGCTCGGAGGGGGCTGACCCGCCCAAGCGCCGTTGCCGGTAGATGAAATGGCGCCGCGCCTGCACGGAAACCGCACACGCCGCCCATGCTGACTACGAGCCGGCGAGCTAGATTGATGCCTCATTCCAGCACGGGGGCAGGGTGATGACGACGGAAACAGGCGACGAGGGCGGGCGGCGTGGACGCGCTTGGAGGCTCGCGCCCTGGGGGGGCGCAGCGCTCCTCCTGCTGCTGCCCTGGGCGGCGATGCAGTTCAGGGCGGAGGTGACCTGGGACGGGTTCGATTTCGTCGTCGCCGCCGTCCTGCTGTTCGGGGCCTGCGGCGCCTTTGAGATCGCGGCGAGGATGTCGGGCCATTGGTCGTATCGGGTGGCTGCCGGCATTGCGATCCTGGCGGCGCTCCTCCTGGTGTGGATCAATCTCGCCGTCGGCGTCATCGGGAGCGAGGACCACCCCGCCAACCTCCTGTACGCGGGCCTGCTCGCCATCGGCGCCGCGGGCGCGGCCATCGCGAGACTCAGGCCGGGTGGGATGGCCCGCGTGCTGGTCGCAATGGCGGTGGCCCAGGCGACCATCGGCGCGGCCGCCCTGCTCGCCGGGTGGGGCTCCGAGGGGGAGAACTGGCCGCAGGTCATCATCGTCCTGAACGGCGTCTTCGCCGCCGTGTGGCTCGTGTCGGCCGGGCTGTTCCGGAAGGCGACCCGGGCGCGGGCGCCTGCGGGCGCGGCGGCGGCGTAGGCTCGCCGACAGGAACGCGCAGAACCTCGCTCTATTGTCCCGCTAGCGCGCGGGTCCCTTCCACTTTCCGCTTGCATCGAAGGATTGCGCTTCAGAGTAGCCGGCTACGTTCCATAGGGCGTCGATGGCCGGTCTAAGCGCGCGCTGGTAGTCCAATTGGCTCCCCAGAGTGTCCACCAGTATCGGATGACACTCGAGGTTCGCTCGAGTGATGGGCGGCGGTGGATGGTCTGGGTACCCGCTATGGACGGCGTAGGTCGCCCCCTGGACGTTCTGCAGGGTGATCATCACTACTAGCGGCAGACTGATCCCCAGGGCGGTCAGCGCTTCGATGTACCCGGGGACGTAATTGAGGATAGCTGCCTCAATGACCCCGCTTGGGATGGTGGGC
>JAHWJX010000140.1 GCA_019348195.1 Pseudomonadota bacterium | reverse complement strand
GTGCTCGCGACGCTTGTTGCTGCGACCTCTACTCCGAGGTTGAAACGAGGAGCCCGTCATGATGACCAAGTTCGCTGCTGCCCTAGTCCTTTCCTCCGCCCTGATGGCTCCGAGCTTCTCTTCAGCTCAGGACGGTCCGTCCTTGGAGGAGATTTTCCCCAACCGCGGCGCCTGCGAAAGCACCCTGAAGCGGATTCGCAACGAGGCTCGCCAAACGGTCAAGCAAAACGGCGGCTCCGGCCAGACCAACGCCTTGATCAACCGTCTGGCCAATCCCGCCATCAAGTTCGTTTGCACGGCCGTGACCGGCCAAAACGGCTCGTCAGGCTTCAAGATCGTCGAAGGTTGACGCAACACTCCCATCTTCGGCGACGGGCCGGAGATGGGAGCCACCCTGCCGACTTGTTCGCGCTGGACGCAGGACAAGGAAGCGCTGGGGGCGCAGGTGCATTACAGCCCGGACGACCTGATGCGGCCCAGACCGTGAGAACGTGGTGCGATCAGCTGGCACACAGTTGAACCCCACTTCGTGACCCCACGCGGACATTTCGCATAATCTATCTTAGGCGCGTAGTCGACCGCTCCCTCCGTGGCCGGCGTGTTAGAGACTCCAAGGCTTGGGAGTTTGCCTTCGCTTGAAACGTCGGGCCCGTTTCGCCCTTCCAGCTCACCCTGACTCAGTTGGTTGGCAACACCTCGGGTGCGGAGCCCAGCCGCTCGTCACTGTCGCTCGAGCGGAAACCTGGGGCGGGCCGCACCGGGGTCAGACCCCATGGCGGATCTCGGAGGGAGACAGTCCGGGCGTGTCCACCCGGAAGCTGAACAGGCCGCCGGACAAGGGCTGCTCCTCGCGTTGCTGGGCGGATAGGTGAAGTTTCGCGGTTGTGACGTAAACGGTTCGAAGATCGTCGTCTCCGAAGGCCGCCTTGGTGACGTTGGCGCAGGGCAGCCGCACATGCTCCAGCAGCTCGCCCGCGGGCGAGTAGCGCTCCAGCCCCCAGCCGCCGAACAGAGCGGTCCAGACGCAGCCCTCCGCGTCCACGACGGGGCCGTCAGGACGGGCGCCCGCACGCGCCATCCTGGCGAACTCGCGCTTGCCGGTCAGGTCTCCGTTCCCATTCAGGTCGAAGGCGTAGATCACGCGGTCGAAGGTGTCGGTATGGTAGAGTGTGCGTCCATCCGGGCTGGCCGCGGGTCCGTTGGGGATCCCGTAGCCTCCGTCCTGCACCCGGCAGGCGCCGTCCGGACCCAGCCGATACAGAGCGCCAGTTCTGGCCGTCTCCGAGTCGTGCATGGTGCCGAACCAGAGCCGGCCCTGGCCGTCGACGAAACCGTCGTTCAGCCGGTTCTCGGGAGGATGCTGTTCGGGAACGGCGAGGAGTTCAAAGACGCCTGTGTCCGGCTGGAACCGGTGAAGCCCGGATTGCAGCCCCGCGATCCAGCCGCCCGTGGCGGTCGGCAGGACAAAGCCGACCTGCTCCGGCGCCTCCCAGGAGCGCTGCTCTCCCGTGGCGGGGTCCAGGCGGTGAACCTGGCGCTTCTTGATGTCCACGAACCAGACGGCGCGGTCGCGGGCGGACCAGAGAGCCCCCTCCCCGAGCTCCGCGCCCAGGTTCCACAGGCATTCCGGCTCGGAGACGGCGACCGCCATCAGCGCCAGCCCGCGTCGATCCAAAACTCGTCCCCGGTGCACATCCGGGCGTCGTCCGAGGCCAGGAACAGCACCGTGGCCCCGACGTGCTCCGGCTCGATCCGCTCCTTGAGGCATTGAGCCGCCACGATCTCCGCCTCCCCTTCAGGACCAGGAATAGGCGGTTTTGGTTTGGGTGTAGAACTCCACCGCCGCGAAACCCTGCTCTCGAGGGCCATAGCTGGACTTCTTTATGCCGCCAAAGGGCACGTGGTAGTCGACCCCCGCCGTGGGCAGGTTCACCATGACCATCCCCGCCTTGGCGCGCCGCTGGAAATCGCGCGCGTGCTTCAACGAGTTCGTCACTATACCCGCGGACAGGCCGAAGTCTCCGTCGTTGGCCACTTCCAGCGCCTCTTCGTAGTCCTTGACCCGCACCGTGCTGGCGACGGGCCCGAAGACTTCCTCGCAATTGATCCGCATGTCTTTGTGCGTGTCGGCGACGAGCGTCGGCTGAACGTACCAGCCGGGCTTGTCCAACCGGAGACGCTCCCCGCCCACCACGATCCGACCGCCGTCGTCCTTGGCGATCTGGATGTATTTGTAGCTGGTCTCCTGCTGCGCCTCGCTGACCGCCGGGCCCATCTGGGTGGCGGGATCCAGCGCATCGCCCACGCGCAGCGCTTTCAACTTCTCCGCCAAAGCCGCGACGAAGCGGTCGTGAACGCCGGCTTGCACGATCAGTCGCGAGGAGGCCGTGCAGCGCTGGCCCGTGGCGAAGAAGGACCCGTCGAGCGCCACCGCCACCGCCCGATCCAGGTCGGAGTCGTCCAGGATGATCAGGGGGTTCTTGCCGCCCATCTCCAGCTGAACGCGCGCCTGACGCGAGACCGCGGCCTGGGCCACCGTCGCGCCCACGTGCTGTGAACCGGTGAAGGAGACCCCGTCCACGCCGGGGTGCTGCACCAGCCTCGCCCCGGCCTCGCCCCCGCCGAAGATCATGTTGAACACGCCCGCCGGCGCACCGCTCTCCCAGATGATCTCGGCCAGGGCTGCGGCCATCGCCGGGGTCTGAGGCGCCGGCTTCATCACCACCGTGTTGCCGAAGGCCAGCGCCGGCGCAGCCTTCCAGGCGGGGATGGCGATCGGAAAGTTCCAGGGCGCGATCAGGCCGAATACGCCCACCGCTTGGCGGTAGGTCTGCACTTCCACCCCGGGCCGGACCGACTCGAGGTTCTGACCATGCCGGCGGAGGGCTTCGCCCGCAAAGTATTTGAAGATCCGTCCTGCGCGGACCGTCTCGCCCACGCCTTCCGGGACCGTTTTGCCTTCCTCGCGCGACAGCAGCCGCCCCAGTTCGTCGCGACGGCGCAGGATGGTCTCACCGACCTTGTCCAGAAGGTCTGATCGCACTTCCGGCGAGGCTTCGGCCCAGGCGGGAAAGGCGGTTCGTGCGGCGGCCACCGCCGCATCCACCTCCACCCCGCCTGCTTCGGGGGCGCGGGCCACCACATCGCGGGTATCAGACGGGTTCAGGCTCTGGCTTCCGGCCCCCGCCGCAACCCG
>JAHWJX010000013.1 GCA_019348195.1 Pseudomonadota bacterium | reverse complement strand
TGGGCGGGTTCGGGTCCTTCCTGGCTCGGGAGTGGCGCCTGGAGCGTCAAGAGCTTGTTGAGCGCCGGACGACCATCACCTCGGTCATGGCGGCCAATAGCGCCACGCCCTTGACCTTTGGCGACAAGGCCATCGCGCAACAGGTGTTGCGCTCGGCGCGCGGAGTGCCCGACGTCGAGGCTGTGATCCTGTTCGACAGCGCCGGCCGCCCCTTCGCCCGATATGGAACAGGAGAGGCCGCGCCGGCGGCTCGAACGGTGGCTCCGGGCTGGAAGTTCCGTCACGGATCGCTGGAGGTGCGCGTGCCCGTCCGGATGGATGGGGATCCTGTGGGCTAGCTGGTCATGGTCTCCAGTCTTGGTGGGCTGCACAAGACCTTTGCAGGTTATGCTCTGTTCGCCGGGCTCATGGTCCTCGTGGTGGGCGGAGCCGCGGCCCGTGCGGCCCTGGTGCTCGCGCGCCGGGTGATCAGGCCGGTCAATGACCTATCGGCCGCCATGCGTACAGTGCGGGAGAGCGGCGATTTCGATCAGGTGGTGGAGCCCGGTCGAGATGCGGAACTGGCCAGCCTGGCCGATGAGTTCAACCTGCTTCTGACCGAATTGGCGCGCCGCAATGCAGCGCTGGTGGACGCGCGTGATGCGGCCGAAGCCGGCAGTCGGGCCAAGACGGAGTTCCTGGCCAATATGAGCCACGAGCTTCGCACACCTCTCAACGCGGTCGTCGGGCTCACCCCTCTGCTGGGGGCGGAGCCTCTGACCCCGACGCAGCAGGAATATCTGGAGGTGATCGAAAGCTCGGCCGACACCCTGCTGCAGATGCTCAACCATGTGCTGGACATGGCCAAGCTTGAGAGCGGCCGACTGGAGCTTGAGCACATCGTATTCCAGCCCCGGGAGGTGGTGGCGGAGACCTGCACGGTTTTCCGCAAGCTTGCAGAGAGCAAGGGCGTCCAGTTGAACGTCGACATCGCCCCGGAGCTTGCCGGATCCTATCGAGGCGATCCGCTACGGGTGAAGCAAGTTCTCACCAACCTCGTCTCCAACGCGGTGAAGTTCACGGGCTCGGGCGAGGTGCGCGTGACGCTCGAACCCGACCTCGCCCAGGCCGGCATGGTGAAGCTGGTGGTGGCCGACACCGGCCCGGGCATAGCGCCCGACCAGATCGCGACCCTGTTCGACAAGTTCGTCCAGGCCGACCTGACAACCACCAGGAGGTTCGGGGGCACCGGGCTGGGGCTAGCGATCTGCCGCGAGCTGGTCGAGATGATGGGTGGCCATATCGACGTGGAAAGCCGTCCAGGCGAAGGCGCGCGGTTCACCGTTAGCCTCATGCTTGAGCCGGTGGACGCCTCGCCAGCGCGCTCCCGCCCCCGCGGAACGCGAAAGAGGGCTCCTAGAATGCAGGCCGAGTTCGCCGGCGTTGTATCCTAGAAGGCCACGCCCAAGGCTGCCGCGAGCGACTCGGCTTTCGCTCGTGTCCAGTTCCGACGTCCAGTGTTCGCATCGTCTCCGGGTCGGTCCGGCTCGTCCGCCCAGGACGTGAGAGGCGCCAGCCGCTCGGCGAAGGGGTCCTGGCCCAAGGGCGCAGTACCTGTCCCATGACGAGCGCCGGAAACGGAGGTCAGCTAAGCTGATCGCCACGCACTCCGGCGCCAGACACCTAGGCCGCGGCGGAGAGCGCCGGGGTGGGCAGGTCCAGGGTGAAGACCGCGCCGCGGCCGGGCTCGCTCGTGCCGTCGAGCGTGCCGCCCATCAATTCCGAAAGCTGGCGGGAGATGGACAGGCCCAGCCCTGAGCCGCCGTAACGCCGCGTGACGGACGAGTCAGCCTGCTCGAAACGGGCGAACAGCCGTTCCTTGATCGCCGGGTCGAAACCCACGCCCGTGTCGCGGATCACGAAGCGGCGCCCCGTGGGCCGGCCGGTCACCTCGAGGCTCACCCTGCCGGCTTCGGTGAACTTCACCGCGTTGTGCAGCAGGTTGGTCAGGATCTGGGCCAGGCGCACCGGATCCACGGTGATGCTTCCACCGGCTCCGGGAGCCACCGAAACGGCCAGCTCCAGGCCCTTGCCTTCCGCCTTGCCACGGATCAGGGCGACGACCCCGGCCAGGACATCCTCCAACAGCACCAACTGGGGGTGGAGCTCGATCCGTCCGGCCTCCATCCTGGAGAAGTCCAGGACGTCGGACAGAAGCCGTTCAAGCATGACGGCCGAGGACATGATGATGCCGACCAGCTCCCGCTGCTGGGCGTCCAGCCCGGTGGCGGACAGCACGTCCGTCACGCCCATGACGCCATTGAGCGGCGTGCGGATCTCGTGGCTCATATTGGCCAGGAACTCGCTCTTGGCCCGATTGGCGGACTCCGCTTTCAGCACCGCTTCGTGCAGTTCGGCGACCTTCTCCCGGAGCTTTTTGTTGGCGGCCGCCAAGTCCATCTCCGCCCGGCGACGCCCGGCCTGCGCCGCCACGCGGGCAAGCGCCACAGGGAAATCCACGGGTTTGGTGATGTAGTCGTTGGCGCCCATTTCGAGCGCGCGCACGATCTGGCTGCTTTCGGCCTGGGCCGTGACCATGATCACGGGCAGTTCCAGGGCGCTGTGGGTTTCGCGAAGCTGGCGAAGAACCTCCAGGCCGTTGATGTCCGGCATCATCACATCCAGCAGGACGATGTCGATCCCGCCGTCCGCGATCATCTCCAGCGCTCGAAGCCCGCCCTCGGCCTGCAGGGTGCAGTAACCGCGCCGGTCGAAGCGCCGAGCCAGCAGATCGCGGTTGTCGGCCACATCGTCCACGATGAGGATGCGCACCGGCCGCTCTTCGGGGGTCGTCTCGTTCATGCGCTCTGGTCCGGAGGGTTCGACCATACTGAATAGATCAGGTTAATCGGCGGTGGATCGCGCCAAGGAGGTGTTATTGGTTCTCGGGCGGAGCGAAACCGTCTACATCGGTCCGGCAAGGCCACGGATGGGGGAGTCGGCGACCGACGAACTCGCTCCACGGGCTTACAGCGCCTCGCCTTGTTCGCCCTCCGGAAGCGCCTGGTCCGGGAGTTCTGGAGGTGGAGGGCGCATTTTTGTTAAGAGAAAGTTGACGAAAAAGGTTAACTGTCGATTAAGGACAGTGGGGCCGTTTCAGAGGTCTGAACCGCTGCTGAACGGCTGGGTCGGTGATGCAGCTTCGCAACAGAACAGCGCCGACGAAGTCTTGCGGCCCGGGTTGTGCAACAGGACGGGCTCGAAGCCGTTCTCTCTTTCGAGAACAGCAGCTAGGCTGGCACAGTTCTAAGGATTCGCTCCATGACCCCGTCGCACCTCAGCGTCGTCACCTCCGACTACCAAGAGAGCCACTCCACCCGGGCCAAGCGCCTCCTGGCCGAGGCCAAGGCCGCGGCGCTCGAGCACACGGCCGCCCTTGAGCACGCCCTGGAAGCCGTTGCGACCCTGTCGAACGAGATTTCCGAAGGCGGCGACGCCTATCCGGTCGGCGTCCGCGAGCTGTCGCGCCAGCTGACGGACGACACCGTCTCTCGCCTCCAGACGCTCAACGCCATTCTGAACCGCAACACGGCCGCGAAGGGCTGAGCGGACAGCCCCGGCAGAACGCCGGGTCAGCGTCGGCGCATGATCACCGGCGACGGCGAAGTCTCGCCTCGCCGGAGGTCGCCTCGCCATGAGCCGTCGGCAGCCATCGACACCGTCACCACGGTGGGTGTGGCTGATCCTGGTTCCGAGAACCTCAAAACGACCCGGCCGGACCCGCGTGCGATCAGCGGGATGAAGCCGGACGGCGAGGGGGCCCCATGCGCCGAGGCGCGGATCGCCCGCCAGGCGCCGTCAACCACGCCCTCGCCGTTGTCGGCCAGCTGTAATGCGTAAAGCGGCGCGCCGTCCGCGCCGGCCACCGTCCACCCACCATCCAGAGCGCCTTGCCGGCTTTGAGCCGCAGCCGCCCCGCCGCGCACGGTGGCGGCGTAGAAGGGGTCGTCAGCGCCCCACCGCGCCTCCACCCGTCGGTCGTAAGCGTCGACGAGCACGCCCGTCCGGGCAAGCGCCGGGGCCGAAGGAGAGGCGACGCCGTAAGACGCTGCAGGGCCAGGCCCGGACGAATAGGCTGGGGGGGAGGAAGGCGTCGGACCGGTGCGATAGGGCGCCTGCTGCGGAGCAGGCCCCGTGCGGTAAGGCGCGGCTTGAAACACGGGGCCCGTTCGATAGGGCGCCGTCTGCGGCGCCGGCCCTATGCCAGGAGGCGCAACCTGAGGGATCGGGCCCGCCCGGTAGGGCGCGGCCTGCAGCAGGAGAAGGGCGAGGACGGGGGTCAGCACGGAACGGCAAGCCTAGTCAGGCCGGGGACGAAACTGTGGCGCAACCCCGTTGCGCGCGTCCCCGCATGCAAAAAGGCCCTCGCCGCATGCGCGGCGAGGGCCCCATTGGCTGGGTTGTAGAAGCTTACTTGGCCACGTCCTGAACGGCTTCACCCGCCGCTTCCACGTCCTGACCCGCGCCGCGGACCGTGTTGCACGCCGCCGTGGCCATCAGACCGGCCGCCGCGAAAATCATAACCAGCTTACGCATCGTGTTCGCCTTCCTTGTGAACCCTCGCCACGACGAACGCCCAAGCTCCTCCCGCAGTTCCCGCCAAATGCGAAAACCCCTGAGGTGGCGACGTAGTCAGGCCGCCTCGCTGCGGGTCTCGCTGACTCGGAATGGGCGTGGCGCGGGAAGGGCGGCCGTCTCCTCGTCCAGGGGCGGGTGCGGCTCCGGATCCGGCACGGGGAAGAACAGGCGCGCCGCCATGCCGCCTCCATCCAGCGCCGCCAGCTCGGCGCGGCCGCGCAGCTGACGTGCAAAGGCGGTCATCAGGGTGCGGCCCACTCCGCCCGAAGCCGCCTCGGCGGCCCCGCCGACGCCGTCGTCGACGATCTCCAACCGGGCCTCCGCGCCGTCCACCACCAGGCTGACTGTGACCTGCCCGGCCCGACCGGGAAAGGCGTGTTTGAAGGCGTTGGTCAGGGCCTCAACGGCGAAGAGGGCGAAAGGTGCGAGCTTGTCCGGGTCGAGAAGCAGCTCGTCGCTCGTGATCGCCGTTCGGACCGGATACGCCTTGGGGCCTTCGCCGTTCAGCAGCTGGGCCACCAGCTCCTCCAGGAAGGAGTGAACCTCGACCCGCCGCAGATCCGAGCTCTGATAGAGCGCGCGATAGATCAGCGCCAAGGCGGTGATCCGCTGGCGCATGTCCCCCATGGCCGCCTTGGCCGCCGGGTCGGTCAGCTGCCTTTGCTGCATATTGAGCATGGAGGTGATGACCTGGAGGTTGTTCTTCACCCGGTGGTGGATCTCGCGCATCAGAGCGTCCTTCTGCGCCAGGCTGTCGCGCAGCGAGGCGTCGCGAGCCGTGATGGCCAGCCCCATCTCATCCAGGGTGTGAGCCAGCGCACGGATCTCGTCGGGGGCTTTGGACACCTGAACGGGGCGGCTGGTGAACCTGCCTTCCGCGTAATCCTGGGCGATCCGATCGAGATAGCTCAGCCAACGGACCACCACCCGCTCGGTGGCGAAGCCCACCGCGATCAGGGCCAGCAGCCAGGCCAGCAGCGGCAGGCCGATGTTGCTGATCGGGTCCAGTCGCGCCCAGGACCAGACATTGGGCTCCGGCGCGGATAGCAGCACGAAGACGTCGTCGTCGACCAGCCGGGCGCCGGCGAAAACGCGCCGCTCTCCGGTAGGGCTATCGGCCTTGAACAGATAGGCGCCGCGTTTCAGGGTCTGTGCGGTCCAGTCCTGCGGGGCCGTGGTGAAAGCGGCCCGGTTGGTCACGGTGAGCAAGGAGCCGTTGCGATCGGCCAGCGCCACCTCCGTGCGATGCGGCAAGCCGGCCTCCCTGGGATGGGGCCGCAGGCTGGACAGCCGGATCACGGCCACGAGCACGCCGTCGAAGCTCCCGTCCGGCCTCTCCGTACGGACGGCCGCCACCACCGCAGCCTCTTCGTCGATGTGGCCCGCGGGTCCGCTGGTGATTTCCAGGCGCTCGCCCCGGGCGAGCGCCTGAAACCAGGGTTGGGCGGCCCGGTTCGGATCGGCGGGCACGGCGTCGGCGGCGCAGCTGATCCGCCCGGCCGGGGTGAAACGAACCAGGTTCTCGTAGCCTTCCAGCTTGTCCCGGACCGCCCGCAGGCGCGGCAGGCAGTTCACGCCCAGGGTGTCGGGGGCCAGGGCCTCTAGCAGGGCCGCGGCGCTTTCCAGCTTGGCGCGCGCCAGCAGCGAGGCCGTTTCGGCCTCGGCGATCAGGGCCGACCGGCGTTGTTCGGTGTCCTCGCGGAAGCTGAACCAGGACTGGACGGCGCCCAGCAGCAGCACGGGAAGCAGGGCCGCCGCCAAGGCCAGGGTGAGCCGGCGGCGGATGGTGAGCCCGGTCACCGGATCGTCACCGAGCGCCGCTTAGGCGCTCCGCATCGGCAAGGATGCTGCTCATGGCCTCGTCGGCGGGCGAGCCGTCGCGGATGTATCCGCCCGACTCCAGAATGCCGTGCAGCGCCCGGCGCGCCCGGCTGACCCGGCTCTTTACAGTGCCCACGGCGCACCGGCAGATTTCGGCCGCCTCTTCGTAGGCGAACCCGCCCGCCCCCACCAGGATCAAGGCCTCGCGCTGCTCGTCGGGCAAGGCGCCGAGCGCCTGACGAAGTTCGTCCAGGGCGATGGGCGAAGAGGGGTCGTCCGTGGCCACCAGGGTCCGCTCCGCGGCTTCCTGGTCGAGCTGCGTCGACCGCCATGAGCGACGCTTTTCGGAGTAGAACTGATTGCGCAGAATCATGAAGGTCCAGGCCTTCATGTTCGTCCCCGGCTGGAACGAGCTCCGGGCGTCCCACGCTTTCATCATCGCATCCTGCGCGAGATCGTCCGCCGCCGCGGCGTCCCCCGCCAGAGTACGCGCGAAAGCGCGCAGGTGCGGTATCAGACCGACGAGATCGCGCTTGAAGGCGGCCTCGTCAGCCGCGTCCAGGTCATAAGATCGCATTCACTTCCCAGCGCGGCGCTCATCCGCTCGCCGTAATATAGCGAGGAAGTCGTCAGGAACAGGCTCGCTGACCACCTCGTCGAACATTTGGCGAAGCTTGACGCCGATGGCCTGCTGGCGCAACCGCGCTTCGTCCAGCGGAACGTCGCGTGGGGGGGTGGCGCGGGCGGGCTCGCCAACCGAGAGGTTCACGCCGGGATCGCCGTGGGTGGGTGGGGTCGCGCGCCCGGATTCGTCATGATCGTCGCTCAAAGGCCTCACCTGGGCTGGTGCAAATGTTACAAGCCCGACACGCATAAACATCGCAACTCGGGAACCGTTCCCAGGATCGCACGTTTTCTTTGGGTCTGGACGCCCGGCGTCTCAGGCCGCATCGTCGTGTTCCAACAAGAAAAATATTCGGAGGGCCCCCTTGGGTCTGCTTGAACGACTGGCGCCGCACCTCCCCTATGTGCGGCGCTACGCCCGGGCCTTGACCGGAGATCAATCCACCGGCGACCGCTATGTCCGCGTGGCCCTTGAAGCTCTGGCGGCCGGGGACCGGGTTCTCGAGGCCCACCTCACGCCTCGCGTGGCCTTGTACCACGTGTTTCACACCATCTGGTGCTCCACCGGAGCTCAGCTGGAGAACGGTCGCCAGGAGACGCTGGATGCTTCCGACGCCGGCGGGCGGCTGATGCGCATCGCGCCCCGTTCGCGCCAGGCGTTTCTGCTGACCGCGCTTGAAGGCTTCACCCCCAACGAAGCCGCGCAGATCCTGTCGGCCCGCATCGATGAGGTCGAGCAACTCATCGCCGAAGCCCAGGCCGAGATCGAGTCCGAACTGGCCACCGACGTCCTGATCATCGAGGACGAGCCGGTGATCGCCGCAGACATCGAGGCCCTGGTCCGTGAACTGGGGCATCGGGTGCTGGACATCGCCGCCACGCGGACCGAGGCGGCCGAGGCTGTGGCCCGGCGCCAGCCGGGACTGGTCCTGGCCGACATCCAGCTCGCCGACGGCTCCTCCGGCGTCGACGCCGTCAAGGACATCCTGGCCCAGTTGGACGTGCCTGTGATCTTCATCACCGCATTCCCCGAGCGCCTGCTCACCGGCGAGCGGCCGGAGCCCACCTTCCTAATCACCAAGCCCTTCCAGCCGGAAACAGTGAAGGCGGCCATCGGCCAGGCGCTGTTCTTCCATCCCGCCCGGAGCGCCAAGGCGGCCTGACTGACCCCGCTCCCGGGATGGCGCGCCTCGGTCTCGCCCGAAGGCGGTGCGCCTCAGTCTCCCTTGGGAGCCACGGGGGTTTCGTTGAACAGCTCCGCGTCCCGGCGGTCACGGCCCGCGTCGACGTCCAAGCTTTCCTGCTTCTCCGGCCGCCAGAGCATGGCGCCCATGACGAAGATCACCGCCAGCGCGAGCGAGGCGATCAGGACCCAGAGCACGGGCTTGTCGCGGAACCCCGCGCGGGCGCGGGTTTCCGAAACGCGCGGCCCGGGCGGTTGATCGCTGGGGATGTTGCTCATTGAAGGGTCCTGGCCTGATCTCGCCGACGGAACGCTCGGTCCTTGCGCGCCGTTCCGCTTGCATCGGCCTGGGACCTCCCGACATCACCGGCTCACCAAGGACATGCGCATGTTCCGCCCAGCTCTCGTCATCATGGCTCTCAGCCTGCCCGCGTTCGCGCCCGTGTCCGCCGTGGCGGCGCAGGCCCGTGCGCCTGCTCCCGCGCTCGAACAGAGGGCGCCCGGCATCGGCGCTCCGGTGCGCGGCGCCAACGGCGAGGTGCTGGGCCGCATTGAATCAGTCACCCGCGACAGCGCCGGCCAGCCGGTCCAGGTGGTGGTTCGTACGCGAGGCCTCACGGGCGTGCGCGCCCAATCCCGCGCCGTGCCGATCACCAGCCTGCGCCCCGACGGGTCCGGCTGGGTGCTTCCGCTTCGCAGGGCGGAGTTCAATCTGCTTCCCCAGGTTCGCCCCTGAGCCCGCGCAGCCGCTCTTTTTCGCCCCGGAGGCGGAACCCCATCGCGGGAAGCGAGTTTTCACGATGCGGAGGCGGTGACGCCCCCCCGACTAGGCCTGCTACGCAGGCCTGCCGCCTCCGCACCCTATTCTCGATGATGCGCTGCGGCGGGTCCCCGGACCCGCCGCTTTTTTTTACAGCCTCGCCCGAGTGACGCCGCTGCGGTGGACCGCTAGCCTTCAGCATGGCTTCCGACTTGACCTACACGGACTACCTCGCGCTCGACGAGGTCCTGGCCGCGCAACGCCCCCTCAGCACCCACCATGACGAGATGCTCTTCATCGTCATCCACCAGGCCAAGGAGCTCTGGCTCAAGGAGATGATCCACGAGGTGGCCTACGCGCAGGCGGAGGTCGCCGCAGGCCGCCTGCCGCCGGCACAGAAGGCGCTGTCGCGCGTCTCACGCATCCAGGCGGTGATGACCCACTCCTGGGAGGTGCTGGGCACGCTGACCCCTGCCGACTACCTCAGCTTCCGTGGCCTTCTGGGGTCCAGCTCCGGCTTCCAGTCCGCCCAATTCCGCGAGCTGGAGTATAGGCTGGGGCTCAAGGACCCGCACTTCCTTCGCTACCATCCGCAAGGCGGGGCGCCCCGCCAGGCGCTGGAGGCGGCGCTGGCGACGCCCAGCCTTTACGACGCCGCCCTGGCTCAGCTGGCCGCCCACGGTCTTGCGCTGCCCGACACGGTGCTGAACCGCGACTTCACCCAGCCCTACCAACCCTCCGCGGCGGTCGAGGAGGCCTGGCTGCAAGTTTATACGAACACGACGGGCCGTTGGGAGCTTTATGAACTCGCCGAGAAGCTCGTCGACTTGGACGACGCCCTGACCACGTGGCGAAACAAGCATGTGCTCACCGTCGAGCGCATCATCGGCCGTCGCCGCGGCACCGGCGGCACGGACGGGGTGGGCTATCTCCAGAGTACGCTCGCCCGCCGGTGCTTTCCTGAGCTCTGGTCGGTGCGGAGCCGCTTGTGACCGGCTGGAAACGCCTGTTCACCCGCGCGATCGGCGAGCACCCCGACCGGCTGCATATGGCCGCCCACAGCCACCACCCCTGGCCGGACGTGAGCCGCGACGCCCAACTCGCCGCCTGGGATGACGCCGCCGCCCGGCTCGACGGCAAGTGGGACCGTGTCATGGGCGAGGTCTGGCCGCGCGCCCAGGCGGGCGTGGCGCGCGAGCTGAAGCTGCCGGACCCGTCCACGATTGTTTTCGCCCCCAACACCCACCAGCATCTGCTGTCGGTGGTCTCGGGCCTGGATCGACGCCCCGCGCGGGTCTTGTCCAGCGACGGCGAGTTCCACAGTTTCCGACGCCAGGCGGCTCGCTGGGCCGAGTCCGGCCGCATCGTCCTGGAGACCGTTCCCACCGAGCCTTGGGAGAGCTTCCCCCAGCGGTTCAGCGCCGCGGCGCAGCGGGGCGGTCACGACCTGATCTTCGTGAGCCAGGTCTTCTTCGGCGCGGGTCGAGTGTTCGACGAGATCCAGGGCCTGGCCGACCTGGCCCGCCCCGAAGGCCCGTGGCTCGCCATCGACGGCTACCACGGCTTTATGGCCCTCCCGACGGACCTGTCCGCCATCGCCGACCGGGCCTTCTACCTCGCGGGCGGTTATAAATACGCCATGGCGGGCGAGGGGGCCGCCTTCCTTCACGCCCCGCCCGGCTTCGGGCCGCGCCCGGAGGTCACCGGCTGGTACGCTGAGTTCGGCGAGCTGTCCGGCCCGCCCGGCGGGGTCCAGTACACGGCCGACGCTTTCCGCTTCATGGGCGCCACCTTCGACCCCAGCGGCTTGTACCGCCTGAACGCCGTTTTCGACCTGCTCCAGCGCGAAGGCCTGAGCACCGCCGCCGTTTCGGCCCAGGTGGACGGCTTGCAGGCGCGCCTGCTTCAGCACGTCGCGACCGGGCGCGCGGGTCTCCTGCGCCAGGCCCAGCTGCTGAACCCGCCCCGCCCCGACCGGCCCAATGCGCGCTTCCTCGCCCTGCGGCACCCCAAGGCACCCGCATGGCAGGCCGCCTTGGCTGAGGCCGGGGTGATCACCGACGTCCGCGCGGACGTGCTGCGGGTAGGCCTGGGACTGTATCACGACGCCGAGGACCTCGACCGCTTCGCCGCCGTCTGCTGCGACCGCCTGTGACGCTCCGCTCCGCCTTTGAGGCCCGGATCCGTGAAGGGGCGCTAAAACCCGACCCCGCCCAGGTCGCCGCCCTGGAGCGCCTGTCGAGGCTGGAGTCCGAGCTGGAGAGCCTGGGAGAGCCCTCCTTCCCCATCCCCTTCGTCAAGAAGCGGCCTCCGCCCCGCGGTGTCTATCTCTGGGGCCCGGTCGGCCGCGGGAAGTCCATGCTCATGGACCTCTTCTTCGAGTCCGCCCCCGTTTCACTCAAGTTGCGCATTCACTTCCACGCCTTCATGGCCGAGGTGCACGGCCTCATCGCCGCTTGGCGCGAGGGCGACAGTTGTCACCGAAAGGCCAGGTTCGGCAGGACCAGGGGCGACGACCCCATCGCCCCCACTGCGGAACTGATCGCCGGTCGCGCCAAGCTGCTCTGCTTCGACGAACTCCAGGTCACGGACATCGCCGACGCCATGATCCTGGGCCGGCTGTTCGAGGCCCTGTGGGGGCGTGGCGTGGTCCTGGTCGCCACCTCGAACCGCCCGCCGGACGACCTCTACAAGGATGGGTTGAACCGCCAGCTGTTTCTGCCCTTCATCGAACAGATCAAGGCCCACACCGAAGTAGTCGCCGTGGCCGGCGAGCACGACTATCGGCTGGACCGCCTGCGGGCCGCGCGCACCTGGTTCAGCCCGGTGGACGGCGAGACCCTCGCCGCGTTCGACGCCCTGTGGCGGGACCAGACCGACGCCGCCCCCGAAGCGTGCACCGAGCTCACTGTCCTGGGCCGCTCCGTGCGCCTGCCCCGCACGGTGGGGCGCGCCGTCCGCGCCACCTTCGCCGAACTTTGCGAGCAGCCGCTGGGCGCCCAGGACTACCTCGCCCTGGTTGGACGCTTCGACACCGTCTTTCTCGAGCGGGTCCCCGAACTCACCCCGGTCAAGCGCAACGAGGCCCGCCGCCTCAACACCCTGGTCGACGCCCTGTACGAGGCGCGCACCCGTCTGGTCGTCCTGGCCGCCGCCGAACCCGCCCGCCTCTATCCCGAGGGTGAAGGCGCCTTTGAGTTCGAGCGCACCGTCTCCCGGCTGGAGGAGATGCGTTCAGCGGCTTGGCTCGGGCGGTGAGCCCCAGGCCACGCTTCATCGGAGCGTGGCGCCACCCCATCCGGGCGGCCCGGCCGCCAGCAGGGCCGCCAGCGTGGCTTCAAGGGGAGGGCGGAACGGGCTCCAGCAGCTCCAGCGCACGTTCGGGCGGGCGGGCCAGGACCGCGCCTCTGGGCGTGCGGACCAGGGGACGCTGCACGAGGGCGGGGTGCGCGACCATGGCGTCCAGGATCGAGGCCGGTTCGGCGTCAGGCTGGACACCCAAGGCGCGCGCTTCGCTCTCGCGCAAGGCTTGGCCTGGCGTAAGTCCCGCCTCGGCCAGCAAGGTCGCCAGGGCGTCCCGGGTCCAGCCGGCCTGGACGTACTCCACGACCTCCGGCTCGTAACCGGCCTCCCGGATCAGCCCCAGGGTCCGGCGTGAGGTCCCGCACGCCGGATTGTGCCAAATAACAACCGGAAAGTTCATGTTCCCACCCCCGCGTCGGCCGCCGCCAACAAGCGCTCCGCTTCAAGCAGATGCAGTCGCTCCACCATGCCGTTCGCCACCCTGAGCGCGCCCCGACCGGCGTTGGCCGGGTCCGCAAAGGCGGTCACCACCGCGCGCGCCCAGGCCAGTTCCGTGTCCGCCGGAGAAAAGGCGCGGTTCGCCGCCTCGATCTGGCGGGGATGGATCACCGTCTTGCCGTCGAAGCCCAGCTCACGCCCTTGCCGGCACTCCGCTTCCAGCCCCGCGGCGTCGTCCAGATCGTTGAACACCGCGTCCAAGGCCACCAACCCGTGCGCGCGAGCCGCTACCACCGTGGCCTGCAGAACGCCGCTGAAGGCGGCGCGTCCTGGGGTCCACCGGGCGCGCAGCGCCTGCGCCAGATCGTTCAGCCCGACCACCAGTCCCGCCAGCCGGGCGCCGTCCGCGGCGGCCGCAATCTCGGGCAGGTTCAGCACGGCGCGCGGCGTTTCCACCATGGCCCACAGCTGGACGGCTTCGGGCGCGCCGCCGAGCGCCTCGTGGTAGGTGCGCAGCGAGGCCGGGTCCTCGACCTTGGGCGCCAGCACGGCGTGAGGTTTCGCCTCGACCGCGGCCGCCAGGTCCTCGCGGCCCCAAGGCGTATCGATCCCGTTCACGCGCAGCACGGCCGCTCGCTCCCCGAAGCCCTCACGCAGGGCCGCCAGAGCCTGTTCGCGAGCGGCGGTCTTGGCCTCGGGGGCCACCGCATCCTCCAGGTCCAGGATCACGGCGTCGCAGGGGAGCGCGCGCGCCTTGGCCAGCGCGCGGATGTTGGAGGCCGGCAGGTAGAGCGCGCTGCGAACCGGCCTCACTGCAGCGGGTACTCGCGTTGCAGGTCGTAGCGCGAGCCCTGCCGGTGCAGGGTGGACGACCACAGGCCCAACCAGGTAACCCGGAAGGGTGGCGACTGCAGCAGATTGTTGTCCGCGACCCAGCGGCCGACCTCGGCGGGGTGGGCGCGCTTCAGATAGGCGAGCGTCACATGCGGCCTGTAGGGCCGCTTCTCCGGCTTCAACCCCGCCCGGCGCGCGGCCGGTGCGCATTAGGCCGCGAGCGAACGCGGCGCGGGATTATCGGCCACTCCGACCCAGACGGCGCGAGCCTCGCGCCGCTCGCCGAAGCTGCCGGCGCCCTCCAGCACGAGCTCCAGCGGCGGGGCCGTGATCTGCGACAGCTCCGCATCGAGGTCCGCAGCAACGTCCTCCGGGATCTCGCCGATGAATCGCAGCGTGATGTGCAGCGCCTCCAAGGGGCGCCAGCGCGCGCCCTCGATCCCCCGCTGCCGGCGGAGCAGATCCGCCCCGATCTCGGGCGGGATCTCCACGGCGGCGAACAAGCGGATCAGAACGGGCCCCTCAGGCGCGAGCACGCCCTAGACGCGCTGCTGCGCTCTTAGCGCCTGGGCGACCACGGGCGCCAGCCTTTGCGCGATGATGCGAACGCCGGCCGCGTTGGGATGCACCAGGTCGGGCTGGTTGTAGCGGCTGTCCAGAAGCACGCCGGCCAGCAGGGAAGGGTAGAGGGGGACGCTTTGCGCCTTGGCCACGCTCGGGAAGACGGCGTTGAAGGATCGCGCATAGGCGCCCAGCTCCGCCGGCGCCTGCAGCCCCGCCAGCACCACGCGGACCCCCCGCGCCTTTAGCCGGCGCACGATCTGCTCCAGATTGGACCGCGTCTCGGCCGGGGGCAGGAAGCTCAGCAGGTCGTTGCCGCCCAGCGCCACAACGCAGACATCGGTGTCCGAACGCACCTGCTCCACCCGGCGCAGTCCGCCCGCGGTGGTGGAGCCGCTCACGCCGGCGCCGCGCACGGCGGCGTTGATCCCCAGGGCCCTGAGCTCTCTCTGCAACTGAACGGGCAGGGCCTCGGGGGCGGGGAGGCCGTAGCCCGCCGTGATGCTGTCGCCCAGCAGGGTCACCACGGGCGTACGGGGCGCCGCCTGGCTCTCGGCCGCGGAAAAGGCCAGCGGCGCGGCCAGCATGGCGCCGAGCGCGCTGCGTCGGGTGGGTTGGTCGGTCATCCGGACCCATCTAGGGCGCCGATCCCGCTCTGCAATTCCATGTGGGGCGAGGATGGGCGCGGCTTGCGGACGCGGGCCGGCCGCCCGATATTGCGTAACAAGCGCCCGATGGTCGGGCGCATTCACTGGAGCCACTCTTCATGAGCGACTTCGACCGTACATACACCCGCACGGCCCCGGTCGGCCGCGCCGACATGGCCGTCGACGCCGGCCTGCGCAGCTTCATGCTGGGCGTGTACAACAAGATGGGCCTCGGTCTGGCCGTCTCGGGCGCGATCGCCTGGGCGTTCGGCAACGTGCCCGCTTTGCAGCAGCTGCTGTTCAGCGTCACTCCGGACGGACGCCTGGCCGGCGTGACCCCGCTCTACTTCGTCGTGGCCTTCGCCCCCCTGGTTCTCCTGCTGGGCTCGGGCTTTGTTATGAAGAACCCGACGGCGCGTGGCACGGGCATGCTGTACTGGGCCGTGGTGGCCCTGATCGGCGCCTCCCTGAGCTCCATCTTCCTGCGCTACACTGGCGGCTCGATCGCCCAGACCTTCTTCGTGACGGCCGCCTCCTTCGGCGCGCTCAGCCTGTTCGGCTACACCACCAAGAAGGACCTGACCGGCTTTGGGTCGTTCCTGATCATGGGCCTGTTTGGTCTGATCATCGCCTCCCTGGTGAGCGTCTTCTTCCGCAGCCCCGCCCTGATCTTCGCGATCAACGCGCTGGGCGTGCTGATCTTCGCGGGCCTGACCGCCTACGATACTCAGCGGCTGAAGATGACCTACTACCAGCTAGGCGGGGACCGGAACATGCAGGGCGTGGCCACCAACTTCGGCGCGCTCAGCATGTACCTGAACTTCGTCAACCTGTTCCAATTCCTGCTGGCCTTCATGGGCAACCGCGAATAGCCGCCAAACGGAACACCCGACGCCCAAACGCCCCGGCGGACCCCGCCGGGGCGTTTTCTATTCCACCACCCGGAATTTGCGGCTTTCGAAAACCCGCAAGACTTGCTCCAGTTCGTGGCCGCGCTTCAGCACCACCCCGCCCTGGCCGATCACGGCCCACTGCCCTTGTTTGCGCGCCAGCGCCGGTCGCTTCTCGATGCGGTAAAGGGGCGCCTCCGCCGTACGGCGGAAAACGGAGAAACTGGCCGCCTCCCGTCCTGGGTCCATGCCGTAGTCGCGCCACTCGCCCGCGGCCACCATCCGCCCGTAGACCCGCAGGATCAGGTCCAGCTCGCGCCGATCAAAGAAGACCTGGCGGGCGGCAGGGGGTTGCAGGGGAACGACGACGGGATCGAAACTCATGGGCGCACTCGGAAGGCCAGCGGCAAGAGGTAGGCGCCGCGGCCGTTAGGTCCAGCCCTTCCCCTTACGCGAGAAAACACGCCCTCGCCGCAATTCGGACGTGAGGCCGCCTTGCCCGTCCCCGAAGGTCGTCTCGTCGATCGATCCGGCGCGGCGGGTCCGGACCCCAGCCCCCAGCCCCCCCCTGGGCTCGCCACAGACGCGGGATCGGTCGACAGTCCCTCCGAGGCGGCCCGCGCGGTTCACCCCTGCCGTGCGGGCTTTCCCGTTAATCCGTGACGGCCGCCAGGATGCGCCCGTCCGCCGCCTGCACCAGCACCGCCGAGCGCAGCCCGCCGCCATCGAAGCGGGGCAGAGGATAGCTGACGGTTCGCCCCGTCCAGCCACCCAAGCGAACCAATTGGCGCACCAGGTTTTGATGCGGCACCCGCCGTCCCTTGTTCGGCCCGCCCGACACCGGCACCTGAACAAGCCTTGGATCGTAGCGCACCAGCCACACCTCGGCCGGGGTAGGCGCCCCGCCTGAAACCTGCACGCGGCGGCGGCTTATCCGCGCTGTGGGCCGTGCGGGAGCGGCGGCTTGTTGCGTCCGGATCAGCGCCGCCACGCGTCCCCGCTGCAGACCCGAGGTGTGCTCCGTCCCGGCCACCACCACCAAGGGAGTTCGGAGACCCCGCAGCCCCAACGCCCGCGTCCGCTCCTGCTGCCGCTGGCTGAATTCGGGCCGGGCGAAGGTGTCGGTCCAGCCAAGATAGTCCCAATAATCCACGGAGAAGGTGAGCGGCAGCACGTCAGGCCGGGCCGCCAGGCCGGCCACCACCGCGTTCGCCTGCCGGCAGCTTTCGCAGGCCTGGCTCGTGTACAGCTCGACCACCACCGGCCCGCTCGCCAAGACGGGTGTGGCGAACAGCAGGCCGATGATCAAGGACAGGACGCGCACGCGAACGGCTTAACGCCGCAGAGGCGGCGGCGGTCTCACTTCGACGTGAGCGACGAGATCCTCACCCGCCGCCCGGTGAAGATCGTCTCAGGCCGCCGCGCTGCCCGGAGCCGGCGCCGTCCGTACCGCGGCCTCGCGGCCGGCCGCCAGATTGCGCAGCACATAGGGCATGACCCCGCCGTTCTTGAAGTAGGCCAGCTCCGTTTCGGTATCGATGCGGCAGATCACCGGGAAGCGCGCCACCCGCCCGTCGGACGGCCGGTAAACCTCGACGTAGAGCTCCTGCCGCGGCTGGAGGCGATCCAGCCCCCGGATGGTGATGATCTCCTCGCCGGTCAGGTTCAGCCGCTGCCAACCTTCGTGCTTGAACTTGAAGGGGATCACGCCCATCCCGACCAGGTTCGAGCGGTGGATCCGTTCATAGCTTTCCGCGATCACCGCGCGCACGCCCAGAAGCGCCGTGCCCTTGGCCGCCCAGTCGCGCGAGGAGCCCGTGCCGTATTCCTTGCCGGCGAAGACCACCAGCGGCCGTCCCTCGGCCTGATAGCGCATGGCCGCGTCATAGATCGGCAGCAATTCGCCCGAAGGGAAATGCCGGGTCACCCCGCCCTCCACCTCGGGCGTCATGCGGTTGCGGATGCGGATGTTGGCGAAGGTGCCCCGCATCATCACCTGGTGGTTGCCGCGGCGCGCGCCATAGCTGTTGAACTCGCGCGCCGGCACGCCGTGCTCGATCAGGTAACGGCCGGCCGGGCTGGACGCCTTGATCGAGCCTGCCGGGCTGATGTGGTCGGTGGTGATGCTGTCGCCGAAGATGGCCAGCACGCGCGCTTCGACGATGTCGCCCCTGGCGCGGGGCACGTCCAGCTCCATCCCTTCGAAATAGGGCGGGTTCTGGACGTAGGTGGAGCTTTCCTCCCAGGCGTAGGTCTGGCCGCCGGACACCTCGATCCCCTGCCAGCGCTCGTCGCCCTTGAACACGTCGGCGTAGCGGCGCGCGAACAATTCGTTGCGCACATGCTCCCGCTGCAGCGTCGCGATCTCCTCGTTGGACGGCCAGATGTCGCGCAGGAACACCGGCTGGCCGTCGGAGCCCGTGCCCAGCGGCTCGGTGGCGACGTCCACGAACATCGAGCCCGCCAAGGCGTAGGCGACCACCAAGGGCGGGGACGCCAGGTAGTTGGCCCGCACGTCCGGGTTCACCCGGCCCTCGAAGTTGCGATTGCCGGAAAGCACGCTAGCCGCGACCAGGTCGCCGTCGTGGATGGCCTTGGCCACCGGCTCCGGCAGCGGGCCGGAGTTGCCGATGCAGGTCGTGCAACCATAGCCCACCAGGTTGAAGCCCAGCGCGTCCAGGTCGGGCTGCAGCCCCGAGGCCGCCAGATAGTCGCTCACCACCTGCGAGCCCGGGGCCAGGGAGGTCTTGACCCAGGGCTTCACGCTGAGCCCCCGCTCCCGGGCCTTGCGCGCCACCAACCCCGCGGCGATCAGCACGGAAGGGTTGGAGGTGTTGGTGCAGCTGGTGATGGCGGCGATCACCACATCGCCGTGGCCCACGTCGAAGGTTTCGCCCTCCACCGGGACTCGCTTGCCCTCGTCGCCGGCCTTGCCGAACTCGCCGGCCAGGGCGGCGCGGAACTCGGCGGCCGCGGTCGACAGGGGCACCCGATCCTGCGGGCGCTTGGGCCCGGCCATCGAGGGCTCGATCGAGCCCAGGTCCAGATCCAGGGTCTGGCTGAACTCGGGCGCGGGCTGATCGGGGTCGCTCCACAGGCCCTGGGCCTTGGCGTAGGCCTCAACCAGGGCCACCCGCTCGGGCGCGCGGCCCGTGGCGGCCAGATATTCGAGCGTCGACTGGGTCACCGGGAAGAAGCCGCAGGTGGCCCCGTACTCCGGCGCCATGTTGCTGATCGTGGCCTGGTCCTCGATGGTGAGGCTGCTGACGCCCGGGCCGTAGAACTCGACGAACTTGCCGACCACGCCGGCGCGGCGCAGCAGCTGGGTCACCGTGAGCACCAGGTCGGTCGCCGTGGCGCCTTCCGGCAGCTGGCCGGTGAAGCGGAAGCCCACCACCTCGGGGATCAGCATCGGGATGGGCTGGCCCAGCATGGCCGCTTCGGCCTCGATCCCGCCCACGCCCCAGCCCAGCACGGAAAGGCCGTTGACCATGGTGGTGTGGCTGTCCGTGCCCACAACCGTGTCGGGGTAGGCGAGCTCGCTTGCGGCCTCCCCGGGCGTGACGTCGCTTTGCGGGGAGTCTGCCTCGGTGATCGGCGCAGCCGCACCTTCCGGAGCCGTCCAGACCGTTTGCGCCAGATACTCCAGGTTCACCTGGTGGCAGATGCCCGTGCCCGGCGGCACCACGCGGAAATTGTTGAAGGCCGAAGAGCCCCAGCGCAGGAAACGGTAGCGCTCCAGGTTGCGCTCATACTCCCGGTCCATGTTCTGTTGCAGCGCCAGCGGCGTGCCGAACTCGTCCACCATGACCGAGTGGTCGATCACCAGGTCCACCGGGTTCAGCGGATTGATCTTGGCCGGATCGGCCTGCAGCTTGGTCATGGCGTCGCGCATGGCGGCCAGATCCACCACCGCCGGAACGCCGGTGAAGTCCTGCATCAGCACCCGCGCGGGCCGAAAGGCGATCTCATGCTCGATCGCCCCCTTGTGGTCGGCGAAGGTCGACACCTTGCGGATGTCCTCCTCGTCCACCGAGGAACCGTCCTCGTTGCGCAGAAGGTTCTCCAGCAGGACCTTCATCGAGCGCGGCAACCGCGCCATCTGGCCCAGACCGGCTTCCTCCGCCGCGGGCAGGCTGTAATAGACATAGGTCTTGTCCCCGACGGCGAGCTCCCGGCGGGTGTTGAAGGTATCGACTGACGGCATGCGCCTTCTCCCCGGCCGCCCCCGCCTCCAATCGCGCTCGGCGCCCGGACTCACAGCGTCCGCGCGCGCGCGTCGCGGACGCACGGCCGAGGGCGTCATAGCCGCAGGGATGGCGGACGTCCAACCGGCGCTTCTTCCTTCAGGCGCTTACCCCCATCGGGGCCCGCGGAAGCGCCGCCGGAGGAGCGCGGGGCCTCAGGTGAGCGCGCTCAGGCTGCGGGCATGATCACGGCCGTGTCCGCCGAGGCCCTGGCCCTGGACCGAGCCGGCCGTCGCCTGTTCGAGGATCTCTCGTTCCACCTCAGGCCCGGCGAAGCCATCGCCCTCACCGGCCCCAACGGCGCCGGCAAGACCAGCCTGCTGCGCGCCATCGCCGGGCTGCTCCGCCCCGCCGCGGGCCAGATCCGCTTCGCCTCGGCCCAAGGCCCTCTCGAGGCCGACGAGGCCCGCGCGTCCGCGCTCCACTGGCTGGGCTCCGCCGACGGCCTGAAAGGCTCCCGCACCGCCGCCGCCGAACTCCGCTTCTGGTCCGAGTGGACGGGAGGCCCCCCTGTCCGCCTCAGCGGGAGGGGCGGACCCGAGCGTTCAGGGCGGGAGGGGGCTGGCCTCGACCCGGTGCTCGACGCCTTTGGCCTTTCCTCCCAGGCCCACACCGAAGTCCGCCGCCTGTCCACCGGCCAGCGCCGCCGTCTCGCCTTGGCTCGCCTTCTCGCCAGCTTCCGCCCCCTGTGGCTGTTGGACGAACCGCTCGCCCCTCTGGACGCCCGGTGGCGCACCCGCGTGGGCGAGATGATGCACGCCCATCTGGACGAAGGCGGCCTGATCATCGCCGCCGTCCACGACACCCTTCCCATCGGGGCCCGCGAACTGCGTCTGGAGTCCGCGTGAGCGCGCGGCGCCCGACCCCGCTTCTCGCCCTGTTCCTCCGCGACATGCAGCTGGCCTGGGCCGGCGGCGGCGGCCCGCTGCTCGCCGGAGCCTTCTATCTAGGGGTGGCGGCCCTGGTCCCCTTGTCCGCCGGCCCCTCGCCCGAGCGCCTCGCGGCGATGGCCCCCGGCTTGGCCTGGCTCGTCCTGGCGGTGGCTTCGCTCCTGTCCCTGGAGCGCCTGTTCGAGCCCGACTGGGAGGACGGCGCCTTGGATCTGCTTGCGCAAGGCCGCGCTCCGCTTGCGGCCGTTGCGGCCGTCAAAGCCGCCGCACACTGGTGCGCGACCGGCGCCCCGCTGGCCCTGCTCGCGCCCGCCGCCGCGGTCGCCCTGGGAGCCCCGGTCCGCATCGCCGGCCCCATGCTGGCCGCCGCCCTCCTGGGGGGTCTGGCCTTCGCCTACCTGGGCGCGATCGGCGCCGCGCTTTCCCTGGGCGCCCGCCGGGGAGGCCTGCTCATTGCGGTGCTGGTTCTACCGCTCCTCGTCCCTCCGGTCATATTCGGCGCAGCCGCAGTGGAGGCGGCCGCCCTGGGCGGCCCCTGGCTCCCCAGCCTGGCCCTGCTGGCGGCCTACGCCTTGCTGGCCGTCGCCGCAGCCCCGTTCGCAGCGGGCGCGGGACTCCGCAACGCGCTCGGCTGACCTCCGCAGGCCCGAGCTCGACGGCGCGGGCTGTGACCGCCTGGGCGCAGGCGCCGGAAGCTCGGGCGTACGGCTGTCTTGCCGGGGCGGCGCGTCGTGCGTAACTCCCGCCTGTGCTGACCGTTCTCGCCAATCCCGCACGGTTCATGGCCGTCTCCCGTCCCCTCGTCCCCGTGCTGGGCGCGGCGACCGCGCTGCTTCTGGCGGTCGGGACCTGGCTCTCCTTCACTGCTCCCCCCGACTACCAGCAGGGAAACAGCGTGCGCATGATGTTCGTGCATGTGCCGGCGGCCTACATGGGCCTGTTCGCCTATGCCTGCATGGGTGGGGCCAGCTTCGCCGGCCTGGTCTGGCGTCACGCGCTGGCCGACGCCGCCGCCAAGGCCGCCGCCCCGCTGGGCGCCGGCTTCACCTTCCTGGCCTTGGTGACCGGATCCTTGTGGGGCAAGCCCATGTGGGGGGCCTGGTGGGTGTGGGACGCCCGCCTCACTTCCGTTCTGGTGCTCTTCCTGCTCTATCTGGGCTATCTCGCCTTGCACGCCGCCGTGGAGGACGAAACCCGCGCCGCCCGCGCCGCGGCCGTTCTGGCGCTGGCCGGCCTGATCAATCTGCCGGTTGTGAAGTTCTCGGTCGACTGGTGGAACACCCTGCACCAGCCCGCCTCCCTGCTCCGCGCGGACGGGCCCTCCGTTGCGCCCGAGATCCTCGCGCCCCTGCTGGTCATGAGCCTCGCCTACACCTGCCTCTTCGGCGTCCTATGGCTGGTCCGCACTCGCGCGGAGGTCTGGCGCCGCCGGGCCCACTCCGTCCGCCGCGCGCCGGCCATGCGCGCCACCCTGACGCCTGAGGCCGCCTGATGGGCGACTACACCGCCTTTGTGGCCGCCGCCTGGGGGATCAGCGCGCTTGTCTTGGGAGCGCTCGCCGCCGACACCCTGCTGCGCGCCCGGCGCTGGCGTCGGCGGGCCGAGCGCCGCGAGGCGGAGCCCGGGGCATGACCCCGCCCGTCAGCCGCCTCTGGACCCTGATTCCCCTGGCCGTCCTGGCGGCCCTGGTGGGGCTGTTCGCCATCTCCTCCCTCCGACGTCAGCCCAACATCAGTCCGGACGCCCTGGTCGGGCGGCCCTTGCCCGGGATCACCCTGCCCACCCTGGTGGGCGGCGAAGCGGTCCCGCTCCGCTCCGCGGTGGAAGGTCCCACCCTGGTGAACGTTTTCGCCTCCTGGTGCACGCCTTGCGAGGTCGAACATCCCGAACTGGTCAAGCTCAGCCAGTCGGGCGTGCGTGTGGTGGGGCTGGCCTACAAGGACGACCCGGCGAAAACGACGGCCTTCCTGGACCGCCTCGGCGACCCCTTCGCGACCGTTCTGGTGGATCGCGACGGACGGGCCGGCATCGAGCTCGGCATCACCGGGGTTCCCGAAACCTATCTGGTCGACGGCGCCGGCGTGGTCCGCGCCAAGCACGCGGGCCCCCTCACCCCGGAGCACGCCGGAACCCTGCTGGCCCAGGCCCGTTCTCTGCCTTAACCTTGCGTTGACAGACGCGCCGCCAGACTCGGGTCCTTGCTCCCCATCCGCACCACGCCCCAGCTGCCCGCCACCGCCCCGGCCCGTCCGGAAGCGCGCTCGGCCCAGCGCGCCTTTTTTCAGGCGGCCGTGGATCGGGCGGCGCCGAGCGCCTCGGCCGAGCCGGTCCGCTCCGTGGCCGCCGCCCAGCGGGTTCCACGCGACGGCGACCCCCGGCCGGAGCGCCTCCTCCGCCCCGGCTCCCTGCTGGACATCAAGGTCTGAGCTCAGCGCGTGCCGGGGATGATCCGTTAGGGGCGCCCAGAACGTCAGGGGCCTCTTCGGCCAACTGTGTCAGAGCGGGCGCTCGCTGCTCGGCCGGCAACACAGTCCCTACCGCGAACGGCGCGGCAGAAGCGTCAAAAGCAGCGCTGATCGCGTAGTTGCCCAGGACCGATCGGGTTGCGCGCTTCCGCCAATCCATGAAGAGGGAGGAGGAGGGACAGTCCGCCGGACGATTTCGGCGGACCAAATCTTATCCGGGGGCCGGCGCGCCGCAGGAGTGGTCGTTCGAGAACCAGGAAAATTGACGAAGCAAAAAGCACCTGATCCAGATCGGCCAGGCGTCCGCATCACCTCGGGAAACGGGACGGCTTCTCCATGACAGCCCGCAACCGCATCGTTCTCTCCAGCGATCACGCCGGCATTCAGCTCCGACGAGCCATTGGCGCCCACATCGCGGAGCATGGCTCGGTGGTGGTCGACATCGGACCCACGACCCCGGAGAGCACGCACTATCCTAAGCACGGCGAAGCGGCGGCGCGGCTGGTCGCCTCCGGCGATTGCCGGTTCGGGATCATCCTATGCGGCACCGGCCAGGGCATCATGATGGCGGCGAATAAGGTGAGGGGCATTCGTTGCGGCGTCTGCGTAGACACGTTCTCAGCCCGCATGATTCGCCAGCACAACAATGCCAACATGCTGTCGATCGGCGCGCGCGTGGTGGGCGAAGGGCTGGCGCTCGATATCGTGGATGCGTTCCTGACCACCCAGTTCGAGGGCGGCCGGCATGCGACGCGGGTGGACATGATTGGAGCGCTGGAGAGGTAGCGTCGCCAGCCATCCTTCGCGACGCGATAAGCGTTCTCGGAGCCTAACGCTTCTTCTTCTTGGCCTTCTTTTCGGCCTTGCCTTCGGCCTTGGCCGACTTCCCCTTCTTCGCCGGCTTGCCCGGTGCAGCCGCAGCCTCCCCGTCCAGCCCGATGGGCGCGGGCAGATGCTCCGCCGCTGCCGACAGGGCCGACAGCACCGACAGGAACCGGCCCCGGTCCCGCTCCGGCAGCAGCGCCAGGATGCGGTCGTCGGCCTGGGCCACCTTGGGCGCCGCCTCGGCCAGGGCGGCCCGCCCCGCCTCCGTCAGCCGGACCGTGTTGGCCCGGGCGTCGGCGGCCGACCGTTCCCGGGCCAGCAGCCCCTTGACGATCATCCGCGCCACCAGTTCGGCCAAGGTCGAGCGGTCGATCCCCGTGGCCCGCACCAAGGCCGTTTGCGTCAGGCCCTCGTTCTCCGCCACCGCCGCCAGCACCGCGAACTGCCGTTGCGTCGGCGCGCCCGCTCCGGCGGAATCCACATAGATGTCCAGGGCGTGCTGCAGGGCTCGGTGCAAGAGGTGGCTGGGCGAGCGCGCCAGCTCCACCGCGGAAGCCTTTGCGGCCTCGCTCACGACATCAGCCTTGGCCATACCTGCCCTCCTCGGTGCGCGCGGAGCCTAACAGTCCCGAACTTTGGATCGACGCCGCACAATTCGCAGGCGAACCGACCCTCATGCAGGAGGACCGGCGTCCGTCGCCGAGCCGGCCGCCGCCTCCATCGCCTTGGCCCCCCGCAGGATCAGCGGAAACTGGGTCGCCGAGAACGCCAGCGACAGCAGTTGCAGCCCCGGAAAACGGAACAGGGCCCAGGTGTCGGTGCTCTGGGTGCGCCACACCGCCTCGTTCAGCAGCGCCATCAGCAGGAAGAAAAAGCCGTACCGGACCGACAGCGTGCGCCACAGCGGTTCCGGCAGTTGGATCACCTCGCCCAGCACCACCTTGAGCGGCAGCTTTCGCAGCAGCCAGCCGCCCAGGAGAAAGCCGGCAAAGAACAGGTTCAGCACCGTGGGCTTGATCTTCACCCAGGTCTCGTCGTGCAGGATCAGGGTGAGCCCGCCGAAGATGATCGCCGCCACGCCTGCGATCAGCGGCATCGGGGCCACGCGCTTCTCCGCCACCACACCGAGCAGGAGCGCCGCGGCGGACCCGCCCACCAGCCACCAGGTGGCCGTGATCACATGGGCGCCTTCTTCCGCGTCGGGAAACAGCTGGCGGCTGAGGAAGTAGCTGACCAAAAAGGCGGCGGGCGCGCCGAAGTCTACTCCCAGCCGGACCAGCGTTCCTTTTCTCTTCATGCGGCCGCGTCCAGGCCCACCAAGGTGCGCGCGAAGGCGACGGCGTCGAAAGGCTGGAGGTCGTAGACGCCCTCGCCCACCCCGATCAGCTTGATGGGCGCGTCCGAAGCGTTGGCCACCGGCACCAGCACTCCGCCGCGCGCGGTGCCGTCGAGCTTGGTCATGACGATGCCGGAGACGCCGGCCGTGCGGCCGAACACCTGTTCCTGAGCCAGGGCGTTGCGCCCCACCGTGGCGTCCAGCACGAGCAGGGTCTCGTGCGGCGCGGTGGGATCCACCTTCTTGAGCACGCGAATCACCTTCAGCAGCTCGTCCATGAGCGCCTGTTTGTTCTGCAAGCGGCCGGCCGTGTCGATCAGGACCACGTCCGTGCCGTCCGCCTTGGCCCGGGTCACGGCGTCGAACACGAGACCCGCCGCGTCGGCCTGAGGCTTGCCCGACACGAAGTCCGCTTCCGCCCGCTCCGACCAGACCTTGAGCTGCTCCACAGCCGCCGCGCGGAAGGTGTCGGCGGCCACCACCATCACCTTGGCGCCGCGCGCGGTCAGGTCCGAGGCGATCTTGCCCAAGGTGGTGGTCTTGCCCGAGCCGTTCACGCCCACAAACAGCACCACATAGGGCGCGGGCCCTTCGAAGGGGTCGAACCGGCCCTGGTGGTTCTGCAGCTCGGCGCGCACCGCTTCGGCCAGCGCCTGTTTGATCTCCTCCTCGCCGATCTGGCGGCCGAAGCGGCCCTGGCCGAAGGCGCTGACGATGCGCGCGGCCGCCGCAGGCCCGAGGTCCGCCTCGATCAGCATCTCCTCCAGCTCGTCCAGCGCGGCCTGGTCCAAGGGTCGCTTCACGAAAGCGCCCACGACCTGCTCGGACAACTGTCGCGACGAACGCGACATGCCGTCGGCCAGCCGCTGCAGCCAGCCCTTCTTCTCCTGCCCGGCGAGATCCGTCATGGGCGCGACATAGCGGGGGCGGCGCGTTCCCACCAGCCCGGGACGGCGAGGATCACGGCAGAGTCCCCGCGAACTCCAGCTCGACGGGGCCGGTCATGAGCACATGACCGTCGCCTCCGCGCCACTCGATCTCCAACGGCCCGCCCGGCAGCTCCACGGTGACCGCCCGATCTGTCAGACCTCGGCGATGAGCGGCCACCGCCGCAGCGCAGGCTCCGGTGCCGCAGGCGCGGGTCTCGCCCGCCCCCCGCTCCCACACGCGCAGCCGCAGCCGGTCCCGGGCGAGGATCTCCGCGAACCCCACATTGACGCCTTCCGGGAAGAGCAGGTGGTGCTCCACCAAGGGGCCGACCTCCCGCACGGGCGCGGCGTCCACCGCCGGAACGAAAAAGACGACGTGAGGATTGCCCATGCTGACGCAGCCGGGCGTGTGCAGGACGGGGTCGTCGATCGGCCCGACCTGCAGCTCGATCCCCCGCGTGTCCATGGGCTCCGACAGGGGGATGTCGCGCCAGTCGAGGCGAGGCTCGCCCATGTCCACGGTCACCGCCTGCGGGCCCGCGCGGGCTGCGGACAGCGGGCCGCCGGTGGTGTCCAGGGTGACGGCGTCGCGCCCGGCGGCCTGCATCAACAGCCAGGCCACGCATCGGGCCGCATTGCCGCACTGCTCCACCTCCCCTCCGTCGGCGTTCCAGATGCGCATAAAGGCGTCGGCGCCCGGCGAAGGCTCGACGGCGATCATCTGGTCGAAGCCTATGCCGGAGGCCCGGTCGGCCCACCGTCGGACCTGTTCCGGCGACGGGCGAAACGGAGTTTCGCCCGCTTGCACCACGGCGAAGTCGTTGCCGAGGCCGTTCATCTTGAGGAAAGGGCGGGACACCCGCGGCCTATAACCGGGGGGCGCGCGCTTGGGGAGTGGAGGCCAAGCCTGACGTCCCCAACAGGCGGAGCTGGGCCGGCGCGGCGGATCGTTACGATCAGCTGATGCGAACAAACTCGCGGCACGCGTGGGGGCCGCCGCGGGCCAGGGAGGCGCGCGGGCGGATGACGCCGGTGGGCAGGAAGCCCGCCTTCTCCAGGACCCGGACGGAGGCGGGGTTGTCCGTGAAACAGCCGGCGACCACGCAGGGCTTCCGCCAGACCGCGCCGATCCAGTCCAAGGCCGCCGCGACCGCCTCGCTGGCGTAGCCGCGATTCCAGGAGGGGCGGCCCAGCCAATAACCGAGCTCGGGCGCAAACCCGTCGTCGCTGAAGAAGCCCAGGACGCCCAGGGGAGCGTCGGAGGCGTCGGCGATGACCCAGGTCGCCTCCTGGCCGGGGTCGGCCTGGCCTACGCGCTCCAGAAAGGCTTCGGCGTCGGCCAGGGTGTAGGGATGGGGCATGCGCGTGGTCATGCGCGCGACGTCGAGATCGTCGGCCAGCCGGGTCAGCGGAGCCGCGTCCCGTGCAGCCGGGGCGCGCAGGACCAAGCGCCGGGTATGCAGGTGGGCGAGGGCGGCCATGAGGGCCGACATAGCACGGCCTGAGGGGCTGCGCGGTGCGGAGGGGATCGGTCGGGCGGAAGAAAGGCGACGCACTCGCGCCCAGGGCCCCCGACATCGGCCGCCTCCCCTGCTCGGCAGAGGAGGCGTTGGTAGCTCTATTCCGCGGCTTCGGCCAAAGGGGCGGCCGGCACGATGGAGACGTAGGTGCGGGCGTCACGCTTCTTGGTGAACTTCACGGCGCCTTCGGCGGTCGCAAACAGGGTGTGGTCGCGGCCGAGGCCGACGTTCTCACCCGGATAGAATTTGGTGCCGCGCTGGCGGACCAGGATGTTGCCGGCCAGGACCTGTTCGCCGCCGTACTTCTTGACGCCGAGGCGCTTGGACTCGGAGTCGCGACCGTTGCGGGACGAGCCGCCGGATTTCTTGTGGGCCATTGGGGAGAACCTTAGGCTTGTTCGTCCGTGTCGGTCCCGGCTTGAGCGCCGGGGCCGGGGACGGGGGTTTCAATGGTTTGCGGGGCTTCAGGCGCAACCTCGCTGGTGGGCGGTTCGATCAAGGCGCCGTCCTGCGAAGCCGAGGCGTCGGCCTGATCGGAAGGTAGGGTCTCGGCCTTGGCCTTGCGAGGCGCGCGGGCCTTCTTGGCCGGGGCTTCGGTCCCTTCGCTCGCCGGCCCTGCGTGCTCCACCACAGCGACGTGGTGGACGGGGGAGCGGGGGTCGGCGTCCGTGACGATCGCGGCGCTTTCCGCGTGAACGCCGTCGACCATGCCCTGGCTGAAGCCCTGCTCGCCCGACAGAGGAGCGGCGAGGGCCGCGGTCGTCGGCAGCGGGAGGCCCCGCGAACGGGCCAGGAACTCGGCGCGGGTGGTGAGGTCGACCTGGCCCTCCCAGTTCACGCTCTGGCCGGCGCCTTCCAGGCCGGTCACGCGCAGCACGGACTCGATCTGGCGATGGCCCTTGGTGCGGCGGTAGCCCTGACGACGCTTCTTCTTGAAGACCTTGATCTTCTCACCCTTGCGGGTTTCAACCAGGACCGCGCGGACCAGGCCGCCGTCGATCAAGGGCGCGCCCACGGTGATCTGCTCGCCCTCGCCCAGCATCATCACCTGGTCGAAGCGGATCTCGTCGCCGGGGGCGCCGTCCAGCTTTTCGACGATCAGCATGTCGCCGGGGCTGACCCGGTACTGCTTGCCGCCGGTCTTGATCACCGCGAACATTTTGAGGAGCCTTGGAAGGGGTCGAACGGAAATCGCCCGCGAGCCAGCCGCGATGGGCTCGGGGGGGCGGGAAGGGCGCGCTTCTACACGCGGGCAGGTTGGGAAGTCAACGCAGAGCGTGGGACCGGGTGACCCCCTTGCCGAGAGCCCGGGTCTAGACCCCCGGCGGCTTTTGCCCCTTGCACGCCCGAATAGCGGACGGCTCGATAGGGGCGGCGGGCGGTTCGAAGATCGCCAGGTACCCCACTCCGCCCGTGAGCTGATGGCTGGAGATCTGGCGATAGCCGACCGCTTCGAGCTCGCAGCGCAGCAGGTCGCGCGGCGTGCCGTGCAGCCAGGTGGCGCGGTCGAGGTCCACCACGCCCACCCGGGCTCCCGGCTTCATGGAGCCCGCCAACCGGTGCATGAAGGCGTAGGGCTGGGCGATCTCATGGTACATGTGGATCAGGATGGCGGCGTCCAGGGACCGGGGCGGCAGGCGGGGATCGTCGGGGGCGCCGCGAAGGGTGGTGATGTTGTCCAGCTCCGCGCCTTCCAGCCGGCGCTCGAGGTCCGCCAGGTATTCGGGGGTGACGTCCTGGGCGTAGACTCGGCCGCGCGGGCCCACTACGGGGGACAGGCGCACCGTGTGGTACCCCGTGCCCGCGCCGATGTCGGCTACCGCCATACCGGGCGCTATGCCCATCAGCTGGACCACCTGTTCGGACTCCCGCGCCTTGTCGCGATCGGCTTCGTTGAGCCAGACAGGACTCACGATCTCGGCCACGGGTCGGTCGGGGGCCGGAAAGGCGGAAGCGGTGGAGGGCGCCTGCTGGGCCACACCGGGAGAGCAGGCCGCCGCCAGAGCCGTCAGGAGCGCCGCCAGTATGCTCAGCCTCATGCAGCGCCGTGTCGCCGGGGGCGGCGCGGGAGTCAATGCGGCCGAGGGCGCTCGCGTGTTACACTATAACGTGTTACGGCCGCGATGATGAACGACGCGGTGTTCTGGACGGTGGCGGCGGGGGGCGGCGCGGCGGCTTTGCTGCACGCAGCCCTGCCCACGCATTGGCTCCCCTTCGTGCTGGTCGGGCGGGCGCAGGGCTGGAGCGGGCGCAAGACCCTGGCCGTGACGGCCCTGGCGGGCGGGGGCCACATCGTCACCACCCTGGCCTTGGCCGTGCTGCTCATGGGGGCGGGACTGGCCCTGGACGATCATTACGGGCCGGTGCTGCGGCGGGCGGCGGGAGCGGTGCTGATCGGCTTGGGCCTGCTTTACCTCCTCCGAAGGCCGCCCGATCCGACCTCCGCGGCGCAGCCCCGACCGCGGAACTCGGACCTGGCGGCGATCGGGGGGCTTGTCGGGTTGCTGGCCTTGTCGCCCGGCGAGACCTTCGGCTCCGTGCTGCTGGCCGGGCAGCGATGGGGTTGGACCGGGTTTGCGGTCTTGAGCGGGGTGCTGGCTTCAGCCACCTTGCTGGGCATGATGGTGTTTACGGGCGCGAGCTGGGCGGGAGCCGCCCGCCTGAAGCTGGAGCTGGCCGAGCGGCTGGAGCGGCGGGTGCTGGGCGGCGCCCTGTGCGGGCTGGGCGTGTTGGTGCTGGCGGTGGGGCACTGATGGGCCATGCGCATGGGCATGCGCACGGGCATGTCCACGGTTCCGCCCGCCACGGCGCCGTCCACGCGCACGGGTCCCTGCATGCGCCCCCAGGGGAGATCGACCGCCGCTACCTGATCGGCGTCGTCCTGAACCTGGCCTTCGTGGCCCTGGAGTTCGGCGCGGGGCTTGCCGCGAGCTCCACCGCCTTGCTCGCCGATGCGGGGCACAATTTATCCGATGTGCTCGGACTGGCGCTGGCAGGCGGGGCGGCCTGGCTTTCGGCGCGGGCGGCGGATGCGCGGCGGACCTATGGGTTCGGCAAGGCCACCATCCTGGCCGCCTTGGCCAATGCGGTTCTGCTGGTCACGGCGTGCCTGCTGATCGGCTGGGAGGCGGTGCGCCGCTTCGGAGCGCCGGAGCCGGTGGAGGCGGACCTGGTGATGGCGGTAGCGGCGGCCGGGATCGCGGTGAACCTGGGCACGGCCCTGCTTTTCCGGCGGGGGCGCGAGCACGACGTCAACCTGCGCGGCGCTTACCTGCACATGGCCGCCGACGCGGCGGTGTCCGGGGGCGTGGTGGCGGCCGGCGCGCTGATCTGGTGGACGGGCGCGAGGTGGATTGACCCGCTGACCAGCTTGGTGATCGTGGCGGCGATCCTGTGGGGCACATGGGGGCTGCTGCGCGAGTCTCTGGACCTGGCGCTGGACGCCGCGCCCGCGCGGCTGGACATGGGCGAGCTGGGCCGGTTCCTAGCGGGGCTGCCGGGCGTTACGGGACAGCACGACGTCCATGTGTGGAACCTGTCGGCCACGGAGACGGCGCTGACCGCCCATCTGGTCCGGGCCGAGCCGGGAGACCGGGCCTTTTTCGACCAGGCGACCAAGGGCCTGCACGACCGCTTCGGCATCGCCCATGCCACCCTGCAGGTCGAGACAGGGCCGGGCGAGGCCTGTCCGGACTGCTGATCGGCCTTATCTAGGCTGCATGAAGGACGCGATCCCCGAGCCGATCCCCGTCACCGTGCTGACCGGCTACCTCGGCGCGGGCAAGACCACCCTGCTGAACCGCATCCTCACGGAGGACCATGGCAAGCGGTACGCGGTGATCGTCAACGAGTTCGGCGAGATCGGCATCGACAACGACCTCGTGGTGGGCGCGGACGAGGAGGTGTTCGAGATGAACAACGGCTGCGTCTGCTGCACGGTGCGCGGCGACCTCATCCGGGTCGTCTCCGGATTGATGAAACGCAAAGGCCGGTTCGACGCCATCGTGGTGGAGACCACCGGCCTGGCTGACCCGGGGCCGGTGGCGCAGACCTTCTTCGTCGACGACGAGGTCAAGGCCAAGACGCGGCTGGACAGCGTGACCACCGTGGTGGACGCGCGCCATGTGCTGGATCGGCTGGGGGACAGCCGCGAAGCCGTCGAGCAGATCGCCTTTGCAGACCAGATCGTGCTCAACAAGATCGACCTGGTCTCGCCGGAGGCGCTGGCGGGGGTCGAGGCGGCGCTCCGGCGGATCAATCCGCTGGCGCCCATTCACCCGGTGATGCGGTCCGCGGTGGCACTGGACGCCATCCTGGACCGAGGCGGATTCGACCTGGACCGGATCAGCGAACTGGATCCGGAGTTCGTCAACGCTTCGCCCGGGCCTACCCACGGCGAGCCGGGCCACGTGCACGACGAGCATTGCGGGCACGGCCATGCGCATGGGGACCACGCTCACGACCACGTGGCGGAGGCGGGGATCGCGGGCGTCTCGCTGTCGCTGGAGCGGCCGTTGGACGGAACCAAGGTGACCGGGTGGCTGAACACCCTGCTCGCCGAGCGTGGGCCGGACATCCTCCGGGCCAAGGGGATCATCGAGGTGAAGGGCGAGGAGCGCCGGCTCGTCTTCCAGGCGGTGCACATGATCCTGGAAGGCGACCTGCAGCGGCCCTGGCGCCCGGACGAGCGGCGCTGGAGCCGGATGGTGTTCATCGGGCGCAACCTGGACGCTGCGGAGCTCCAGCGGGGGTTCGAGGCCTGCGCGGGATAAGCGGCGCGGCTGTCCCGCCGGGCGAGTGCGCCTCGCGGGGGCAGAACCGAAATATCTGAGGAGACGGGCATGGCGGACGGCAAGACGGCGTTGATCGTGGGCGCCTCGCGCGGGCTGGGGCTCGGACTGGTGCGTGAATTGTCCGGGCGGGGCTGGCTTGTCGCGGCCACAGTCCGGGATCCCTCGAGCGCGAAAGCGCCGACCGACCTGGGCGTCGGGGTGGAGCAACTGGACGTGACGGACCTCCGCGCCGTCGAGGCCCTGAGCGCGCGGCTGGGGCGCGGTTCGCTCGACCTACTAGTTCTGAACGCCGGCGTGTCCGGCCCGCGTGACCTGATGGCGGCCGAGCCGGAGGCGATCGCGGCGACCTTCATCACCAATGCCGCTGGACCTGCGCGCGCGGCCCATGCGCTGGCGGGCGCCGTGAAGCCCCGCACGGGCGTGGTGGCCTTCATGAGCTCGCTGATGGGCTCCATCGGCGACAACAACAGCGGCGGATCGGACACCTACCGCGCCAGCAAGGCCGCGATGAACAGCTACGCCCGCAGCTTCCACCACCGCGCCGCGGAGGCGGAGGGGATCACCACCCTGTCGCTGCATCCGGGCTGGGTGAGGACCGACATGGGTGGAGAGCGCGCGCCGCTGGATGTGGACACCAGCGTGCGCGGGCTGGCCGAGGTGTGCGAGGCCGCGAGCGGGCGGGGCGACCACCGCTTCATCCAATACGACGGCCGCGAGCTGCCTTGGTGAGCTTCGACGCCTACGTCACCGCGGCGCTGTTCGACCGGACCGGGGCGGTCTGGGCCTTGGGCGACGGGACGGTGCGATTCGAGGGCGGGGCCGGCGTCGAGGCGCACGAGGGCGCAGTGCTTTGCGCGGCGCCGCACCCGAGCGGCGAGGGCGTGATCACGGGCGGGGACGATGGGCGGTTGATGTGGTCCCGTCCGAGCGGCGCGGTCCAGTTGGCCGATGCGGGCGGGCGGTGGATCGATGCGGTGGCCAGCAGCGCGGCTTCGGGGCTGATGGCCTATGCCGCGGGGCGGGAGGTGCGGATGCTGGATGCGGCGGACCCCGGCTTTTCGCGCAGCTTCGGGCACGGGCGAACGGTCGCGGGGCTGGCGTTCGACGCCAAGGGCCGGCGGCTGGCCACGGCCACCTACGGCGGGGCGCGGCTGTGGTGGGCGCGCATCGCCGAGCAGAAGCCGGTGGAGTTGAGATGGGCCGGCAGCCACCTGGACTGCGCCTTCAGCCCGGACGGGCGCTTCCTGTTCAGCAGCATGGGCGAGAACGCGCTGCACGGCTGGCGTTTGAGCGACGGCAAGGACATGCGCATGGGCGGCTATCCGTCCAAGGTTCGCAGCCTGACCTTCCCGGGCAAGGGGCAGTTGCTGGTGACCTCCGGGGCGCCCGGCGCGGTGGTCTGGCCCATCGCCGGACCGAACGGGCCCATGGGCAAGGAAGCCGCGGAGATCGGCTACACCGAAGGCCGTCTGGTGACGCGGGCGGCGGCGGCCGAGGGCTCGGGCGTGATCGCCGCCGGGTGCGACGACGGGCGGGTGTGGACGGCGGATCTGGCCTCTCGCGGCGTGCGCCACTGGCGCGAGCCTTCCGGCTCTCCGGTGAGCGCCTTGGCGATCACCCGGGCGGGGCGTCTCGCCTGGGGCGACGAGGACGGCGGGGCCGGGACGGCGGCGCTCGCCTGAGCCGATCCTGCCGCGGGACCGCATCCGCGACGGCGCTTCAGAATGGGCTGGCTAGGCCTTCGCGCCCTCCAGGAACCTGTGCCGCTCGCTCGCCGGGACCACCGTGCAGTTCTGGCGACGCCCGAACCAGCGATAGCGTCGCCGAGCCACGAAGCTGTAGACGGCGTCACGCAAGGGGCGGGGCGCGACCCGAAGCAAGGTCAGCCAGCGCCAGGGCGCGCGAAGTCGGGACAATACGGCCAATCCAGCCTCCGAGCGGGTCAGGGCCCGGCCGCCGTCGATAACCAGAAAGGTCTCGTGGAGGTCCGCTTTCGAGAAACCGTGGGCCGCGGCCAGGTTCAGGCCCTCGTCGGACCACGCGCCTGCAAAGCGCAGCTCGGGCGCACGCTCGTGGTTCAGAACAAAGGCCACCATGCCGCTGCAGAGCACGCAGTCGGTGTCGAAGACCATCACGGGCCCCTCGACGGTCGTGGCCGCCTGTCGAGCTCTCAGGGGGACGGGCGGCAAGCGCCGCCCCGAGCGTGGTCGAGGCGGCGAGCCAGGGCCTGAAACGACGGCCGAACCCGGAGAAAGCGGATGTAAAGCCACTCAAGCAGGGTCAGCACGGATCGGTTTCGAGCGAGGAGGCCCAAGGGGCGCAGAACCGGGATGGCCCGCCACATGGCCGCAAAGGCCGCCGCTCCGGACAGCAGGACCCCGTCTTCGCGGGCATGGAAACGCGTCAGGAGATCGGCGCGGTCAATCGGACAGGACCCCTCCCCGGTGGCCAAGTCCACGAAACGGATCGCGCGCCGTCGGTCCAACCGCCCCATCAGCGCGATCTCCCGACGACACAGAGGGCAATCGCCGTCGAACCAGACCGTCAAGGCTGTCATAAGCTCGTATATGGCGCCGCACGCGACCCAAGTCAGGCGGGGGAGCTCCAACACGAGCATCGGCGCGATGCGGAAGGTGACGAGCGGCCTTCAGCCGCTATGACAAGGGAGCCCGGGTCTGCTCAGTGCTGCTGAGCCGAGTACGAGAGCGCAGATGCAGGCACGACGGGAGGCGGTTTGCAGTTGAGGGAGGTCTGGGCGGCGGGGCTGGCGGCTGCCGTCGCGGGCGGCGCCAACGCGCAGGCCGCTGCGCAGGATAGGGTCGCGGCCGCTCATGCCGAGCTCAAGCGGGACCGGAGCCTGCAGTTCGAGTTCACCGCCGCACCCCAGGAACCGCCGCCGAGGCCGGGACCGTCCTGGCTGGCCGCGCTGTTCGATGCGCTCGAGCCGCTGCTGCTGGTGGTGTTCTGGGGCGGGGTGGCGGTGATCGCCGCGCTGGCGATCTGGTTCCTCGTGCGCGAAGGCGAGCGCCGCTGGCGCGAGGGCCGCGGCCGAGAGCCGGGCGCGACGGCCCTGGTGCTGCCTCCCAGCGAGGAGGGGGTCCGGGCGCTGCTGGCGGAGGCGGACGGGCTGGCGGCTCAGGGCCGCTACGCCGAAGCGGTGCATGTGCTGCTGTTCCGGGGCGTCGACGACATCCGCGACCAGCGGCCGGAGCTGTTCCGCCGGGCCCTGACCAGTCGGGAGATCGCGGCTTTGTCGGCCTTGCCGCACCGGGCGCGGGCGCACTTCGGAGCCATCGCCGGGGTGGTGGAGCGCAGCTTCTTCGGCGGTCGCGCGGTGGACGCCGAAGCTTGGGTGCGGAGCCGTGCGGAATACGAGGCCTTTGCGGCGCGCGAGAGCTGGGCGTGAGCGCCGAGGCGGACAGCGGCGGAGGCGCCTTCTCGGCCAGAACGGTGGCGGTCGTGATCGCCGTGGGCGTGTTCGCCTTTGCGGCCTACTTCGTCCTGTCCGCCTTTGCGCCGGACTTGCGGCGGGGGAACAACGGCGGAGCGCACGCCCTGTCGAAGTCGGCGGTGGGTTTTGCGGGGCTGGTGCGCCTTTTGGAGAGCCGGGGCGACACGGCGGCCGTGGGTCGGAACCCGTCGGAAGGGGCGGGGGCGGCGCTGCTGGTCGCCACCCCGGGGCCCGTTCCGACGGGCGAGCTCCGGCGAGCGTTGGACGACTACGTCAACCGGCATGAGGAGCCGATCTTGGTCGTGTTGCCCAAGTGGGAGACGGAACCGCATCGGAACCGGCAGGGGTGGGTGAGTAAGGATGGACTTATCAACCCGCAGGTGGCCGTGAGCCCCATGCTGATTTTCGACGACCTGAACGTCGCTATGGTTCGGGGCGCGGGGGCGGCAGATGTGAAGCTGCAAGGTCGGCGAGGCTCGCAAGGCGCTGGACGGGTCGAGGCTTTTCAGGTTCTGCGCTTTACGCCTCCGCCTTCCGTCGGGCCTCCCGGTCGGGCGGGCGCCGGCCCCTTGGTGGCTCCGGACCACGAGTCGGTGCTGACGGACGGGAACGGCGGGGTGGTCCTGGCCTATGTGCCCAGCCGCAACACCTATGTGTTGTCTGATCCCGACCTGCTGAACACCCAGGGACTGGCCGAGCTGGCGACTGCGCGGGCGGCGCTGGCCATCATGGATCGTGCGCGAAAGGGTGACGGGCCGATCGTGTTTGACGTCAGCCTGCACGGGCTGGCCAGCGGCCGGAGCCTGCTCAAGCTGGCGTTCTCGCCCCCGTTCCTGGCCGCGACGCTGTGTGCGGCCGTTGCGGCGGGGTTGGCGGGCTGGCAGGCGGCGGTGCGGTTCGGGCCTCGCGCGCGGGCGCGGCGGTCCGTGGCCTTGGGGGCGCAGGCCTTGACGGACAATGCGGCCATGCTGATCCGGCTGAGCGGGCGGGAGCACCGCATGGCGGACCGTTATGCGGAGCTGACGGAAGCGGCGGTGGCGCGGGCGGTCGGAGTCCCGGCAGGGGCTCGGGCGGCGGGGTATCTGGACGGTCTGCAGCGCAGGGCGCCTGGTCGGCCGGCCTGGTCGGCCCTGCGTTCGCAGGCCAGGGCGGTGCGCACCCGCGCGGCGCTGGTGGCGACCGCGCGGCGGATCCATGGTTGGAAGCGGGAGGTCGCGGGTGGGAGTTGATGGGGGCGCGCTGGAACCGGTGCTGGGCCTGGCCGCGGCGGTGCGGGCGGAGATCGCCAAGGCGGTTGTGGGCCAGGCGGACACGGTCGACCTGCTGCTGACCGCACTGCTGGCGCGGGGGCATGTGCTGCTGGAAGGGCCTCCCGGGACGGCCAAGACCTTGCTGGCCCAGTGCTTCGCGCGAACGATCGGGCTGGGCTACCGGCGCATCCAGTTCACGCCGGACCTGATGCCGGGCGACATCGTGGGGGCCAATGTCTTCAACTTCCAGACCAGCAGCTTCACCCTGACGCGCGGGCCGATCTTCACCGACCTGCTGCTGGCCGACGAGATCAATCGCACCCCGCCCAAGACCCAGGCGGCGCTGCTGGAGGCCATGCAGGAGCGGTCCGTGACCCTGGACGGGGTTGGCCACGACCTGGGCGAGCGGTTCACGGTGGTGGCGACCCAGAACCCGATCGAGCAGCAGGGAACCTATCCCCTGCCCGAAGCCCAGCTGGACCGCTTCCTGTTCAAACACCTGGTCGACTATCCCAGCGCAGCCGAAGAGGCCGCCGTGGTGGGCGCCCATGGCGTGCGCACCGGCTCGCCCGATCCGGCGGCCATGGGCGTGGGCCCGGTGGCGGACGCGAGCGCGATCGGCCGGGCGGCGGCGGTGATGGACGCCATTCGACTGACCGACGAGGTGGTCGGCTATGTGGTGGCCCTGGTCCGCGGCACGCGCACCTCGCCGGACTTCAGCTACGGCGCCTCGCCGCGGGCCGGGGCCATGCTGGCCGCCGCCGCGCGGGCGCGCGCGGCGCTGGACGGGCGGGACTATGTGATCCCGGACGACGTCAAGGCGCTGGCCCTGCCGGCCCTGCGCCACCGGCTGGTGCTGTCGCCCTCGGCGGAGATCGAGGGGCGCACGGCCGACGCGGCGCTTCGGACCGTGATCGACGGGGTCGAGGCGCCGCGGTGACACCCCCTGTCCCGCTCTCCCCGGCGAAGGCCGGGGTCCATGGCTGGCCGGCTGGAACTCCGGTCCCGCTTAAGCATGGCGGGTGGGACCGGGGTGTCGGAGGACGGGGCCGGTGATCTACCCCACGGCCCGGGGGGTGGCGCTGGCGGCGACGGGCGTTCCGGTTTCTCTGGCTGTGGCCGCGCTGTCGCCGGAGCTCTGGTCGCTGGGGGCGGCCTGGACGGTTTTCGCCCTGGCCCTGGTCGGCGCGGACGCGGTGCTGGGTGCGGACCGGCGGGGATTGGGGCTGAGTCTGCAGGCGCCCGCCTCGGCGGGGACGGGACGGCCTGAGACGGCGGTGGCGCAAGCGCGCTGGGCTGGGGGCCGCGGGCCCGCGCGGGTGGAGCTGGCGCTGGAGACCAACGACCGGTTCCGGGCCAGCCTGGAGCCGGTCAGCGCGCCGGTCGCGGGCGGGGGGGCGGGGGCCTGCTTCGAGCTCTGGCCTGAGCGGCGCGGCGAGGGGCGGATCGAGCGGCTTTGGGCGCGCTGGCGCGGCCCGCTGGGCTTGGCCTGGAAGCAGAGAACGGAGCGGCTGGACCGGGTCACCCCCGTGACGCCGGACCTGCAGGGCGTGCGGGAAGAGGCGCTGCGCCTGTTCGCCCGGGACGCCGTGCACGGGATGAAGGTGGAGCGCGAGCGGGGGGAGGGGACGGAGTTCGACAATCTGGTCGAGTTCATGCCCGGCATGGATCGGCGCGCGGTGGATTGGAAGCGGTCGGCCTCCCACGGCAAGCTCCTGGCCAAGCAGTTCCGGACGGAGCGCAACCACCCGATTGTGCTGGCCCTGGACACCGGCCGGCTGATGAGCGCGCCCCTGGACGGCCTGCCGCGGATCGACCGGGCGCTGAACGCGGCCTTGCTGTTGGCCTATGTGGGGCTGAAGCTGGGCGACCGGGTGGGCCTGTTCGCCTTCGACGCGCGGCCGCGGCTATCCACGGGCGTGGTCTCGGGACCCAACGCGTTCGCCCTGTTGCAGCGGCGGGCGGGCGCCCTGGACTACTCGGGGGAGGAGGCCAACTTCACCCTGGCGCTGACCCAGCTGGGCGGCGAGCTCAACCGGCGGACGCTGGTGGTCGTCTTCACCGACTTCGCCGACACGGTTGGGGCCGAGCTGATGGTGGAGAACGTCGGGCGGCTGGCGCGCAAGCACCTGGTGCTGTTCGTGAGCCTGCGCGATACGGAGCTGGAGCGCATTACGGACGCGGAGCCCCGGACGCCGGAGGACGTTTCGCGGGCGGTGGTGGCCGGGCGGCTGCTCCAGGAGCGCGCAACCGTGTTGGAGCGGCTGAAGCGGTTGGGCGTGCTGGTGGTCGACGCTCCGGTGGAGCGACTGGGGCCGGCCCTGCTGAACGGCTACCTCGAGGTGCGCAGGAGGGAGCTGCTGTGACGCTGGAGCTGCGCAGCACCCGCTTCCGCGCCGAGCGGCAGGAGGCCTGGCTCAGGCTGGAGCGCCTGCTGGGCCGGGCGGAGCGTGGCGGGGCGCGCGAGCTGACCGACGACGAGCTGGTCTCAATCCCGGCGCTGTACCGCTCGGCCTTGTCGTCCTTGAACACCGCGCGGGCGATCTCCCTGGATCAGGCCCTGATCGACTATCTGGAGGCGCTTTGCGCCCGCGCCTATGTTTTCGTCTACGGCGCGCGGGCCCGCCTGGGTGAGCGGGTCGGCCGCTTCTTCGCCCACGACTGGCCGGCGGCGGTCCGGGCCTTGTGGCCGGAAACCCTGGTCGCCGCCCTGGCGATGCTGCTGGGCGCGGCCTTGAGCTATTCCTTGGTCAGCGCCGATCCCGAGTGGTTCTATTCCGTCATCCCCGCCGAGATGGCGCAGGGCCGGACGCCCGCCGCCTCCACCCAAGAGCTGCGGGCCACGCTCTACGGCCAGGAGGACGAGGAAGGACGGACGGGGCTGGGCGTCTTTGCGGCCTTTCTCTTCACCCACAACGCCCAGATCGCCATCGGGGCGTTCGCGCTGGGGTTCGCCTTTGGAGCTCCCTCCGTCCTGCTCCTGGTGTTCAACGGGGCGGTGCTGGGCGCCTTTGTGCAGCTGTTCGTATCGCGAGGGCTGGGCGGGGATGTGGGCGGTTGGCTGCTGATCCACGGCGTCACGGAACTGTGGGCGGTGACGCTGGCCGGCGCGGCGGGCATGAGCATCGGCCGCGCCCTGGCCTACCCCGGGCGGCGGACGCGGCTGGAGGCGGCCGCGGACGCCGGCCGGCGTGCGGGTGTGGTGATCGCGGGTGTGGTGGTGATGCTGGCCGTCGCCGGCCTGCTGGAGGGCGTGGGTCGCCAAGTCGTGACCAGCACCCCGCTCCGCTACGCGGTCGCGGCCGCCACGGCGGTGTTCTGGGGCGCCTACTTCTTCCGTCCGGGGGGGTCACGTGGCTAGGGCCGCCGCCGTGCCCCCCTCCGTTCCCAAGCGGGTCCGCACCATGGTCACGCCGGAGGGCGTGCCGCTGCGGTGGGAGCTGGGCGGGGCGTCCGAGCGAGCGGGCGCCTTTCTGATCGACGCCGCCATCATCCTGGCGGTCCTGACGGCGCTGGTTCTCGCCCTGATCCGGCCCATCCTGCGCACCACGCTGGGCGCGGGGACCTCCGCCGACGAGGCGGGGCTCACCCTGTTCCTGCTGGCCGCCTTCGCCTTGCGCAACCTGTACTTCGCCGGCTGGGAGCTGACCCCGCGGGCGGCCACGCCCGGCAAACGGGTCCTCGGTTTACGTGTGGCGGCGCGCGACGGCGGCCGGCTCACGGCGGAAGCGGTGTTCGCCCGCAACGCGACGCGGGAGCTCGAGGTGTGGCTGCCGCTAAGCTTCCTGGGCGCCCAGGCCGAAGCGGTGGACGCTTGGACCGCTCTGCTGGGGCTCGCCTGGAGCGCGGTCTTCCTGCTGTTCCCCTTGTTCAACAAGGACCGGCTGCGCGCGGGCGACCTGATCGCAGGCACCTGGGTGGTCAAGGCGCCCCGGCGCCGACTGCTGCCGGACCTGGCGGCCGAGCGTTCCGACACAGCGCTGTTCGGGGGGGCGACCCGGCCGCACTTCGATTTCACGCCCGACCAGGTGGACGCCTATGGGGTCAAAGAGCTGCACGTGCTGGAGGAGGTGCTGCGCACCCGGCACGCGTCGACCCTCACGGAAGTGGCCGCCCGCATCCGGACCAAGATCGGCTGGACCGCGGGGGCGGGCGACCGCGACCGCGACTTTCTGGAGGCCTATTACGCCGCGCTCCGCCGCCGGCTGGAAGGTCAGCTCCTGTTCGGGCGCCGCCGGCGCGACAAGCACGATCAAGGCTGAGGCCGGAACTCAGCCGGCCGGTCGCCGTTCACGAAGCGGAGCAGTTCGGAGGCGGCCCGCAGGAATGAAGCTGGTCGTCTTCGGTCTTACGGTCAGCTCGTCGTGGGGGAACGGCCACGCCACCTTGTGGCGGGGGCTGATCCGTGCGCTGGCCCGGCGCGGGCACCGGGTTGTCTTCTTCGAGCGCGACGTCCCCTACTATGCCCGGAGTCGGGACCTGCGGGAGCTGCCCGGGGCGGAGCTGGTGCTCTACGCTGACTGGGACGCGGTCCGGAGCCGGGCGGCGTGCGAGGTGCGCGAGGCTGACGCCGCCATGGTCACCTCCTATTGTCCGGACGCCCGCGCGGCCGCGGCGCTGGTCCAGGGCGGGCGCGGCGCCTCGGTCTTCTACGATCTCGACACCCCCGTCACCCTGGCGAGATTGGACCAGGGCGTGCCCTATCTCCCGCTGGACGGGCTGGGAGGGTTCGACCTGGTGCTGAGCTATACGGGGGGAGCGGCGCTGGAGGCCTTGCGCGACGAACTGGGCGCGCGGCGGACGGCGGCCTTGTACGGCCACGCCGATCCCGAGGTGCACCGGCCGGCCCCGGCCAGCGGCCCCCGGGCGGACCTGAGCTATATCGGCACCTATGCGCAAGATCGGCAGGCGGCGCTGGAGGCCTTGTTCATCGCGCCCGCCCGCGAACGGCCGGACCATAGGTTCGTGCTGGCGGGGGCGAGCTATCCGGCCGACTTCCCTTGGACCAACAACATCTGGTTCAAGCGGCACCTGCCGCCGGCCGAGCATCCCGCTTTTTTCGCTGCCTCGCGAATGACGCTGAACGTGACGCGGCGGGACATGGCGTTGATGGGCTGGGCCCCCTCGGGCCGGTTGTTCGAGGCGGCGTCGTGTGGGACCGCCGTGTTGAGCGACCGCTGGCCCGGGCTGGACGCCTTCTTTGAGCCCGGGCGGGAGATCCTGATCGCGGAGCGGACGGAGGACGCCCTGGCGGCGCTGGATCGTTCCGATGCGGAGCTGGCCCGCATCGGCGAGGCCGCGCGTGAGCGACTGCTGGCCGAGCACACCTCCGACCATCGCGCGGGGGAGCTGCTGGGGCTTTTGGAGCGCGCCAAGCGAGCCGAAGCGGTCCCGGCGTGACGCCGCTGGCGGCTGTGGCCGCGGTCGAGGCCGGCCGGCTGCCCGGGCGGACCGCCCTGGTGTTCGCGCACCCGGACGATGAAACGGCGGCGGTGGGCGGGATCATGGACCGCTTCGAGACCTTGGGCCTGACGGTGGTCACGGACGGGGCGCCCTACGACATGGGCGACGCCTTGCGGGCAGGTTTCGCGAGCCGGGAGGCCTATGCGGAGGCCCGTGCGGCGGAGCTGGAGGCGGCGCTGGCGGCCCTGGGCGTGCAGCCTGACCGGCGGGCGCTGGAGCTGGTCGACCAGACGGCGGTGGAGCATCTGGCGGCGCTGACGCGCACGGCGGTGGAGATGCTGGAAGGGTGCGCTGTGGTGATCACCCATCCCTACGAGGGCGGGCATCCGGACCACAACGCCTGCGCCTTTGCGGTCCAGAACGCGTGCCGGTTGATGCAACGAGCGCCCGTGCGGTTGGAGGCGCCCTTCTACCGTGCGCGGGGCGGCGAGCGGGTGGTGGGCGAGTTCCAGGCCCATCCGGCCTGTCCCGAGACGACCTTCACGCTTTCGCCTGAACGGTTGGCCGCCAAGCGCGCGGCCTTGGCCGTCTATCGCAGCCAGGCGGCGGTGCTGAGCTGGTTCGACCCGGCGATGGAGCGGCTCCGGCCCGCGCCCGATTACGACTTCATCCGGCCCTCGGGCGAAACGGCCTTGTACGACGCCTGGGGCTGGGCGCTGACCAGCGCCGCGTGGCGCGGCAAGGCGGCGGCGGCCCTCGTCGAACTGGGCTTGGCGGCCTAGAGGCCCCCGGTGCGTCCGACCGTTCTCAGCCTGGCCTATCCGTTTGCGGCGCTGACCGCCGATCCGGTGGGCGGAGCAGAGCAGGTGCTGGCCCATCTCGACCGCGCGCTGGTGAGGGCGGGCTCGCGCTCGGTCGTCATCGGCGCCGAGGGCTCCACGCCTGCGGGCGAACTCGTCGCCGTGCCCGCGGTCCCCGGAGAGATCAAGGACGCGGCGCGGAGCCGGACGCACGCGGCGGTGCGGGCGGCGGTCTCGGCCGTGATAGCGCGCGAGCGGGTGGACCTGGTTCACCTGCACGGGATCGACTTCGACGCCTACCTGCCCCCGCCCGGCCCGCCGATATTGGTGAGCCTGCACCTGCCGATCAGCTGGTATGCGCCCGGCGCGCTCCACCCGCAGCGTCCGAACACCCACCTCTTGCCGTTTCCCTGCACCAGGCGCGTACGGCGCCGGCGGAGCTGCAACTGCTGCCGCCGATCGCCCAGGGCGTGCCGCAGAACTATCCCCGGCGGACCCGTCGCGGCTACGCGCTCCGGCGCCCTGCCGGAGGCCGTCGAGCACGGCCGAACCGGCTTCATCGTCGACGACGCGGCGGGCATGGCGGACGCCATGCGCCGGGTCGATGAGATCGACCCGGAGAACTGCCGCGCCGCCGCCCGCGAACGTTTCTCGCTGCAGCGGATGACCGACCAGCACCTGGAGCTCTACGAGCGGCTCATCCGAGGCGCTGCGGCCCCGTCGGCCCGGGCGTGAGCCTGAGCATCGACACGGTCGCCGACCTGGCCGCGCTGGACGCCCTGCGCGAGGACTGGGCGGCGCTCTGGGCGCAAGACCCCGTGGTCACGCCCTTCGGCCATCCGGCTTGGTTGCTGCCCTGGGCTCGGACGCATGCCCCGGACCGGACCGAGGCGGTGGCGCTGAGACGGGACGGGACGCTGATCGCGCTGGCGCCCGTGTTCACCTGGAACGGCGCGCTCCTGCTCGCGGGCACCGGGCCCAGCGACTATGGCGAAGCCTTGTTCGGGCCGGAGGCGGCGCGTTGCGCCGACGTGCTGCTGGAGGTGCTGGCTGAGCGCGCGGCGGCCTCCGGCTGCCGCCTCGATCTGCAGCAGCTCAGGCCGGAGAACCCGCTCGCAGCCGCCCTGCCGCCTGCGGGTTGGCGGGAGACGGCGGAGCGGGGCGAGGTCTGCCCCGTGGCGCTCGTGGTGGGTCCGGATGGCGTGGGCGCCATGCCGGGGAAGTGGCGGCGCAAGCTGGGCTATACGCGCCATCGCGCCTTGGACGAGGGAGGCTGGACCAGTGAGCGGGCGGGGGCCGAGACGCTGGAGGAGATCGCCGGGGCCTTGCTGCAACTGCACGCCCAGCGGTGGCGGTCGCGCGGCGAGGGCGGCGTGTTCGAGGACGACCTGCTGGTGCGCCTGGTGCGCCAGGCGCTGCCGGAGCTGGAGACGGCGGGGCTGTTGAGGCTGCACGCCCTGCGCCACGCCGGGCGGATCGGGGCGGTGGTGCTGGCGCTGGAAGGCAAGGGCGCGCTGCATTTCTTCATCAGCGGCTTCGACCCGGCCCTGACCGACCTCGGGCCCGGCACCCTGCTCTTGGGCGACATGGTGGGCGAGGCGGCAGCCGAGGGGCTGGGCGAGTTGCGCTTCCTGCGCGGGCAGGAGCGGTACAAGTACCACTGGGGGGCTCAGGACCGCCCCACGCTGCGCCGCGTCTTCGAGCGCGCCTAGATCAGCAGCACCGTGTCGGGAAGCTCGTTCGGATTTTCAGCGCTGGGCGGAAAGTGCTGGGCCAGGACTTCGCCGCACAGGCGCACCGCTTCGATGAAGCCGCCCGCGGTGTCGCCCTGCTTCATGCGCGCGATCAGCGACTCCAGAGCTTCGGCCCAGACCTCGGGCGAGACCCGGGCGTAGACGCCCTCGTCGGCCACGATCTCGGCGTGGCGCTCGTCCGCCGAGGCCAGGATCAGCACGCCCGTCCGGGCGGTGGTGACGTGCAGGCCCTTGGCCAGGAACTGCTGCAAGGCGAGCTTGTGCACGCGGGCGCGCTTCAGCGGATGTGGAGCCAGCAGCATCCGAAGCGGCCGCCAGGCGGTCACCCCCAACGTGAGCAGGAAGACGCCGGCCTGGAGCAGGGCGTAGGTGAAGACGGCCGCCTCTGGCCCGGGCGCGCGGACGCTCCAGCCCTGCGCCCAATGCCAGGGCTCCAGCCCCGCCGCCACCATGGCCAGCGGGACCAGCAGGGAGGCGAAGCCGGCGTAGGCCAGCGGCGTCTCCGCATAGCTGGAGGACCGTTGCGCCAAGATGCAGAATACTTCCCCGGAGGTGGCGCGTTCGGCCTGGGCGATCGCCGCATTGATGCGGGCCTGTTCGTCTTCGTTCAACATCACCAACTCCCTGAGGCGCCGCCCCCCCCGAAGGAGCCCCCGCCGCCCCGGAATCCGCCGCCGCCGCCAAAGCCGCCGCCGCCGCCAAAGCCGCCCCCGCCCCAACCGCCGCCCCGGCCGCGGCCGCCGGAGCTGAGCATGCTCCACAGCACCACCTGCGCCACGTCCCCCGCAACCCCGCCGCCGCGCCGTCGTCGCCGCCGCCGTCCACGACCGCCGAAGACCGCGGAGAAGATAAGCCACAGGATCACCAGGGTGATGACCAGGCCGACGATGCCCCCGTCGCCTCCGCCCGAGGCCGCAGGGTTGGGGCGGGCGTCTACGGCCGCGATGCGGGCCTGCGCCTCCCCGGGCTCCAAGCCGATCTGGTTGATCAGCGCGTCCGTCCCCGCGATCACGCCGCCTTCCATATCGCCTGCCTTGAAGCGGGGGATGACCTGCTGGTCGAGCAGCCGGTTGGCGTAGGCGTCGGTCAGCACGGGCTCCAGCCCATAGCCCACCTCCACCGCCACCTGCCGGTCGTTGGGCGCGACCAGCAGGATGGCTCCGTTGTTGCGGCCCTGCTGTCCAATCCCCCAGGCGCGACCGAGCCGGTAGCCGTAGTCGCGGATCTCGTGATCCTCGAGCGAGCGGACCGTGGCCACCACCAGCTGGGCGCCGTTGCGCGCCTCCAGCGCGGCCAGCCTCTGGGTCAGCTGCGCTTCCGTGGCGGGTGACAGCACGCCCGCCTGGTCCACCACCCGCCCCGTGAGCGCGGGAAAGGTCTGGGCCAGCGCCGGGACAACCAGCAGCGCCGCCCAGACGAGCAGCGCCCGTAAGGCGTCGCGAGGTGTTCTCATCGCGCCGGCGCGGCGTCCGGGCCCGTGATGTTGTTGAACTCCACCTGCGGCGCACGTTCGGCGCCCGCCTGGGCCTGGAAGCCTTCGCGGCGCTCCACCCCGCCATGCACGGTGCTGGCCCAGATCGAGCCCGGGAAGGTGCGCATCTCCGTGTTCAGCCGGCGGACCGCTTCGTTGTAGTCTCGGCGCTGGATGTTGATGCGGTTCTCGGTGCTCTCGATCTGCTGCTGCAGGTCTCGGAAGTTCTGGTTGGTCTGCAGCTGGGGATAGTTTTCCGACACCACCAAGAGGCGCGACAGGGCGCCCGTGAGCTGGCTCTGCGCCGCGTCGAAGTTGGCCCGCGCCTGCGGGTCCGCCAGAACCTCCGGCGTGAGCTGGATGGAGGTGGCGCGCGAGCGGGCTTCGGTGACCTCGCGCAGGGTGGTGCGCTCGGACACGGCCGCGGCCTCCACCGTCCGCACCAGATTTCCGATCAGGTCCGCGCGACGCTGGTAAGCGGCGTTGAGGTTGTTCAGCTCCGCTTCCGCCTGCTCGTCCAGCGTCGGGATGCGATTGACCCCGCAGCCGGCGAGAGGGCCGGCGAGAGTCACGGCCAAGGCGGCCGCCGCGGCCAAGCGGCTCACGCGCTGCAGAGCAGTGTTCAAGGCGTCCCTCCGTCCAACTTGGCCGTATCTAGTTCGGAATGGGCGAGCTTGGAAATCGGTCAGCCCGGCAGGGGAACCGCGCCGCGGCTCTCGAACAGGGCGCCGCCTTCGTCCATGCTCTGCAGGGATACGGCCAGCTCGCGCCCATCGGACAGGCGCAGCCGGGCCTCGGCGGTGCCCTCGTCGGAAGCGGGCGGCATGGCCCCGTCGACCGAGCCGCTGCCGCTGCGCCCTGCGCCGCCCTCGAAGACGTCGAGCTGATAGGCCACGGGCGCCTCGCCGGCGCTCGACAGGAGCAGGCCCTGGCCGCGGAGCGAGCCCAGGAACTTCATCGCGGGCGCGCCCCGGCCGCGGCGGCCTCCGGTCTGGGCGGCCTTGGCGGGTGCGGGCAGGGTCGTGGTGTCGGGCATGAGGTCCTCCTAACCTACATATGGGGACGATCGGGCCGGCGTGACGCGCACGCGGCGAAGGTCGCGGTCGCGCCGGAACCCTGAAACCGGCCAAGCTTTTAGGGCGGGGGACTGCTCTGCCTGCGGGCGGGAGGACATCATGCATTATCGCCGAACGGCTCAAACGGCTAAGGTCGCCCTGCTCCTGGCGGCTTCGACCTTGGCCGCCTGTCAGCAGACCGCGGCGGAACGGTCCGCGCTTGCAACCACGGCCACGGCCAATGCAACCGCCACGGCGAGCGCCAGCTCAAACGACAGAGCCAAAGCCGCTAAGCCGGAGTGTGTCGATCCCGCGGTCGTGGAGGCGGCCCAGATGGCGCCCCCCAATGTGAAACAGGCGGTGGGCGGCGCGGTGGCCGCTACCGCGGGCCAGGCCGCGGGCGCCGGCTCAGAGATGTCCCTTCCCGGAGTCCGTCAGCTCCAGCAGCGCGCGCGGATACGGCCGAAAGCTCGCCTGGAGCGACAGGTACTCGGTCCCGAAGCGCAGCACCCATGACCACAGCAGGGCGAGGACGGCGCCAGTCGGTGCCGCTCGACCAGGTCGCGCGCGATCGGGATCG
>JAHWJX010000139.1 GCA_019348195.1 Pseudomonadota bacterium | reverse complement strand
GACGTCGACGTCGACAAGGAGGGGCTCGTCTACCTCCTCGACCGCAACCGCGGCCTCGACATCCTGGAGTTCAAGGGGTGATGCTCCTTCCTTGTCATCACGGGGGCTTGACCCGGTGATGAAGGCGCATACAGCGCCGGGGCGGGGAGGAGATCAAGGCGCGGCTTATGCACCGCCCATCCAAAGCCTGTGCGACGCTCCTGGAACCGAGCCATGTCGCCGGGCGTTGCCCTCTAGAACAATCCGAGAACGGTAGGAGCGTACCGATGGCTGACAAACACCCAAGCGGACGGCACGAGGATCCGCCCGATGTGGAGAACCCGAAGGTCAACCCGGACCCGGATTCGAACCAGCAAAAGGACCCCGACGATTGGGTCACCGGCCACGAGCCCATGACGGGCGCCCAGGCCTCCTATCTCAAGACCCTGTCGGAAGAGGCCAAGGACCCGGACGCCTTTCACGACAACCTCACCAAGGCCGAAGCCTCGCTGAAGATCGACGAACTGAAGCAGCGGGTGGGGCGTTAGGCTTCAGCCCTTTTTGGGTGCGATCAGCAGCAGAAAGGGAACGGAGGGCGCCTCGCCGCCGAGGTGGAAGCTGCCCATGCAGGTGACGACGCCGCGTTCGCGGTTCTTGAACGCGGCGTTCAGCTCCCAGTCCTCATGCTTGGTGCGGAAGCGGGACGGGTCGGAGCCGCCGAAAAAGGCGCGCACGATGCGCACCGGCGTGTCGTTCATCAGGTCTTCGTGGGCGTCGAACTCGAAGGAGTCCTCGCCCTCGGAAAGGGCGTCGATCAAGCGTGCGCGGAACAGGGCCATGCGCGAAGGCTCCTCTATCGGCCGAGTCGGATCAACCGCCGGAGGGGCGGCAGGGTTCACACGGCCAGACACAGCACCTGGGCCACGGTCCGCTCCCGGCGCAGCGCGTCCGCCACACGGCCGTAGTTCTCGATGCTGATCGGCTCGCCGGGACCGAAGCGGTCCGGCGGCGCCTGCTGAAGCGCTTCAACAAAGGTCTCGGGCGCCGTGGTGTAGATCCGCCCGCGGCGGGGCGCTTCGGCCACGGTGACTCCGATCACGCGTCCCTGGCTGTCCAGCGCGGGCGCCCCGGAGAGCCCGGCCAGAGTGCCGCGCAGACCGTCCGTGCGGCCAGTCTCGGCCCAGGCGATCACGGGCTCGGCCCGTTCGCCGCGGCCGGTGACGACCAGGGTTTCACGGCCGATCAGGCGTGAGGTGGCCTCCCCGGGCCGACCTTGGGGGAAGCCCAGGTGGAAGGCGCGTTGCCCCCGGCGGAAGGTCAGCTCCGGGTCGACGGGCAAGGGCTCGGGCGCACTGCCGGTGGTGATGATGGCCAGATCGGCCTGGGGGTGGATGGCGTAGGTGGCGGGCGCCACCCGGCCGAAGCCGGCCAGGATGCCGATGCGCGTGCAGCCGTCCACGACGTGGCGCGCCGTGAGCCACGTGCCCTCGTCGTCCAGGGAGAAGGCGGTGCCGACGCCCTGCTGCGCGCGTGCGGGCACTTCGACCAGGACCTGCGGATCGAAGCGGGTGGGACCGGGAAGAACGGGGCCGGTCAGCTCTTCGCCAGCCGCGGTGGGCGGGGGCGCCTCGGGCGCAGGCGCGTCCTCACGGCGCCCCCGTGCGGCGAACAGCAGCGCCAGGATGACCGCCAGGTAGATCAGCCAGTCTGGAAGGCGGGCGTTCACTCGGGCGGGATCAGCCGGCCACGGCTGCGGCCAGGACGACGGCGGTGGCGATCTTTATGGCCGCCAGGAAGGTGGCCGCCGCGATCTCGCCCGCCGCGATCCGTTTGGGCAGTTCGCGGAGCGCGATGTCCACCAGCCGGAACACTAGCAACTGCACGGCGATGACGGCCACGGCCCAGATCACGATCTCCAGCGTCGTCACGCCCGCCGCGAGAGACACGCTGAGCGGCAGCGCCAACCCCACGAACACCGCCCCCAGGGAGATGGCCGCCGCCGTGTTGCCGTCCCGGATCAGCTGAAGGTCCCTGTAGGGCGTCAGCACGGCGTAGAGCCAAGCGCCCAGGAGCAGCATGGCGACCGTGACGCCCCCGTGCAGGAGCGTGACAGGAAAGCCCGTCGCAAAGGCTTGGACCTCGGGAGTGACTTCGGGCATCAGGTCTCGAGCACAGGAGCGGGCGGCGGCTTTAACACGCCGCCGCCCGCCTGTCGCAAGGGCTCAGGCGGCCAGCGCCGGAGCGTTCGCGGCGGCGCTGCGTTGCCGGACATCCGCCACGGCCGCGCCCACCGCGTCCGGCGCGAAGTGGTGCACCATGTGGCCGAGGCCCGGACGCACGGTGAGCCGGGCGCCGGGCACGGCGCGAGCCAGGCGTTCGGCCTGACGCGCGGGCTTGAGGATGCGGTCCTTGCTTCCCACCACGACGTGGAGCGGCGCGGGGTACCCCGCGTATCGTTGCGACGAGGCTTGGAGATCCAGCGAGGCCCGGGTGAAGTCCGCGCTGTCGGCCACCAGCGCAAAGGGCCGCGACAGCAGGTCGACGTCGATCTCGGCCTTGAACGCCGGCGTGGGCTTCTGGGGCGCGAAGATCGGACGCAGCACCGCGCGCATCAGCAGCGGGTCGCTGAGCGCCAGGGTGGTGTTGGACAGCAAGGGTCCGAGAACAGGTGCGCCCCGCAGCGCTGAGCCGAGGTGACCCAGCCCCCACCCCGGATAGGCCAGGGGCGCCACCGCCACCACGCCGGAGATGTCCTCCGGGAACTGCGCACCATAGGCCAGGGCGACGGCGCCGCCCAGCGAGTGTCCGACCAAAACGGGGGAGCGCAGGCCGAGCTCAGCCGCGGCTGCGTGAAACAGGGCCGCCTGATCGTTCACGGAGGGTCGACGGCGTCGGTCGCTATGGCCGTGCCCTGGACGGTCGATGGCGGTGATGCGGTAGCCCGACAACGTCTGGCCCAGCGCCAGCACCATCTCCGAGGCGATCATCGCCGCACCATGGATCAGCAGCACGTCCGGCCCCGAACCTTGCTGCAGGACATGCAGCCGCACGCCGTCTACTTCGATCAAGCGGCCAGGCGCGGGATTGCGCTTCTTGACTTTCGCGTTGAGCACCCGGGAGCTGATCAGCCCCGCAGCGGCGAGCGCGCCCGTGCCGGCCAAGGCGGCCGTCGCTATCGCTGTTCTGTTCACACCCAAACTCCTCGTGAGGCCTAACAACCCCTGGGGT
>JAHWJX010000138.1 GCA_019348195.1 Pseudomonadota bacterium | reverse complement strand
CCCCCCCCCCCCCCCCCCCCGCCGCCCCGCGTCCCGCACAACCCCCCCTCCCCGCGCCAGGCCGGGGACGGCCGTTCAGCCGGGATCGCGGCCGACCTCTTCGTCGATGGAGGCGCCGGGCGCGACACGCTGTTCGGCGACGCCGGAAACGACCTGGTGGTGGGAGGGTCCGAGAACGACCGCTTGCACGGCCAGGACGGGGACGACCGGATCGGCGGCCAGGACGGGGACGACTTCGTCGATGGCGGGGCCGGCCGCGACACCCTGTTCGGCGACGCCGGAAACGACCTCATGGTGGGAGGGTCCGAGAACGACGAGCTGTTCGGCCAGGACGGCGACGACCGGATCGGGGGTCAGGACGGGGACGACTTCATCGACGGCGGGGTCGGGCGCGACACGCTGTTCGGCGACGCGGGTCGGGACCACATCCTGGGCGGGTCCGAGGACGACCGGCTGTTTGGCCAGGACGGCGACGACCTCATGGGCGGTCAGGACGGAAACGACTTCCTGGAGGGCGGTTCCGGTGGTGACCGGCTGTTCGGAGATGCCGGTGACGACCTGCTGTTCGGAGGGGCGGGCGATGACGCCTTGAGCGGTGGAGACGGGATCGACACCGCGGTGTTCCAGGGCCGAAGGGCCGACTATCAGTTGATGCAGACGCAAGACGGCCGGGTGTTCGGGATCATGGGACCCGACGGCACGGACACCCTGGCCGGGATCGAGCGCCTCCAGTTCAGCGACGGGACCTTCGATGTGCAGACGGTGGACGCCTTCCTCGCGGACCCTGCGTCCTCGTCGGCGTTCACGGCGGACGGCTTGCTGGTCTAGCGGAACTGGCCGTCGTCGACCCAGTAAGGCCGCTCGTCCCGCGGGCGGCCTTACCTACGATCACCATCCTCTCCGAACACCCGGGCGAAGATCAGGTCCAGGTGGCGGAAGTGATGCGACAGGTCGAAGAGCTCGGCCAGTTGTTCGGGTGAGAGGTGGGAGGAGACCTCCGGGTCCGCCTGGAGCAGGCTGAGGAAGTCGCCGTCCTCGCGCCAGACGCGCATGGCGTTTCGCTGCACGGCGGCATAGGCGGCCTCGCGGGACAACCCGGCCTGGGTCAGCGCCAGCAGGACGCGTTGGCTGTGCACCAAGCCGCCAAGCCGATCCAGATTGCGCAGCATGTTGTCGGGATAGACCGTCATGCGCTCGACCACGCCGGCCAGGCGGTGCAGCGCGAAGTCGAGGTGGGCGGTGGCGTCCGGCGCGATGCCGCGCTCCACGGCCGAGTGGCTGATGTCGCGCTCGTGCCAGAGGGCGACGTTCTCCAACGCCGGAGTCACGGCGGAGCGGACCAGGCGGGCCAGGCCCGTCAGGTTCTCGGTCAGGATCGGGTTGCGCTTGTGGGGCATGGCCGAGCTGCCCTTCTGGCCGGGATCGAAGGCCTCCTCGACCTCGAGCACCTCCGTGCGCTGGAGGTGCCGGATCTCGGTGGCGAGACGTTCGACCGAGGAGGCGATCACGCCCAAGGCGGCGAAAAAGGCCGCGTGGCGATCGCGCGGGATCACCTGGGTGGAGACGGGCTCGACGGCCAGACCCATCCGCTCGGCCACGTGGGCCTCCACGCGCGGGTCCACGCTGGCGAAGGTGCCGACGGGCCCGCTAATGGCGCAGGTGGCCACTTCGAAGCGGGCCATGGCCAGGCGTTCGCGGGCGCGGCTCCACTCGGCGTAGAAGCTGGCCAGCTTCAGCCCGAAGGTGGTGGGTTCGGCATGGATGCCATGACTGCGGCCCACCACGGGCGTGAGCTTGTGTTCCATCGCCCGGGTCTTCAGCGCGGCCAGAACGCGTTCCACGCCCTCCATGAGCAGGTCCGCGGCGCGGCTGAGCTGAACGGCCAGGGTGGTGTCCAGAACGTCCGACGAGGTCATGCCCTGGTGCAGGAAACGGGCCTCTTCACCCACGATCTCAGACACATGCGTCAGAAAGGCGATGACGTCGTGCTTGGTCTCGCGCTCGATGGCGTCGATGCGCGCGCTGTCGAACTCCGCGTCGCGGCCGCGGGCCCAGATGGAGGCGGCGGCTGCCTTCGGGATGGTCCCAAGCTCGGCCATGGCGTCGGCGGCGTGAGCCTCGATCTCGAACCAGATGCGGTATTTGGTCCGGTCGGACCAGAGCTCGGCCATGGCCGGGCGGGTGTAACGAGGGATCATGGGCGGGAAGGGCGCCGCGAGCCCGCCGGTGTCAAGGCGCCTGGGACCGCTAGAGCGTGCGCGAGAGCGGCTCGGCGCCGGCTTGGGCGAAAGGCCCTGGACTCAGGCGATCAGCGCCTGCTCCAGCTCATCGCGCGTCATACGCGAGCGACCGGCGATATTGCGCTTGCGCGCTTCCGCCAGAAGGTCGGCCTTGGTCTTGTCGCCCCACTTGCCGTGGCCGCCCCGGTGCAGCGCCGTCTTGCGGGCCACCGCTTCGGGTTGGGCGGTCTGGCGCTCGCCCTGTCTCAGACCCTCGCGCTTGGCTTCGGTGGTGCGGGCGTATTCCTCCTCGCTGAGCGTCTCGCGCGCCCGTTTGGGCAGATAGCGTTCGCCGGTCTCCAGGCTTTCGCGGCCGGACCGGGTTCCCCACTCCTCCTTCTCCCATTGCAGCAGGTGATTGTCGGAATCAGGCTTTACGCCCACAAAGCCGCCGCCTCGGCGCTTGTATTCCTGAACCGCCATCTGCGCCTTGCGCGCGGACCAGACGCCGGGCCGGCCGCCCTTGTCGCCCGCGGTGATCTCGTGTTTGACCCGCTCCCAGAGTTCGGGATCGGTCTTTTGGGCGACTGCGCTCATGGGCCCGCAACGAGGCGGGGAGCCGGGCGGTTCCGCTCCGCGTTGGGCAGCGAAAACAAGGAGCAGGCATGGAACTGGTGATCGGCGACAAGACCTATTCGTCCTGGTCCATGCGGCCGTGGCTGGTGCTGAAGCGCGCCGGCGCCGAGTTCACCGAAACCGTCGTGCGCCTCAACCGGCCGGAGACGCCGGCGCAGCTGGCCTTGCACTCGCCTTCAGGGCTGGTTCCCGCGCTGAAGCTCGACGGGGTGACGCTGTGGGACTCGCTGGCCATCAGCGAATGGGCGGCCGAGCGCTACCCCGAGGCGCGGCTCTGGCCGGAGGATCCCACCGCCCGCGCCCTGGCCCGGGCGGCCGCATCGGAGATGCACGCCGGCTTCCGCTCGCTTCGAGGCGAACTCCCCATGGACCTCTCGCGGCGGGAGCACAAAAC
>JAHWJX010000137.1 GCA_019348195.1 Pseudomonadota bacterium | reverse complement strand
GCGCCAGGACCGCCTCGGCGTCGTCGGGGCGGCCGGCCATGGCGTAGGTCGTTGCCAGCCAGCAGTGGCAGGGCAGGAACGCCCCCTCGAACGCGCCGAGCGGCAGGTCCCCCTGGCCGGGCGTCTCGCCCGCCACGAAGCGGTGGACGAGCCCGTCGACCGTCAGGGACGCGGCGACCCGCTCGGCGGTCGCCAGGACGCGCGGGTCGTCCGCCGGCAGGAAGCCCATCACCGCGATCAGCAGCGCCGCCGCGTCGAGGGTGTCGGCCCCGTAGCGCTGCCGGAAGGCGCCGAGCCGCTCGCTCCAGCCCCGCGCGAGCATCTCCGCGTGGATCGCGCGCATCGCCGCCCGCCAGCCGTCGGTCTCGGCCGGGGCGGTCTCGAATTCAGAGGCTCCGACACGGAGGATGCGCAGCACGCCGGCCTCTTGCGGCTAAACGGCTTCCCGGATCAAGCGCCGGACCTCAGGCGCCGCGGATCGAGCCCTAGCGCGAGACCACCGTCGGGCCGGCCGCGGCGTAGGTCGACGGAACGTCGAGCGGGCCGGATTTGTAGATGAAGCCGTAGGTCGGATAGACCTTGCCGCCGAGATCCTCGATGGGGCCGTACCAGACCTTCACCTCGCTCCAGTCGCCCTGCTCCGAGACGTCGATCATGGTGACGTCCTTTTCGACCTGGCCGCGGCGGCCGTTGATCGGCGACCAGTTGGCGTGGGTGATCTGGACGATACGGTCCGTGACGACGTCGCTGACCACCGCCACGTGGCCGCGGGTCATGCGGGGTGTCTTCTTGAAGACCAGGATGGCGCCTTCTTCGGGCGCGCCGCCACGCTTGTACTTGCCGGTCGCGCCCTGCCACCAGGTCCAGGCGTCGCCGAAGATTTGCACGCCGGAAAAGAACCGGGCGAAGGTCACGCACTGCCAGTAGGGCTCGGCGGAGACGGGAGCGGAGAAAAACCCGCTGGACGCGATCGTCGCTGCAACCAAAACGGCGGTGCTGAGTTTACGCATGAATCGGGTTCCCCGCGACGTCACTGGTTGTGTGGTTAATGGAACGCCGACGCGGTGAAAAGACCGTTAACGCTGTTGGGCGAGCGCGCCGCCGCGCCCAGGCCCGGTTGTCCCCAGCTTTTCGCCCCTGCTCACCGGTCATGAACCTGCCCTCCGGCGGCAACCGTGCGGGGCGGCTGCCGTTCTCACCTCATGATCGAAGAGCTCTTCCCCGAAGCCTCGGCCAAGACGGGCCTGAATGAAACCCAGGTGATCGCCGCCCTGGCGGGCTCGCTCGGCCTGATCAAGAAGCACGGCGAGCCGACCCGCGTGAACGCCCTGTTCAACGGCGTGCCCGGGACGGCCGACCTGGCCGAAGCCGGCGAACCGCCTGCCAAGAAAGGCGGCCTCTTCGGCGGGCTGGCCAAGGTCGCCGGAGGCGCGGCCGCCCCGGACGCTCTCGCACTGATGGGCCGCCTCAAGGCCCAAGGCGTGCACGGCGGCGATCTGCAAAAGCTCCTGCCGGTGGCGCGGGAATTCGTGCGGGCCCGCACCGGCAAGGACCTGCTGGGCGAGGCGCTGAAATCCATCCCCGGGTCAGGGGCCCTGCTAGGCGGCGGCTGACTTGCCACCGACGCCGCCTGCACGGGCAGGTAGCCGGGCGGCCAAAAAGCCTGGCCACCCCGCTTCCCCGGAGAAGAGCGGGATGGGATAGGCTGGCCGAACGCCCCCCGACCGGAGCCGTCCATGCTCAGAACCACCCTCGCTCTCGGCGCCGTTCTCCTCTCCGCCGTGGTCGCCTCCGCCCAGGTCGCGCCCGCGCCGACTCCGGAGGCCGCCCTCATGGCCCGCCTGGGCGCCGATGTTCAGCCCGACCGGCTGCGCGCCGTGGTCGCTCGCCTCGTCGGCTTCGGGACGCGTCACACCTTGTCCGAAACCCGGTCTGAGACCCGCGGCATTGGGGCCGCCCGCCGCTGGACGGAGCGGGAGTTTCGCGCCATCGGCCAGGCCTGCGGCGGTTGCCTGACGCTGGCCACGCCTTCGGAGACCGTAACGGGGAACCGCATCCCTCGACCGACCGAGGTGGTGGACGTGCTGGCCATCCAGCGTGGGACGACCGATCCTGGGCGCGTCATCATCATCTCGGGCCACATAGATTCCCGCGTGACGGACGTGGCCGACTTCACCAGCGAGGCGCCGGGCGCGAACGACGACGCCTCGGGCGTGGCCGCCGTGATCGAGTCCGCCCGCGTGCTCAGCAAGCACAAGTTCCCCGCCACCCTGGTTTACGCCGTGCTCTCCGGCGAGGAGCAGGGCCTCTACGGCGGCAAGATCCTGGCCGACTACGCCCGCGCCCAGGGCTGGCGGGTGGAGGCCGTGCTCAACAACGACATCGTGGGCAATATCGAAGGCCAGAGCGGCGCGGTCGACAACACCCACGTCCGCGTTTTCTCCGAAGGCACCAAGGCTGTGGAGACGCCCGAACAGGCCAACCGCCGTCGTTACAACGGCGGCGAGGTCGACAGCCCGTCGCGCAACCTCGCCCGCTACCTCGACAGCCTGGCCGACCGCTGGCTGACCAACCTCGACGTGGTCATGATCTACCGCACCGATCGCTTCGGCCGGGGCGGCGACCAGGTTCGCATGCTGGAGGCGGGCTTCCCCGCCGTGCGCGTCACGGAGGCCCAGGAGAACTACAACCGCCAGCATCAGAACCTGCGCACGGAGAACGGGATCCGCTACGGCGACGTGCTGGAGGGCGTGAACTTCCCCTATCTCGCCCAGGTCACCCGCCTGAACGCGTTGGCCATGGCCTCCCTGGCGTCGGCTCCGCCGCCCCCGACCGAGGTGACCACCGAGGGGGCGGTCAAGGCCGACACCACCGTCAAATGGGCCGCCGTCCCGGGCGCGGCCGAGTACCGCGTCTGGTGGCGCGCCACCACCGACCCGCAATGGCGCTTCAGCCGCTCCGCCGGCACGGCGACGTCGCTAGTCCTGCCCGGGGTCAACATCGACGACTGGTTCTTTGGCGTTCAGGCGATCTCGGCCGACGGCTTCGCCAGCCCGATCGTCTTCCCCGGCCCGCCCGGGTCCTTCATCTCACCCCCGCCCGCGGCCGCAGCCGCGGCGCCGCGCTCTTGAGGCCGCTGGGCTAGGCGCGGGGGGTGCGGAGCCCTAAACCGCGCTCATGGCGACCTCTCCCTCCCTCGCCGGCCTGAGCGCGGCCGCGCGCGACGGCCGAACCTGGCCGTTCGAACAGGCCCGCAACCTCTTGGCGCGTCTGGTGCGCGTGCGCTTGCAGCCGGACGAACATGCGGGAGCGGAGCCGCTGCTGGGCTCCGGCCAGGTCGCCGCCGCCCTGGATCGCTTCCCCGCCCTGCAGCGGCCGGTGGTCTTCGAGACCGGGTACGGGCCCTCCGGACTGCCGCACATCGGCACCTTCGGCGAGGTGGCGCGCACCACCATGGTGCGCACCGCCTTTCGTGCGCTCACCGAGGACGCCTGGCCCACCCGCCTGATCTGCTTCAGCGACGAC
>JAHWJX010000136.1 GCA_019348195.1 Pseudomonadota bacterium | reverse complement strand
AAAGCTGACCGGCAGTCGGGCCGCGCGCGCCGTCACTGGGCCGGCGATGGCGCCGGATGCGCCTCGACTGAGGCGGGTGGTCATGACGCCTTGCCGGCCGTTGCCGGATCCGGCGATCTCGACCACGAAGGCGCCCTTCTCGAGGCGGCAAGGCGTCGACTTGCGTGAAGACGGCATGCCCTGCCGCGTGACCTGGGAGCGGCCGACTCGCCCGTTCTGGATCTCCACCTGCAGATCGATGGGGAGCGCCTTGAGAGCCTGCCCCTTCTCGTCGGTGAAGCTGATCCGCGGCCCCTTGGACCCCGGCGGATCGCTGCGGATGGTTAGAGTCCAGCGGCCGTCCAATTCGGCAGGGCTAAGCGCCCCAGCGCCCTGCGCTGAGGCGGCGCCGGCCGCCGCGACGGAGATCACAGCGATCATCACGGACAGCTTCATGGGGCCTCCTCCCAAGCCTGCGGAGCAGGCGATCGGAGCGGAGGCTTGTCAATAGGCCAGCTCCTGGAACGCCCGCGTGACGTCGCCGGCCCAGGGTCCATGGTAGAGTTGGAGCAGCCGCTCGGCGGGCGTAAGGCCGGTCTCCACAATGGCGTCGAGCTCGGCGAGGTAGCCGGTCTCATCGACGAAGCCGCCGGACAGCCGCCCGCGGCGGCGCAGGCCTCCGCGGGCGATGTTGACCAGGTCGCGGGCGATGTCCTGGAGTGGACGGCCCGCCACCTCGGCCTTGAGGCCCAGGCGGGCCGCGTCCGCGCGCAGGCGGACGCGGTCCTCGGACGTCCAGTTGCGGCACAGGTCCCAGGCGGCGGCGAGCGCCTGGTCGTCGTAGAGGACGCCGGTCCACAGCGCCGGCAGGGCGCAGATGCGGCTCCAGGGGCCGGCGTCGGCGCCGCGCATCTCCAGGTAGGTCTTCAGCCGGACTTCCGGGAATAGGGTAGTGAGGTGGTCGTTCCAGTCCTTAAGCCTGGGCCGCTCGCCGGGGAGCTCGGACAGTTCGCCCCGCATGAAGGCGCGGAACGAACACCCTGAAAGATCGAGATATTCATCGCCCCGCTTGGCGAAGTACATGGGCACGTTCAGCGCGTACTCGGCATAGGCTTCGAAGCCGAACCCCTCGGCGAAGACGAAATCCAGCATGCCCGTGCGGTCGGGGTCGGTGTCGGTCCAGACGTTGGCGCGGGTGGATAGAAATCCGCTGGGCCTGCCCTCCACGAAGGGGCTGTTGGCGAAGAGCGCAGTGGTCACGGGTTGCAGCGCCAGGCTGACGCGGAACTTGGCCACCATGTCGGCTTCGTCGGAGAAGTCGTGGTTGGACTGCACCGTGCAGGTGCGCAGCATCATGTCCAGGCCCAGCCCGCCCTTCTTGGGCATGTAGGCGCGCATGATGTCGTAGCGGCCCTTGGGCATGACGGGCACCTCTTCGCGCCGCCACAGGGGCGAGAAGCCCAGACCGATGAAGCCAAGCCCGAGCTCGTCGGCCACGGCGCGCACCTCTTCAAGGTGGCGCCCCGTCTCCGCGCAGATCTGGTGCATGTCTTCGAGCGGAGCGCCGGAGAGCTCGAATTGGCCGCCGGGCTCCAGGCTCACGCTGGCGCCGTCCTTCTCCAGGCCGATGATGTGGCCGGTTTCCATCACCGGCGACCAACCAAAGCGGGTCAGGCCCTGCAGCATGGCCCGGATGCCGTCCGGACCTTCATAGGGCACCGGCGCCCACGAGCGCTGCCGGAAGCCGAACTTCTCGTGCTCGGCGCCCACGCGCCAGCGCGCCTTGGGCTTGCAGCCCGAGGCGAGATAGGCCGCGAGGTCGGCCGGCTCCAGCGGCCGGTCGGGATCGGTGGTCATGCGGTCGGCGCCTGTCCCGCCCGGGGCTCGTCCGGGCCGCGCTAATTTGGAACAGGCGCGGTTGCGGGGCAAGCGGCCCAGTCGCCCGCCGCCGCCTGCCACAGGGCTAGGGCGGAGATGGCGGCGGTATCGGCCCGGAGGATGCGCGGGCCCAATGACACGGGTCTGGTGAAAGGCGCCGCGCGGAGTCCGTCGCGTTCCGCGGGGTCGAAACCGCCTTCGGGGCCGTTGAGGATGGCGGCCGTTCGCCTGAACTTCGCCGCGCCCTCCGGCGCCTCGCCGCCCCCTCCTCCCGCGCCCCGGACGAGCAGGTGCAGCAGCGGCTCCGCCTCGCCAGCCTCGTCGCAGAAAACCAAGGCGCGATCCGGGCTCCAGCCCGCCAGCAGGCGCTCCAGCCGTTCGGGAGCGACGACATCCGGAACGTCGAGACGGCCGGTCTGCTCGGCGGCTTCGGCGGCGATGGCTTGCAGGCGGGCGATGTTGGCGTGGTCGGCGTTGGTGCGTCGCGTGATCACCAGGCGTACGCGGCGGGCGCCCAGTTCGGCGGCCTTTTCGACGATCAGCTCCAGCCGCGTTCGTTTCACCAGGGCGATCAGCAGGTCGAGGTCAGGACCCAGCGTCTGGGGACGCGCCTGGGCTTCGGCCTCCAGCACGGCCCCACGCTTGCCGGCTTCGGCGATGCGGGCCCGCCACTCGCCGTGTCGGCCGTTGAAGACCAGGAGCGTGTCGCCGACGCCTCGACGCATCACGGCCAGGAGATAGCGGGCCGGGTCGGGGCCGAGCGGGATGCGGGCGCCGGGGCTGAGGTCGTCGGCGACGAACAGGCGGATCATGCGGGTCCTCTGCCGCGTTCACAGCGCATTAGCCAAGCTGTGTTTCTCTGTCGCCTTCTGGACAGAAGGTCTGGGGATGATGGCGGACGGCCGAAACGCGCTGGCGGCGGCGCGCACCTGCGATGGGTGCGACCTGTGCTGCCGGACCTATGACATCCCCGAGCTGGGCAAGCCCATGGGCGTGCCCTGTCCCCTGATCGTGGCGCACGGCTGCGCCATCCACGGCTCCCACCCCAAGACGTGCCAGGCCTTTCGCTGCCATTGGTTGAACCAGCCGGACCTGGGCCCCGAGTGGCGGCCCTCGATCGCCGGCTGCGTCCTGCGCCTGGACCCGGCCGGAGTCACCATGTGGGTGGATGTCGATCCGGAACGGGCCGGAGCCTGGCGCAGCGCCCCCTACTTCCTCCAAATCAAGAGCTGGTCGGAGGCCATCGTGAAGGGCTTGGGCGTGGTGGTGGTGCAAGACGCCGGCGGCGTCTTCGTGATCTTTCCGGAGACGGAGCTGTTCTTTGCCGACCCGCCGCGAAGAGCGCGCTTCAGGGCGGGTTACCGGATGGGCGTTCATGGCCACGAGCCCTGGGCGGAGATCATGACCAAGCCCGTTCGACGCGCGGCCGCCTGACGGGTCGGCCCGGCTCATCGCCCGAGCCGCGCGACGCACCTCACGCCGCCCCCTCGGTCACGGCATGGAGGCGGGCGTAGGCCCCGCCGCGAGCAAGAAGCTCGCCGTGGCGGCCCTCCTCCACCACCCGGCCGCTTTGGAAGACCAGGATGCGGTCCGCGCCGCGAATGGTGCTGAGGCGATGGGCGATCACGATTGTGGTGCGGCCCACCATCAGCTCGTCCATTGCGGCCTGGACCTGGCGCTCGGTCTCCACATCGAGCGAACTGGTGGC
>JAHWJX010000135.1 GCA_019348195.1 Pseudomonadota bacterium | reverse complement strand
CCTCTCCCTCACCGAAACGATCTCGTACGGGATCCTCTCCTACGCCTTCCCCGTCTTCCTGCAGCCGATGGAGCGGGAGTTGGGGTGGTCGCGCGTGGAGATGACGGGGGCGTTCTCGCTGGCGCTGCTGGTGTCCGGCGTCGTTGCCATCCCCGTCGGCCGCTGGGTGGACCGGCACGGCGCGCGCATGCTGATGAGCGCCGGATCGCTCGCCGCCGCCCTGCTCGTTGCCGCCTGGTCGCGCGTGGGGAGCCTTCCGGCGTTCTACGCCATCTGGATCGCGCTGGGCTTCACGCAGGCCGCCGTGCTGTACGAGCCGGCCTTCGCCGTGTTGGCGAGCTGGTTCGACCGGCTCCGTGGCCGGGCGCTGACCGTTCTCACCTTCGTGGCCGGCTTCGCCAGCGTGGGCATGGACGTTCGCCTGTTCGGGCCGCTGCCCACCCCGGCGGTGGCCATGATGACGCGCTCCATGCGGGCGGACCTGGGCGTCATGATCAGCGCCAGCCACAACGGCTTCGCCGACAACGGCATCAAGCTGTTCGGGCCCGACGGTTACAAGCTGTCGGACGCGCGCGAGGCCGAGATCGAGGCCCACATGGGCGAAGGGCTGCAGGAGGGCCTGGCTGCGCCCACCGAGCTGGGCCGGGTGCTGCGCGTCGACGACGCCCAGGCGCGCTATGTCGAGATCATCAAGGCGACCTTCCCACGGAGCCTGAGCCTGGCCGGGCTGCGGATCGTGATCGATTCGGCCAACGGCGCGGCCTACAAGGTGGCCCCGACCGCGCTCTATGAGCTCGGGGCGGAGGTGATCCCGATCGGGGTCTCCCCCGACGGTTTCAACATCAATGCGGACTGCGGCTCCACCCATCCCAAGGCCATGAGCCGGGCCGTGAAGGAATACCGGGCCGACCTGGGCATCGCGCTGGACGGAGACGCGGACCGGCTCTTGATCTGCGACGAAACCGGGCAGGTGGTCGACGGCGATCAGATCATGGCCATCGTGGCCCGCGCCTGGTTGGAGAGCGGGCAGCTGAAGGGCGGCGGCGTGGTGGCCACCATCATGTCCAACCTGGGGCTGGAGCGCTTCCTGACGGGCCGGGGACTGACGCTGGAGCGGACCCGGGTCGGCGACCGCTATGTGATGGAGCGGATGCGGGAAGGGGGCTTCAACCTGGGCGGGGAGCAGTCGGGGCACCTGATCCTGTCCGACTACTCCACCACCGGCGATGGGCTGATCGCCGCGCTGCAGGTGCTGTCGCTGCTGGTCAGCACGGGGCAGCGGATGAGCGCGCTGGCCCGACAGTTCGAGCCTGCGCCGCAGAAGCTGGAGAACGTGCGCTTCGCCGGGGGCAAGCCTTTGGAGAGCGCGCTGGTGCAGTCGGCCATCGCGGACGGGGAGGCCAGCCTGAACGGATCCGGCCGGCTGGTGGTCCGCGCCTCGGGAACGGAGCCCCTGATCCGCATCATGGCGGAAGGCGACGACGAGGCCCTGGTGGCGCAGGTGGTGAACAGCGTCGCCGGCGCCGTGCGTCAGGCCGCCGCCTAGACCTGACCCGCACCTCGGCAGCGAATCCCAAGCCTATGCGGCGAGTTGCGGCCGAATCGGCCTAGGTTGCGGCATGAGCGGATTGCTCGTCTTTCGATGGCTCGTGCCGCTGTTCGCTCTCGCGGTCGCCGCGACCGTGTGGCTCGTGGGCGGTCCCCTGGCCGCCGGGCTGTGCATGGTCGCCTTCCTGCTGGGCGTCGTGACCTGCGAGCTGCACCACATGCGTTGGACGTCGGTGGAGGAGCCCACGGCCGCGTCCGACTCCGCCTTTCTGGCCTTGATGGCGGCGGGCGGACAGATGGCGCCCCGCGAGGCGGCCGCGCCGCCCTCGGCTCCCGAGCCGCCGCCCCCGCCGCCCAAGCGCAATTTCCGCCTGACCTGCCAGGACCTGGCCATCGGTTCGGGCGAGATCCGGTTGGAGCTGGTCGCGCGGCGCCGGTTGCACTTGGAGGCCGCGGCGCGTCCGCGCGAGGGGGTGGGTAGGCCGGAGCCAGCTCGGGCAGCCTGCGCCGAGGCCGTGGAAAGCCAGCCACCCATGTCCGAACTCCCCGAGTCGGAGGTTCCCGAGTCCGTGCTGCAGCTGGAGCCGGACATGGTGGAGCTGCTGCTCGTGCCGGTCCCTGAGCCTCGGCCAGAGCCCCAGGCCGAGCCGACTTCCACCCTGAGCGCCGGGGCGCCGCGGCACGGCCTGGGGAACAGCGAGGTCCCTCCGCCCAGGGTGACGGTGCTGGCCGCCCCGGGCCCAGACCGGAAGCGGGCCGTCAGCGAAGCGTTCCGATCCTCATACGTCTCGCGCTCTCCGCGTTAGGAAGGCCTGCGCCATTCGGCGCCCATCAGGGGCTCCTCTGGACGGGGTGGTGCTCAAGCGGCCAGGTGTGGGTCAGGACGGAGGCCTCGCCCCTGTCGAACATGACCTCCAAGGCGGGGGCGGCGGGACGGCCGGGGGCGAACAGTTCATAGATCACCCGTCCGTCCGTCTGGCGGCTCTCGATCACTCGGACGGGGTTGACGGCGCGGCCGGCGGCGGCCGCAGCGCGCACCGGTTGGGGAGCATCGGCCCAGGCGATGTCACGCTGGATCTCCACCACGGCCCAGGCCCCGTCCGACTCCAGCAGGTCGAGCTCGATCTCGGAGCCGTCCGGGAGGCGGCCTTCCACGTCATAGTAGCGCCGGCCGTCGCGCAGCTTCAGCTCGGCTTCGGCGATCGTGAAGTCCGGCTGCGCGGCTCGCACAGCCGCGACCACGGCAGGCGGCAAGCCTGCCGCAGCGGTCGGAATGATCTGGGTCGGCATGTCGGATGGCGTGGCGCAGCCGCTGACAAGCCCGGCAGCGAGGCCCAGACCGGCGAACAGGAGCTTGAGCGGCACGACCAGCCTCTTCTCGAATCCGTAGAGCGCGAGCAAGTGGCAAGGTCCCTCACGAAGGCGCTCGGAAGCAAGGCGCTCAGGCGCAACCGAGGGGCTGGTGGCCGCAAAGCGGTTGGGGAGCTTGCCGCGGGTGTGGTCGTGCAGGTCGCCTTCGCCTACCGGGGGAGCGCCGGGGCGGCCAAGGACGCGCGATCCGGCCATGGACCTCTCCTTCCGAGCCGCCGGCCGATCCTAGGGTGCGGGGGTGAAACGCAGCACGCCGGCGGTGTGGAGCTGGCCCGTGTCGGACGGGTGATGGACGCCGTCCATCACCTGCACCTCCGTGAGGTCGAAGACGGGGTCCATCACCGCCCGGGCTGCGGCGACGACGACCGGCAGGTGGTCCGACGCACCCTCGGCGTCGATGGCCTCCTGGATCATCCGCCTGTACTCGTCGGACCCCGGCTTCGCCTCCTGGGCGGCCTGCGCGGTGGCGTGGTACAGCCCCGCCTCGGTGACGGACAGGTAGTCGTACTCGCGACGCAGGTGCACGCCCAGGGCGCTGTCGCTCACGCGGCGCTGCACCTCCGCCAACTCGTCGAGGGTGGGGCGAAAGTGCACGAACAGCCAGTCGCCGCCGCCGCCCACCAGCTTGAAGCCCGCGCTCCACCCGCCGTCCGCCCCTTCGGCAATTTCCGTGAAGAGCGAGGCCGCGTCTGCACCGATCCAGGCGCGCTGCTCCGAAGGAAGTGCGCGAAGCCCGGCCCAGTCGGCCGAGAATACCTGGTGAAG
>JAHWJX010000134.1 GCA_019348195.1 Pseudomonadota bacterium | reverse complement strand
GTCTTGAGCTCCTCGCCGTAAAGGGCCGCGAGATGGGACTTGTCGCCCGTGTTCCGCCAAGCCTGGTAGCGGGCGGAGTTGTTGGCATCCGGTCGGGCCGCACTCTCGGTCAAGGTGCGGCCCCAGCTGTCGCGCCGCCCTAGTAGGTCCACGGCGTCGGCGGTGATGGTGCTCAACCCCGAGATATCGCGCGCCGCCCAATCCTCGATCGGCTTGAGGTATTTGGGGTCGCCGGACAGTCGGTAAGCAGCCCAGAACAGCTGCAGCACCGTGACGCCGCCAGGCGTGGTCGCCAGTTGATCGCGTTCGGCGTCGGTCCGCCAGTTGATCTCGGCCGGCAGGAGCAGGGAGCCGTCCGCCTGCCTGTCGCCATGCGCCAGCCATCCGTCCGCGAGGCCGGTGATAAGCTTGCGCATGGTTGGATCGCCGTTGAAGTCGGCCAGCAGGATCGCCGGGTGGATCACCAGGTAGGAGTAGGGTTTGGACCACTCCCACACGCTCTCGCGCGAGACGTCCGTCCCGCTGAAGTAGTTGCTGACGAAGTGAGTGTGCCCCGCCGCATTGGGCTGGATGATGCGTGGATAGGCCCGCGCCGTGGCCATCAGCCGCTCAACGGCCTTCGGCTCGCCGTAGGCCAGGTACATGGCCTCGCTGATTCCGTTGATCCCCTCCTCATAGGCGTGGAGCTCGTCGGTCTTGATCGTGCTCAGGCCGTTGGTGAACATGCCATTGGCGTAAACCGCCTCGACCATCGCATTCAGTGAGCTCTTCACCTTGTCGGGGTCGACACCCATGAGCGCCAGAGGCGGCCATTGCTGGAGCAGGTCGGTGTCGTCGGACAGCCCGCCGCCGAACTCGCCGTTTTTGGCCTGACGCTCGTCGATCCACCAGTTCACGAATTGCCGGACCCGCTTGAGATCCTCCACCTGACGGAAGGCCCACAGCGGTACGCCTGCCGGCGGCGTCGGCTGGGCGAAGGCCGGCGCCGGCTGATGCGCATTGATCTCCGCCCAGTAGGCGCGTCCCTGCACGTGCTCCGGATTTGCGCGCAGCAGATCGGACAGGTCGCCCTGCAGCCGGTCGAACAAGGCCAGCCGTTTGTCCCGGGGGTGCTCCTCGACGACGAAGGCCATGTTGTCGCGGACCTGCTGGAACCGGTCGTTCTCATGTTCGGCCAGCGCCGCCGCGCGGGGCTTGAAGACCAGCCGCAGGTTCATGCCGTCCAGATCGTCGGTCCCGAACTCGGGCGCGGCGGAGGCGACCGTCAGGTAAAGACTGCGGCCTTCCGGGAGCAGCCGGTCCCGGGTGTCCAGCCATAAGGTCCGAGCTTCACCGGGCCTTACCGAGACACTGATGTCCAGCAGGTCCCGACCGGGCCAAAGCGGGTCCTTGATGCGGACGTTCAGGGGAACGAGCCCGCCGTGGGTAGGCTTGATCTTCAGGGCGGGGATGTCGATCGCGATCCAGTCCAGGCCGGCGTCCAGCCCCTCCCAGCCGTACTCGAAGCGCCGGATGGGACCACCCGGAACCGTATCGCGGAAGCTGGCGGGAATCATGAGGTTCACGAACGGCAGACTCCCCGCCTCCGCCCTGCCTGTCCGCGGACTGGACGGCGCCCCGGAAGGCAGGGCCACCACGGTGGCGCGCTCCCCGGCAGGGCGACGGCCGCGCACAAAGGTGTTCAGTTCAGCCAAGGCCGGCATATCCGGCGCGGCCTGCGCCCGCACCGTGTAGGTCAGCTCGGCCACACCCTTGGGCGGCGCGCCTGCACCCACCTGATAGGCCGCGATCTCCTGGATCGGGGTCTCCTGCACGACGTTGTTGAAGCGAACCGCCCCGCCCCGCCGCTCAGGGACGCTATGCCAGGTCCGTTCCCGACCCTGAGGCCGGGCGCCCAGCCTCGCGGCTGGGCCCGAGGCGGGCACGTACTCTAGGGCGCCATGCGCGGCGCCCACGATCTCGAGCCGGTTCCAGGGCTCGTCGGGCAGGCTGTAGGTGACGGTCTTCCCGCCTAGGGAGTTCACGTTCCAGTCGGGCAGTTGGAAGTAGTCGTTGCGGCCAGCGATCCGCGAGCGGTTGTAGACGCCGGGCCAGGTGGTCTCGCGTATTCCGTCGTTGCCCTTCCAGTTCCACTGTTTGACGTCCCGCGCGTCCGTGAACTCGACCTTGCGCACGCGGGTGGCCGGAGCTTCCAGATAGGGGGGCGGCGATCCGGCGGCCCAACCCTCGCGCCGCTGGAAAGCCGCCAACAGTTCTGACCGGACGGGCTCCGTGGCCGGCGGCGCGGCGCCCGCGTTGCGCGCCAGGGCGGCTACGGCTTCCGGCGTCAGCATGCGGTCGTAGATCCGGATCTCGTCCACGTCGCCGCCCCGCATGAAGCTGTAGCGGCTCTGCACCTGATACGGACTGATGATGCGGCTGTGCGGTCCAAAGGCGTACAGGCCGGCGTCATAGACGGCGCCCCGGTCCTGCCGCCCGGCTTCGCGACCGTTGACGAAAAGACGCACGCCCGCGGCCTCGTCCCAGGCGAAGGCGAGGTGGACCCATTCATCGGGCCGGGGCGGCGCCGCCAGGCGATGCGACACGCGGGTGCGCGCCAGATTGGTGTCGGTCACGAAGCCGTCGAAGCCCCGGCCGTTCCAGTCGAGCCGCAGCCAGGTCATGTCCCAGCTCGAGTGATCGGCGTAGCCCACGCGGAAGATCGGGAACGGCGTGGACCCGACCGGCTCGCGAGCCCGCCAATAAAAGGCGAGCGTTCCTCGCTGGGCGTAGATGTTGCCGGGCGCGGACCAGGCCAGGATCTGGTCGTGGGCCGCCTCGATCGCCCCCCCGGAGACCCCGGTCGGGACGATCTTCACTCGATCGGAGAAGAGGGGCGCCGCCGCCCCTTGCGCCACCTCGGCGGCGAGGTCCCGATCGGCCGAGGCGTGAAAAAGCAGAGAAGCCTGATCTGCATCTTGAGCCAAGACGGCCGTCGCAAGGGCCGCTAGACAGACGAAGCGGCCAAGGCGGCCCGGAATACAGAATCCCGCATCGCAGATCCCCCACCGGCGTATGTTCGCCGTTCGTTAGAAGCTCACTAGAGCGTCGGGAAAGCCACACTGCAAGAAATATTTGACACCGGTGTCTTTTGGCGCTTGCCCACCGCGCGCTGAAAGACTTAGCAATTAGCGACACCGGCGTCCGAGGGCCCGGGATGTCGATCATCGCATGGGTACCGGGGCGCAAGATCCAGGGCCGCGACAGGGGAAACGCGGATGGCTCGTCAACTGATCGGCCTGTCCAAGACGGCGTACAACGGCACCCTCTACTATGAGGACGAACGCTTCAGCGCCCGGGTCTCGGCGGCCTACCGCGACCGCTACTTCTCCCAGGTTCCGGGCGGGAACACCGGCAATGACGTCAATGGCTACAACGAGACCCTGACGGTGGACGCGGCGGCTTCGTACAACCTGACTCCCAAGGTCAAACTCACCTTCGAGGGGCTGAACCTGACGGACGCGATCAACGACCAGTTCCAGGACACCCGTCGGAACAGCGTGCTGGTCTACAGCCACACAGGGCGGCAATATAACTTCGGCGTGCAGTACAGGTTCTGAGATCAGGTCGATCGCGGGCGGTGCAACTGAGTCTTCCCAGCGCTCTCCTCCTCCGCCGGCGTGACTTCGTGCTCGGCGCCCCCCTAGCCACGCTGGCTGGTGGAGGG
>JAHWJX010000133.1 GCA_019348195.1 Pseudomonadota bacterium | reverse complement strand
AGCGGGCCGGGTCGGGCTGGCCGTGCCGCGCTTGGTCCCGGCCTGCCAGGCGGAGTCATCGAAGCCCGGCTGCGCCTCGGGCGAGCCGGCCCTGTGACGCCAGACGGCTCGCGTAAGATCGGGAAGCTGGAAGAGCGCCGGCCCGGGTAGGGGACGCCGCGCGACGACCCCGCCTCCGTCCGATGCAGAGGTGGCGACCGCCGTTCCATTCCAGGTGATGCGGCGGACACTGGGCGGGGCCCAGACCTCCAACGGCTCCTCCGCGGCGGTGTCGCCCGTCAGCGTCAGGGTGGAGCCCTGGACGGCGGCGGTGCGCACAAGGGTGGGCCCGCGCTGCAGAACCGGACCTGCGGCCGTCTCCTGTCGCCAGAAGGTCTGGGCGGAGGCCTCGTCGCCGATGAGCAGCACCAGGGTTGGCCGCCCCCCGCCGCTGATGCGAACCCGCTTCAGCCCCGCGTGCGTGTAGTTGAGGCGCAGGTCGCCCTTGGCCGCGTCGAAGGTGCTCTGCACCTCGCCTTGCAGCACCTCCACCCGGGGCGGCGCCGCATAGCGCAGCACCGTCTCGCCGTCCTCGCCGCCGCGCCCGTAGAACAGCGCCACATCCTGCGGGCCCTGGCGCAGGTGGGTCTGCATCTCCGAGGTGGAATAGACCAGCCGCTGCCGTTCCATGTCATAGGCGGCCAGCAGCATCTTGGCGTCCTGGCCCCGGATGCGCAGCGTTCCCGTTTGCGGGATGGCGTACTTGCCGTCATTCGTGTCCACCTCGAAGCCGAAGACGTCGTCGCCACGGGCCGTGGACGGGTTGTGCATGGCCACATAGAGGTGCGTGCCCGTGCCGGGGTGGACGTTGTGATAGACCTTCACCGCCTCCGTGCGCAGGCGCAGCGCCGCGCCCTTGTCCATGGCGCCCACGATGGGGCCGGTGCGCTCCAGGAACTGACCCATCTGCTTCAGGGTGTGCAGCTTGGGCCGTGGGCCGCGCGCCTCGTCGATGGCGGCTCCGTAGTCGTAGGAGGTGTAAACCACGGGGGCCGGCAGCCAGCCCCAGGACGTGCCTCCGAACACCATGTAAAAGCTCTGCAGGGTCAGCCGGTTGGCGATGTTGGTTCCGTAGAACACGCGCTGGTAGCCGGGGCCGATACGCTGCGCCGTACAGGGATAGAGGCCGTTGCTGCCCCAGTGATCGAACCAGCCGCCGCCGAACTCCGCCGCAAATCCCGGCGTGTTCGGAGACGCGCTGGCGCCCCCGCGCGCCCCACCCGGACCGTAGATGCCCCAGTCAGGAGCCGCGCTCGGGCCTCCCGGCGTGCCGTCGATGCTGCAGCCTCCTCCGGGATAACCGTCGAAGGCGTAGAGGTCGGTGGGGCCTTCGACCGTGCCGGGCACGCCTGAGTTCCTGGGCGTCCAATAGCCGTTGCGGCCCTTGTCGTTATGGAAGATCGGAACGGTGATCCCGTCCTCGCGCACCTTGTCATAAAGCCGCTGCATGTAGCGGGCGTGGCTGGGAGAAACGACGTCCAGCTCGTTCTCGATCTGATAGGCGATGATCGAGCCGCCGCCATCGGTCAACTGATGCTTGCGCAGGATGGTGTTGATGGCCGTCAGCCATTCTTCGGCGGCCGCCATGTATTCCGGCGCATCGGTCCGGGCGCGCGCGCTCTGGGTGACCAGCCAGCCCGGGAAGCCGCCGCGCGAGACCTCCGCATTCATGTACGGCCCCGGCCGGACGATCACATACAGTCCGGCCTTCTCCGCCTCCGTCAGCAGCCGGTCCATGTCGCGGATGCCGCTGAAGTCGTAGACGCCGCGCTTGGGCGAGTGGTAGCCCCAGTCAAAGTAAAAGGCGACGGTGTTGAACCCGTTGGCCTTCATCTTCTGCAGGATGTCCGGCCACAGCTCCGGGCTCGGCAGCCGGAAGGGGTGCATCTCGCCCGACCAGACGAAGGTCCGCTTGCCGTCCACCATCAGGGTGTAGGGGTCCCAGGTGATGGTGCGCCCCGGCCTGGCCGCCGGTCGCGCCTGGGGGAGGGCGGGTGAGGGCGCCTGCCGCAGCACGGTGAAGTGGCGTGCCGCGCCGGACAGTCCGGCGAGCTCCTTCTTGGGCGTCCAGGTCTTCAGATCGCGGCTGTCGCTGTACCAGTACCGCTTGGCCATGTACTCGTCGAAGTAGATGCGCCAGCCGCCGTCCGGGGTTCGGGTGAGCGCCTGCCCCTCGTTGGGCCCGCCCCAGCCCGCCCAGTCCCCCGTGTTCACCACCGTCCAGGGGCCTTCGAGCGAGGTGGCCGTGGCGCGTTCGATGAACTTGGACGTCTCCTGCTTGACGAAGGCGTTGTAGATCTTGCCCGTCTTGACCACGAAGGCGTCGATATAGTTCGGGCCGATGCCGCTCAGCGGCCTGGGCGCGCTCCAGCGCGACAGGGCCGCGTCCTCTGCCGTGATGAAGTGAGGCTGGAACTGGCCGTTCGGGCCGTTCTGCGAGAGCGAATAGATGACGTGGACGGAGCCGTCGTCGTCGACGAACCACTCCGGCGCCCAGGTATTGGTGATCCGGGGCAGGGGAACCTTCAGATTGCGCAGGAAGGTCCAGGCCTTCAGGTCGCGCGAGCGGGCGAAGCCGATCTCGTCGTTGTTCCAGCCTGTGGTGTAAACCACATAGTAGAAGCCGTCCGCCCGCTTGATCACGCTGGGGTCGCGGATCAGCCCCTGCGGCGGAACATAGGCCTTGAGCGCCAGGGGCTCGAACCTCGCTCCGTCCTCGGACGCGTAGACGTCCATGGCGGACTGGCTGGCGTTGCTGAACGAGGTCAGCACATAGGGCGCTTTCGCATCCTGCTGAGCCCCGACCGTCGTGCTCGCCGCCCACAGCGCCGCCGCCAAGGTGGCGAGAGCTCCCCAACCCCGTTTCAATGAACCGTCCTCCCGAGACGCATCGCGCAATGGTCCGGCGTCTTCCGCCGCAGGAGCTTAGACCCGCCCGCTGGCAAGTGATACCCACAAGAAGGGACAGCGTCTCACATGTTGCAAGTTCCTGCCGTGCCTGAAGAGTCCAGGCGATCCGTTCGGCTTCCCGGGTTCACCCAAGGCGCGCTCTCCGCCCGCCCTCGCCCCGAGCCAACGGCCTGAAACGCGCCGCCAGAGTCAGGACCCGGCCGGGCGCTCTGGGGAGGCTGCTAGGCTCCTGGGCAGGGTGAACATCTCAGGCGGGAGGGGGCGCGCCGGATCGAAGCCCTTCACGTCTGGCAGGATATGGCGCGCCAAGGGCAGGTTCAGTCGCCGAACGCCCTCCACCACGCTTTGGGCCAGCACATAGGCCCCGTAGTTGTTGTGGTGAGTGCCGTCCCGGCCGCGGTCGGAGAAGGCGAGCCTGCTGCGCTCCGGACCCAGGGCCTCATAGAAGGCCGCGGTCATGGCGTGCAGATCGACCACGGGCACGCCCATCTCCCGTCCCACCGCCCGCACCGCCGGTCACCGCTCCCCCGCCGATGCCGGCGGGCTGCGTGACGGTCTCGGTGACCGTCTCGCCGCCGACGGCCGCGGGAAGCTCGGCTGCGCCGCCGCCGCCGCCCTGAATCGGGTTGGCGTCCACCACGGGCTGCTCCACGGTGCCGCCACCGGGGTTGGTGCCCGCAGCGGGCTGGTCAACGGTGCCGCCACCGCCCTGGGCGGGCTGACCCGGCGTGCTGCCCTCGATCGGCTGTCCGGGGATGGCGGGGCAGGTGCGGGCGTAGGCGTCGCACGGCACCTGCGCGTCCTGGGCGAACGCGCTCGCGGGAGCCAGCACGGTCGCGCTGCTGAGCAGC
>JAHWJX010000132.1 GCA_019348195.1 Pseudomonadota bacterium | reverse complement strand
CGGTTCTCGCAGACGCTCCCTGTAGTCCTCGGCCGTTTCCCGGTGGTCGTCGATCAGGCCGGTGCAGCAGATGAAGGCCGCATCCTCCGGCCCGGCGTAGTCCAGCGTGATCCCTTCGAACAAAGGTTTGTCCCGCTCGGGCCCGATCACCCAGACCGGCCCCGGGGCGCGCTCGGCGAGAGCGGCTCGGGTCGCGTCCCCGCTCGTCACCACCGCTGTCCAGGCCTCGCGCGGCACGCCCAAGGCGTCCAACTGCGCGATAACGGCCGCCGCCGGCCTGGGCGCATTGGAGATCAGCACCACCGGCCCACGCTCCCGCCGGAATCGGACCAGGGCGTCGCAGGCCGCCGCGTGTCGCGCGCGGCCATTGTGAACCACGCCCCAGATGTCGCAGAGCACGGCGTCAAAGGCCGCTGCGACCTCCGAGAGGCCGCCGATCAGTTTGGGTTGCATCATGCGCGGCCGCTAACGCGGACCGGCGCCGATGTCACGCCACCCGACGCCCCAGCGAGCGCTGCAGGAAGTCGGGGGGAGGCGCCGTCTCGGCCAGCACCTGCTCACGGATGGCCCGAGGTTCGCCGAACAGGTGCCCTTGACCGAACTTCACATCCAGATCGAGCACCTCGAGAACCTGCTTCTCCGTTTCGATCTTCTCCGCGATGATCTCCACGCCGTGGCGGCGGGCCAGCCCCGCGAAGTCCGCCGCGTCGAGGTCCAGGGCCGATCTCAGCGTCAGGCGCCCGTCGACCTCGGTCAGCTGTTCGGTGAGCACGCTGGCCGCGACACGGACGAACTTGACGTCCGAACGGCTCAGGTCGCGCGCGTCCAGGTCCAGGTCGCTCACCTTGTCCAGCGAGAAGCGGAAGCCGAGATCGGCCAGCTTGGCCATGTTGCGCGCCTCAACTCCGCCCCGCGCCTCGAACGCCGCCTGGCCGAGTTCGAAGATGAGCGCTCCCGACAGGTCCTTGTTCTGCGACAGGAACTCCAGGAATTGCGGGAAAAAATCCTCGTCGGCCAGGGAGTGCAGGCTGATGTTGCAGAAGATGCCCACCTTGCGATCCTGCTTGGCCAGCCGGCGCACGATCTGCACGCAGCGGAACAACAGCAGGTTGTCGATCGCGGACACCAAGCCCTCCGGCTCCGCAGCGGGCAGGTACTCGGCCGGGAGCATCACCCGGCCGGTGGTGTCCCGCAGGCGGGAGAAGGACTCGTAGAACACCGTCCGCCGCTGCGGCAGGCTCACGACCGGCTGCAGGTACAGGTCCACGCGATTATCCGCGAGCGCGTCGCGCACGGTCTGCAGCAGCGTCTCGCCTTGATTGGCGCGCAGCGGCACGACCTTGGCCCCCGCCTCGGCCGGCGCAGGCTCCACCGCCACCGGCAGGGGCGACTTGAGCCGCGCCTCCATGGTGTCGCTCATCTTGCGGACGAGTTCCTCGAGCATGCGCATCTCGGTGCTCAGCACCTGAGACCGCTTGGTCTTCTCCTCGTGAACGATGGCGCCCAGCTTGGCGAGATCGCTCTGGGTGCGTTCCAGTTCGTCGGCGAAGATCAGGTTGGCGTCGCGCATGCGGTTCACGTCGTGTCGCATGCTGTCCGTGGATAGCCGCTGGGTGACCGCCGCGTGAATGGCCACGAAAAGGGCCACCGCGCCTATGGCTGCCGCGGCGCCCGCGCCCCAGCCGCCGCCCATGCGCCACAGCACCACAGCCGTGGTCAGCCCCAGGCAGGTGTAGGCCAGGGCGGTGAACGCCAGGGTCATCAGCCGCATGGGCTCCGCTCCGTCCCTCGAATCATCCCGATTGAACATGCGCTGATTCCGCCCTGATTGAAGCTCCGCGCCCTAAAGGTTAACCGAGCTTTAAGCCTGCCGGCGCGAGGACTCCGATTTGAGCTTGTTCGACCTCTCCGGCGGCGCCGCCATCGTCACCGGCAGTTCACGCGGCATCGGTCCGGCCGCCAGCTAAGTCACCGGCCAGACGGTCGTGGCCGACGGAGGAGCGACGATCGCCTGGGGCTAGGCTCGGTAGCGTCCCGCGCTCGAACCCACTATGGGGCGAGACCATGAGCGAACCAGTGCGCGGCTACATCCTGGACGAACTCGAAGTCGGCATGACCGCCGAGATCGAACGTTTGGTCACCGCCGAACAGATCGACCAGTTCGCCCAAGCCTCCACCGACTACAATCCCGTGCATATGGACGACGCCTATGCCCGCACCACCGCCTTCCGCGGCCGCATCGCCCACGGGCTGCTGCCCGCCTCCTTCGTCTCCGCCGTGGTAGGCACCAAGCTGCCCGGCGCCGGCGCGCTCTACCTGGAGCAGACGCTCAGCTTCGCCCGCCCGACCCGGATCGGCGACACGGTCACCGCCCGCGTCCGCGTGAAGTCCATAGACCGCGAGTCCGCCCGCGTGGTGCTAGAGACCACCGCCTTGGTGAACGGCGAACCCGCCCTGGAAGGCGAGGCCCTGGTCCGCGTCCCCCGCCGGCGGCGAGGCGCCGCGGCGGCTTGAGACTCGTCGGCGATTGGCGAGATCTGAGGGCCGCCGACCGCGGCGCCGTGGTGGCCATCGGCAATTTCGACGGCGTGCATCGCGGGCACGCCCATGTGGTGGCGGCCGCCGCCGAGGTGGCTCAAGCCCTGAATGCGCCCGTAGCCGCCGCCGTGTTCGACCCCCACCCCCGCCGATGGTTCCAGCCTGAGGTCCAGCACTTCCGCCTGACCACCGACGCCCAGCGCGCCCGCGCCTTGGCGGCTCTGGGCGTGGAGCGCCTCTACGCCCTGCCCTTCGACGCCGAGATGGCCGGCATGACCGACGCCGACTTCGCCCGCCGGGTTCTCGCGGAAGGTCTGGCCGTCCGCCACGTCGTCGCAGGCTTCGACTTCAGTTTCGGCGCGGGCCGCACGGGCGACGGCGACCTGTTGCGTCTTTACGGCCAGCGCTTCGGCTTCGGCGTCACCATCGTCCAGCCGGTCGCCGACGAGGAGGGCCGAAAGCTCTCCTCCACCGCGGTGCGCCTGGCGCTCGAAGCCGGCCGCCCCGAGGAGGCCGCCCTCATCCTGGGCCGGCCTTTCGCCATCGAAGGCGAGGTGGTCCAGGGCCGCCAGCTCGGCCGCACCCTGGGCTTTCCCACCGCCAATGTCGCCCTCGGCGACTACGTCCGCCCTAGGTTCGGCATCTACGCCAGCCGCACTCGGCTCCCGGACGGCCGCGCCTTCAACGGTGTCAGCAACATCGGGGAGAACCCGACCGTTGGCGGCAACCAAGCCCGACTGGAGGCCTGGCTCTTCGACTTCGACGAGGATCTTTACGGACAGGTGATCGAGACCGAGCTGGCAGCCTTTCTCCGCCCTGAGCAGCACTTCCCGTCGGTCGAGGCGCTCACCCTGCTGTAGGAGCCGGTCAGGCGCCCGGCTCGTGCGGCGCCCAGGACTCGACGCCCTGGTCCTCGGGCTCCGGCCGCAGCGCCTGGTCGGCGCTCCAGGCGGCGTGCTTGGCCAGCACGTGCGCCAGCAGCGTCGCGCCCAGCAGGAGCACGCCGGACCAGAACAGCGTCTCCTGCAGGGCGAAGAACCACAGCCCCTGGGTGGAGTCGGTCTGCGTGATGGTCAGCGCCGCCCAGCCGAGCCAGGCGGTCAGCCCCGCGGCGAGCAGCTTCACGGCGTACGTCGGCATGTGCGGAGGCTAGCGCCCGGGCTCACGGCTCCCGAGCTCGACGAGCAGCGCGCGCATCTGCTCGGCGCGCTCGGGCACCAGCAGCTCCTGGCCGGAGAGGTTGACCGACAGCCGCAGGTCGGCGGCGCCCGGCAGCAGACGCCACTGGGCCACCTGCCGCGCCGCCACCTCGAGCACGTGGCGGCCGATGCCGACGACCAGCCCGGTGTCGTCGGCCACGGACAGGAACGCCGACGGCGGCAGGAGCTGGCG
>JAHWJX010000131.1 GCA_019348195.1 Pseudomonadota bacterium | reverse complement strand
GCCATCACTCTGCTCCTGGCGGGGGAGGACGCCGCGACCGAACTCGCGGCCTGTGCGGAAACGCCATGGCTCCTGGTCGAAACGGCGCTCGAGTTCCTCAATCTGGTGCGCGGCGTGGATCACGAGCGCCTTTGCACCGCGCTGCGGGGCATGCGGCTGCACCCGCGTGCGCGGCGGGTGCGCTCCACACGCGCAGTCCGGCTGAGCGCGCTTGAAGCCCTGGCCTTCTTCCCCGGAGCGCCCACAGTGGCCACCCTTCGCGCGGTGCTGGAAGAGGCGGACACAGCCCTGCAAGCCGCCGCCTTGCGCAGCCTGGTTCAACTGGGCGCCGCACCCCCGCTTACGGAACTTCTGGCGGGCAAGGGCCGCTGGTCCGGGTCCAAGCTGTTCGCCGACATCGTAACCACCATCGCCCGCGAACGCCCGCAGGAGGTGAGGGAAGCGCTGGCGCTGGACGGCTTGGCGGACGCGCTGCGCGTGGTCTTGCTGGAAGCCCTGGGTGCGGCGGGCGACTACGGCGCGCTCCGGAGCGGACCGTGGCCGCAGGGGGCACGGTGCGGATCGCCAACGGGTGCCGCATCGAGGGCGGCCGGGTGACGGCCGTGGGGCTGCCGCGCTCTCCCTTGGCGCTGCTGCAAACCGTTGAATACCTCCGGGCGTTTCTGATGGCGCGCCTGGCCTGGAGCCGGCTGGACTCGCTCCTGATCATCTCCGGCGCCTTCGGCCTTTTCCGGCGCGACGCCGTGGTGGCGGTGGGCGGCTACACGCTGAAGACCGTGGGTGAAGACATGGAGCTGGTGGTCAAGCTTCATCGCCACTTCCGGGACGCCAAGCTTCCTTATCGGATCGCCTTCATTCCCGAACCCGTCTGCTGGACCGAGGCGCCCGAAAGCCTGACGGTCCTCGGCCGGCAGCGCGCGCGTTGGCACCGAGGCTCGCTGGAGACCTTCTGGCGGCACCGCCGGATGCTCTTCAACCCGCGGTACGGCCGCATCGGCTGGGCGGCCTTCGGCAACATCCTGCTGGTGGACACCCTGGGCCCCCTCATCGAGGCCCTCGGCTACATCCTGATCCCGGGCTTCTGGATGGCCGGCCTGCTGTCGCTGGACCACCTCCTGGCCTTCCTGGCGGTCAGCTTCACCTTCGGGGTGGCGATCAGTGTGGGCTCGCTTTGCCTGGAGGAGGCGGAGCTTCGCCGTTTTCCACGCGCGCGCGACCTCCTGATCCTGACGGTCGCGGCGGTGCTGGAGAACTTCGGCTACCGACAGCTCAACAACTTCTGGCGGCTGCAAGGGACCTGGCAGTTCCTGCGGAAGTCCCACTCCTGGGGCGCCATGACCCGCAAAGGCTTCGGCGTCACGACGGCTGCGGCAGCCGCTCCAGCGCGCTGATCAGGGCGTGGAGTTCCTCGGCGGCGCGCCGCAGAAAGCGATCACGCAGCGCCGCCAGAAAATCCCCGCCGTCAGGCGCCATGGCCGCTCAGCAGGGTCCGGAGTTCGCCAGCCAGGGTCATGGGGTTGAACGGCTTGGTGATCACGCCAACAGCGCCCAGCTCCACGTAACGGTGCTGCTCGTGCGGCTGCGCCCGGGCCGTGATGAACACCACCGGCGTGCTCCCGTAGCCGGGGAGCGTCCGCAAGGCCTGCAAGGTCCCCGGTCCGTCCAGCCCGGGCATCATGACGTCCAGCAGCACCGCGTCCGGACGCCAGGATCCGCTCTCCAGCAGGGCCAAGGCCTGCTGCCCAGAGTCCACCGCGCGGACCTCAAGGTCAGGGTCCAGGCCCAGCGACATGCACGCCACCTCGCGGATGTCCGGCTCGTCGTCGACATAAAGGATGTTCAGCTTGCTCATCATCCCCTCAGGCCGCTTGGGTCAGGCGATGCACGGTGCTGACGAGTCCATCGACGGAAGTTCTCGACTTGGTCAAGGCCGCCGAGACCTGCCGCCGAAGTCGCTCCTCCACGTCCTGAGCGGAGTACAGCACCACCGGAACGCCACCCTTGTCCAGCTCCGGCAACAGGAGCTCGCCGGAGCCGTCCGGAAGTCCGAGATCAAGGATGATCACGTCGGGCGTGCGCACCTTCAACAGCTTGCGCGCGGCCGCCAGGGTGGACACGGTGATGACCTCGGCGCCCTCGCCCAGCGCTGAATAGACCACCTCGCCCACGTCGGGATCGTCTTCGACGTGGAGGATCAACGGCCGGGGGGCCGCCGGATCGATGAGCTCACGCGGCGCGCTCGGCGCGACCGGCGCTGAGGCCCGCCGACCGCCCGCGAGCGGGAGGTCCATGTGGAACACCGTTCCGCGCCCGGTCTGGGTCTCGAACGAGAGGCGACCGGCATGTTTCTCGACGATCTCACGCGCAATGGCCAAGCCCAGACCTGTGCCGCCCTTCTGGCGGGTGTCGGAGCTGTCCGCCTGGGCGAACTTGGAGAAGATGCGATGGCGGAAGGACTCGGGGATGCCGGGGCCGTGGTCGCGTATGGAGGCCCGGGCGCCGTGTTCGTCGCCGGAAACGGTGACCTCGACCACGGATCCAACCGGCGAGAACTTGGCCGCGTTCGAAAGCAGGTTGGTGGCGACCTGGACCAGGCGGTCGGGGTCGGCCTTCACTTCTACCTCCGGCCCGGGCTCCAGGACGAATTTGACCCCGAGTTGATCGGCGTAGCCGTTCAGCCCCTCGATCGATCTGGCGAGCAGGGCGCGCAGCCCCAGCGGTTGCATCTCGAACGGCATGCTGCCGGCGGCGATCTTCTCCATGTCGAGGATGTCGTTGATCAACCGGACCAAGCGTTCCGAGTTGTTGGCTGCGATCGAGATCAACCGCCCCGCGGTTTCCGGCAACGGACCGGCCGCGCCGCCCCTTAGCAGACCCAAGGACCCGGCGATGGAGGTCAGCGGGGTCCGCAGCTCGTGACTCACCGTGGAGACGAACTCGTCCTTCATGCGCTCAACGCGCTTGCGTTCGGAGATGTCGCGCACCGCGGCCACCAGGCGCACGCCGTCGGGAAGCCTCATCTCGCTGAGCGCCACCTCGACGTGGAAACGGCTCCCGTCCTTACGGAGCGCGGTGGTCTGCTTCACGACCCCATTCCCGATCGGGCTGGACGCGTTCAAACGGGACAGAAAGCTCCCCTCCATCTCCTCGGTGACGTCCACCAGGCAACTGATGTCGCGACGGCTCAGCTCCGCGGCCTCATAGCCGAACAGGGTCTGGGCGGCCCGGTTGACGGACTCGATGCTGCCGCTGGCGTTGAGAGTGATGATGGCGTCCATGGTGCTGTCGAACACCGCCTGCTGGCGCGCGGCCTGAGACCTGACCTCGCGGAGCAGCGCCTGGCGCACACGCGTCGAACGCCACACAAGCAGGGCGACGCCGGCAAGAACCGCCACCAGCATTCCGAACAGTAGCTGCACCGTCCGTCGCGTCTCGACGGTCAGGCGGGCGGCTTCACGCCGGCGGCCGTCCAGCGAGGCCGCTTCGGCCAGCGTCATCTCTCGGACGACACTGCGGATTTCGTCCATGGCCCGCCTACCTTCGCCCGTCGCCACGATGGCGGTTGCGGCGGCGGCGCCTTGCTGTCGTCGCGCCTCGATGCCCTGTTCGTTCACCCTGGCCTTTGCGCGTATTCCGGAGCGTAGCGCGGTCAAACGCGCTTGTTGCGCCGGCTCCTGGACGAACAAGCTATCCAGCAGCCGTAGCTGCGACGCCAACTGGTGCTGCGCCTCCTGATACGGCTCTAGGAATCGGGGCTGACCGGTGATGATGTACCCCCGCTGACCGGTTTCGGCGTCCTGCACCAGCGAGAACACCTTCTGGATCTGCGAGCGGGTGGCGTGCGAGCGATCAAGCTCAACCCTCTGGCGTTCCGTGCGGGAGAGCTCACGCTGAAGCTCCAGACCGGTCCAGCCCAGGATCAGCGGCACGAACACCGCCACGGCGAGGCCGGCGCCGCGCAAGCCGGGCGGCGTGGTGAATGGTTTCGAAGCCGGCAAGGCGGTGGTCTCCGGGGGGTCCGGGGACCAGCTAAGCATCAGATACTGACAGCTTCCCGTTAACGGGCCGGCTGGTTAGCCCACGGCAAAAGCC
>JAHWJX010000130.1 GCA_019348195.1 Pseudomonadota bacterium | reverse complement strand
CCTCGTGCCTTGCGCCGGCGCCGTGGCCGATGTGTACGAGGCGCTGGGCGGGACGGTGATCATGGAGGGCAAACCCTTCGCCCCCATATACCGCCTGGCCCTGGCGGCCGTGCAGGCGGCGGGGGGGGCGACCGACCGCACCCGCGTGCTGGCTATCGGCGACGGTATCGCCACCGACGTGCGGGGCGCGAACGGGCAGGGGCTGCCCCTCTTGTTCGTGGCCGAGGGCATCCACACCCAGGAGCTGGCCGGTCCGAACGGCGCTCTGGACCCGGTCCGGGCCGCCGCGCGGCTGGAGCACGAAGACGCGCGCGCAGACTACCTCGCTCCCGCGCTCGCCTGGTGAGGGTTCACACAGGGAGGAAGTTCAGGAGCGAGCTTTCCTTCAGGGACTTCAAAGCCGCGGCCGAGGCCTGAATCGCCAGTTCGGCTTGCTGCAGACGAGAGATGGCTTCCGCGTAGTCGATCTCGGAAGTGTCCGCGATGAAGATGCGAAGGTTGGTCGCCCGCTTCGATTGGCCGTCACGAGCATCGTCGACGCGGTTCTGCATGAGGCCGTTCTCGGCGACCTGGCCGAGGAGGTTGTCGTGCACCTCTATGAACTCGCCGAGCTTCCCCTTGAGGAAGTTCGTCTGGTCCTGGGTGAGCGTGCCCGAGAGCGGCCCGTTCGGCCCCTCGTGATAGGCCTGGACCGACTTGAACACCTCGAACAGCTCCGTTCCGAGTTCGTCCGCCAAGAAGCCGGTGGTCAGGGTCGCAGTCTCGCTGAGGCGGCTTTGCGTTCGGGTTTCATCGTTGTTGAAGGCCTCCGCGGTGGCCGGCGCGGCCGTGAGACCTGCCATGGTGGTGATCGCCACCGGCTCGGTGTCGAGCTGGGACCCGGCGAACAGGAAACGCCCCTCGTGACGATAATTGAGCGCGTCAGCCGCCTGTCCGAAAAGACTGTCCAGCGTCTTGAGCAGGCTGTCCGCCCGTTCGGAGGAGATGACCGACATCACGAGTTGGCGCGACTGGTCGGCCACGTCCGCCACACGCTCCAGGGCGAGGTTCTGGGCTTCCAGGCGTCCGGTCAGGATCTTGTGCATCTCGACAAAGCCGTTCGCTCGCGCCTCGACGGTCTTGGCCGCAATCAGGGTTTCGGACTGGCGCCCGAAGCCCTTCAGGTCGACCGCGCGCTTGCCGTCGGCGATCTGACGGTTGGCTTCGACGTGTTTGGACTGGACCCGGAGGAAATCGGCGGCGCCCCTCTGGAAGGCGTAGGCGGTGGACACGCGGCTCATGACGGCGATCCTCTCTAGGCGATGGAAAGCAGCACGTCGTACATCTCCTTCGCCGCCGTGATCAGGCGGGCGGAGGCGTTGAACGCTTGCTGGTAAACGGTGAGCTGGACGAGCTCCTCATCGAGGTTCACGCCCTCCACGGAGGAGCGGCGCGCGGCGGCCTCTTGGAGGACGATCTCGGCCCCGGCCTGCCGTTCCTCCGCGATGGAGGCTCGGCTGCCCAGGCCGCCGCCCATCTGCGCGGCGTAGTTGGCCACCGAAGCAACGGTGGCGGTGGCGCCACCGGCCCGATCAAAGGCGATGTTGGTCTCGAACGCCTGGGCCAGGCCGAACCCGCCTTGGCCGTTCCCGCGCGCGAGGCCGACCTGGCCCACACCGGCGTTCCACTGGAACTGCGCCATGGACAGCTGCTTGTTGTCCGAGGCGATGGTGGATCGAACGGAGAAGGTTTCGGCGCGCAGGGCGCGTTGAGCGCCCAGGCCGTGCAGCGCGGCAAGGCTCTCGCCTCCGTTCGCCTGCGCCGTACGGTCTTCCAGCACCGTCAGGGAGACCAGAGGCTGGACCTTGCTGGTGAAGCGGAGCGCCCCGTTCTCGAGTTTGAATGATCCCCTTTGGCCGACGCCGCTGGCTCCGTTGAGCACCCCCAGGAGGTCGCCCAGAGTGCCGCCAGTGGGGATCGCGACCTTTACGTCGGCGAACCGGGCCCCGCTTCCGTCGTTGAACCGGAAGCTGATCTCCCCGCCCGCCACGAAGCCGTGCGGGTCGGCCGCTGTCAGGCCCGTGTCGTAGAACACCGGTTCCGGGGAGGTCACGAGGTCGTTCATGCCGAAATAATGCGAGAACCCTCGCCCGGCCCGATGGCTGGGGGCGGCCGGGTCGTCGACGATGCTCACGCCCCCTCCGGCGCTGGCGGCGATCTCGAGCACGCCGTCGAAGGAAACGCCGCCGTCCGGAGCGAGCTTGTCGCTGAGACCCTGCCTGAAGTCGGCGGGCGTCCAGCTCGTGGGCGGCTGGCCGTTCACCGAGAAGGTCCGCGCGTCGAAGTCGATGTCCACGCGGCGCTTCACCGTGCCGTCCGGGTTTGTGACAACCACGGCCGTTCGGCCCTTGAAGCCTTCGACGGCGTTCGCGATCGGGGTGTTGATGGGCCGTCCCACAAGCTTAGCCGGTGCGGGCGCGGTGGAGGCTGCGTTGTGGGCGCGGTTGAGGGCGTCGGCGGCGCGCGTGGTGAACTCGCCCAACTGTTCCCCCAACTCCGGCAGGATCTTGTCGCGCAGTTCGATCAGCCCTTTGAGCTCGCCGCCCCCCAAGCCCTCGGCGAGCACCACCGGTCGGCCGAAGTCGAACTTCAGCCGGACCGAGGGTGGTCCGCCGTTCTCGGACGCAAGTTCGAAGCGGCCCCGGTTCTCGCCGGTGAGCAGGCTCCCGTCCGCCACGGCCAGGCTGACCCCGCCCCGTGGGCCGGAGCCGACCTTGATCTCGATCAGCTTGCTGAGCTCGTCGATGAGGCGGGATTGCACGTTCTCCGCCCCGCTGGCGTCGCGGCCGGTCACCACGGAGCGGGAGATCTCCGAGTTTAGGGCGTTGATGTCGTCGAGCAGCCCGTTCGCGCGGCTAACGATGGACTCCATACGCACTCCGGTCTGGCGACCCAGTTCCCGGAGTTCGGAGCCGATCTGGCCGGCGTCGTCGAAAAAGCGCTTGGTCTGCACGACCGCTTCGCTCAACCGCAATCCGGAGGTCGGGTTCTCGCTGGCCAGCGAAAAGGCTGTGAAGATCGGGTCCAGGCGGTTGAAGAAGGAGGACTTCTCGCTCGGATCGCCGAACAAGCCCTGAGCACGGTCGAGGAACTCGGCTACAACGCCCGATCGCCCGACTTCGGCTGCGCCGTCGAGCATCGCCCTCTGAAGATAGCTGTCGGTGGCTCGTCGCACGCCGTCCACCTGAACGCCGGCGCCGGCCCCGCTGATCACCGTGGGAGACTGGTCGACGATCTTCCGCGCGAAGCCGGGCGTGTTCACATTGGCGATGTTGTCGGACACGGTGCGCAGCCCGGTCTGGGCGGCGCGCATGCCCGAACTCGCGATGTTCAAGGCGCTGGTCAGCGACATTGTTGCGCTCCTCACCCGGCCGATCTTGCCGATCGCTAGGCAACCCTGACCGGGTCCACGGGCGTTCTCGCCGCAGCCAGGCCTCCAACTCCTTGTTTTTCCTCACAAGGCTTATGCGCCCCCAACGAGCGCCCGTTCCCTCCCCGCAAGGCCGGCGCCACAGGGCGAGGAGGCGCCCGGCAGGTCGGACCCGGCAGCTCTTGCCGGGAGGCGCGTTCGGCGCCGGGCGTCAGCCGTAAAATCCTCAATGCAAACAGCGGCGAAGCGCTTGGCCCGGTGGTTGCTTGGACCCTGGTGAACCTCCTCGCGCAGCAAGCGCGGCTGAACCATCGGACCGAAAGGCCCGCATGCACGCCGCTGCGCTCATCAACGCTCCTGGGGCCGTCTCTGCAACCGGCGCAAGCTCTGTCGGCGCCGCCGGGGAGGCCGCGTCGGACTTCGCCGGGGTGCTGGCGTCGGCGCTGGGCGTGGATGCCGCGTCCACCGTGAACGCGCCCACCGCAGCGGCGGAAGCGCCCGCCGCGGTCGCGGCCTCGGCGCCGGCGGACGTCTCGGTTGCCGCTATGATGCAGGCCGTCTTCGCTCTGCAGGAGCCGAGCCCGGCCTCTCCGCTCGCGACGCCCGTGAAGGCCCAAGCCGGCCTAAGCGCCGCCCCGTCGCCTTTCGGAGATGTCCAGACTGCGGGCTCCACGCCTGTTGCGACCCCCTGGGGGAAGCCGGGGCGGAGCGCCTCGCTCGAGGTGGTTGGGGCGAAGGCGTCGGTCACCTCAGAGGCGATCTCGCGGCTGGTGGACGCCGAGACAGGATCGGCCGCGTCCGGCGCCCCCGCGATGAAGGGGGCCGGGGTGGCCGACCT